>NZ_JBFBGR010000016.1:0-171065 GCF_040684755.1 Streptomyces sp. NPDC089799 | reverse complement strand
TGGTACTGCAGGGGGGACCCTGTGGGAGAGTAGGACGCCGCCGAACAATCATTGCGGGAAGCCCCGGACCTTATGGTCCGGGGCTTTCTTGCGTTCTGGGTACATGTGTTCTCCTGTAGGGTCGAGAAGCATCGTTCGCACGTTCAACAGTGACAGTGGAGGCCCCCGGGTGGAGGTCCAGGAGACTCGGGTTCAGACCGACCGAATTTTCACCATTCCCAACATCCTGAGCATGGCGAGGCTCGCCGGCGTACCCCTGTTCCTCTGGCTGATCCTTGCGGAGTACGACGGTTGGGCGCTGCTCGTGCTCATGTTGAGCGGTGTGAGCGACTACCTCGACGGGAAGCTCGCCCGGCGGTGGAACCAGATCAGCAGTCTCGGACGGCTGTTGGACCCGGCCGCGGACCGCCTGTACATCCTCACCACGCTCTTCGGTCTGACGTGGCGCGAAATTCTCCCGCTGTGGCTCACTCTGGCCCTGCTCGCCCGTGAGGTCATGCTCGCGGTCATGGTGCTCATCCTGCGCCGGCACGGCTATCCGCCGCCCCAGGTCAACTTCCTCGGCAAGGCCGCGACCTTCAACCTCATGTACGCCTTCCCGTTGCTCCTCCTCAGTGACGGCACGGGATGGTTGGCCTGGCTTGCGTCTGTTTTCGGATGGGCGTTCGCTGGATGGGGTACAACCCTCTACTGGTGGGCAGGGATCCTTTACGTGGTCCAGGTTCGTCGGCTCGTGAAGGCGGACGCTGTGGCCGATTGAGCCGAGGAGGAGTAATCCGACATGAAGGCCGTCGTGATGGCCGGAGGCGAGGGCACGCGCCTTCGCCCCATGACCTCAAGCATGCCCAAGCCGCTCCTGCCGGTGGCGAACCGGCCGATCATGGAGCACGTGCTCAGGCTGCTGAAGCGGCACGGGCTCAGCGAGACCGTGGTCACCGTGCAGTTCCTCGCATCCTTGGTGCGGAACTACTTCGGTGACGGCGAAGAGCTCGGCATGGAGCTCACCTATGCCAACGAGGAGAAGCCACTCGGCACCGCCGGCAGCGTGAAGAACGCCGAGGCGGCCTTGAAGGACGATGCCTTCGTCGTCATTTCAGGTGACGCGCTCACCGACTTCGACCTCACCGACCTCATCAACTTCCACAAGGAGAAGGGCGCACTCGTCACGGTGTGCCTGACCCGGGTGCCGAACCCGCTGGAATTCGGCATCACCATCGTGGACGAGGAAGGCAAGGTGGAGCGCTTCCTGGAGAAGCCCACCTGGGGCCAGGTGTTCTCGGACACCGTCAACACCGGCATCTACGTCATGGAACCCGAGGTCTTCGACTACGTGGACCCGGACGTCCCGGTGGACTGGTCGGGCGACGTCTTCCCCCAGCTGATGAAGGAAGGCCGGCCCATCTACGGCTACGTCGCCGAGGGCTACTGGGAGGACGTCGGCACCCACGAGAGCTACGTCAAGGCGCAGGCCGACGTGCTCGAGGGCAAGGTCCAGGTCGAGATGGACGGCTTTGAGATCTCACCCGGAGTGTGGGTCGCCGAAGGCGCCGAGGTGCACCCGGACGCCGTGCTGCGCGGACCCCTCTACATCGGGGACTACGCCAAGATCGAGGCCGGGGCAGAGATCCGCGAGCACACGGTCGTCGGGTCGAACGTGGTCGTCAAGAGCGGGGCCTTCCTGCACAGGGCCGTCGTCCACGACAACGTGTACATCGGCCAGCACAGCAACCTGCGCGGCTGCGTCATCGGCAAGAACACCGACATCATGCGGGCCGCGCGGATCGAGGACGGCGCGGTCATCGGCGACGAGTGCCTGGTCGGTGAGGAATCGATCGTGCAGGGCAACGTGCGGGTCTACCCGTTCAAGACGATCGAGGCCGGCGCCTTCGTCAACACCTCGGTCATCTGGGAGTCCCGCGGCCAGGCGCACCTCTTCGGCGCGCGCGGCGTGACCGGGATCCTGAACGTGGAGATCACCCCCGAGCTCGCGGTCCGGCTCGCCGGCGCGTACGCCACCACCCTGAAGAAGGGCTCGACCGTCACCACCGCCCGTGACCACTCCCGCGGTGCGCGGGCGCTGAAACGGGCCGTGATCTCCGCGCTGCAGGCCAGCGCCATCGACGTACGGGACCTGGAGAACGTACCGCTGCCGGTGGCCCGGCAGCAGACCGCGCGGGGCAGCGCCGGCGGCATCATGATCCGGACCTCGCCCGGTGTGCCGGACTCCGTGGACATCATGTTCCTCGACGAGCGCGGGGCCGACCTCTCCCAGGCCCAGCAGCGCAAGCTGGACCGGGTGTACGCGCGCCAGGAGTACCGGCGGGCGTTCCCCGGTGAGATCGGCGACCTGCAGTTCCCGTCCAGCGTCTTCGACTCGTACACGGGGTCGCTGCTGCGGCGGGTCGACACCACCGGGATCGCCGAGTCCGGGCTGAAGGTGGTCGTGGACGCCACCAACGGAAGCGCCGGCCTGGTGCTGCCGAGCCTGCTCGGCCGGCTCGGGGTGGACGCGCTCACCATCAACCCGGGTCTGGACGAGACGCGGCCCACGGAGACGGCGGAGTCGCGGCGGTCCGGGCTGGTGCGGCTCGGCGAGATCGTCGCCTCGGCGCGGGCCGCTTTCGGCGTGCGCTTCGACCCGGTGGGCGAGCGGATCTCGCTGGTCGACGAGCGCGGGCGGATCATCGAGGACGACCGGGCACTGCTGGTGCTGCTGGACCTGGTCGCGGCCGAGCGGCGCAGCGGCCGGGTGGCGCTGCCGGTGACCACCACGCGGATCGCCGAGCAGGTCGCGGCGTACCACGGCACCCAGGTGGAGTGGACGACGACCTCGCCGGACGACCTGACCAGGGTCGGCCGGGCCGAGGACACGATCTTCGGCGGGGACGGCCGGGGCGGGTTCATCGTGCCGGAGTTCAGCAGCGTGTTCGACGGCTCGGCCGCCTTCGTCCGTCTCATCGGCCTGGTCGCGCGGACCCAGCTCACGCTGAGCCAGATCGATGCGCGGATACCGCGTGCGCACGTGCTCAAGCGGGACGTGCCGACGCCGTGGGCGGTCAAGGGCCTGGTCATGCGGCGGGTGGTCGAAGCGGCCGGGGACCGGCACGTGGACACCACCGACGGTGTGCGGGTGGTCGAGGCTGACGGGCGGTGGGCCCTGGTGCTGCCCGACCCGGCGGAGGCGGTGACCCACCTGTGGGCGGAGGGGCCGGACGACGCGTCCGCGCAGGCCCTGCTGGAGGAATGGGCCGGCGTGGTGGACGGCGCCGGACACTGACCCGCCAGGGCGCTCCCGGACAGCGGTCCGGGAGCGCCCTCATTCGGTGATGGGCCCGCCGACGTGCGACGATGTGCGGCATGTCGCAGCCGTCCCAGAACCGGAGCCCCAGGCCGCCCGCGCGTCCGGACGCCTCCATGTCGCTGCTGACGCACGTGATGGACAACAGCCTGGACGAGGGGTACGCGGAAGCCGCGGCCCGGCGTGAGGCGGCCGGAGCGGCCGGGCTGCCGCGGACGTTGAAGGCGAAGCTGGCCCTCGCCGCGGGTCTGGTCCTGGCAGCCGCGATCGTCACACTGGGTGCCGCCGAGACGCGGCTCAGTGCGCCGGTGCTGGCCAAGGAGCGCCAGGAGCTGATCCACCGCGTCGAGCGGGCCGACCGCAAGGCCGACGTCCTGGAGAAGGACGTCGACACCCTGCGCGAGGACGTCGCGGCACGGCAGCGGGCGGCCCTCAAGCAGCACGGCGGGGACCAGGCGGAACTCGTGGCCCTGCTCTCCGGCGCCACGGAAGTCCACGGCCCGGGGATCAAACTGGTCGTTGACGATGCCAAGGGTTCCTCGGCGGAGGGCGGCGGGCCGCGCGAGAACACGGGTTTCTCCGACACAGGCCGGCTGCGGGACCGGGACATGCAGCGGATCGTGAACGGGCTGTGGCAGTCGGGCGCCGAGGCGGTGTCCATCAACGGGCAGCGGCTGACCTCGCTCTCGGCGATCCGGGCCGCGGGTGACGCGATACTGGTCGACAACCGGCCGCTGGTGCCGCCGTACGAGGTGCTCGCGGTCGGGGACAAGGGGAAGCTGGGCCCCGCGTTCCAGGACAGCGCCGACGGCCAGTACCTGCACGTGCTGCAGGAGAACTACGGCATCCGCTACTCCCTGTCCGCCGAGGACGAGGTACGGCTGCCCGCCGCGTCGAGCCTGACCGTACGTACAGCCACAGCAGCAGAGCCGAAGGCAGCAGAGCCGAAGAAGGGTGCATCGTGATCGCGGTACTGGGCCTGGTGGCCGGAGTGGTGGTCGGGCTTCTGGTCCGGCCCGAAGTGCCGGCCGTCGTGGAGCCTTATCTGCCCATCGCCGTCGTCGCGGCGCTGGACGCGGTGTTCGGCGGTCTTCGCGCGATGCTGGACGGCATCTTCGTGGACAAGGTCTTCGTGGTGTCCTTCCTGTCCAACGTCGTGGTGGCGGCGCTGATCGTCTTCCTCGGCGACAAGCTGGGCGTCGGCGCGCAGCTGTCCACCGGTGTGGTCGTCGTCCTCGGCATCCGCATCTTCTCCAACGCCGCGGCCATCCGCAGGCACGTGTTCCGGGCGTGAGGGCGGTCCGATGAGTACGCATGACATTCCCCCGGAGGGCACTCACGAGCCGGAGCGGCACGAGCCGGAGCGGCACGAGCCGGAGCGGTCCGAGCCGAAGCGGCCCGAGCCGGAGCAGCGCGGACCGGAACCGGAACCGCAGGCGGAGGACGCGGCCCCGGCGGGTTCCGGGACGGACGGGCCCGAGGAGACCGGCCGGCAGCGGCTGAAGGCCGGCCTGTGGCCGCCGAAGTTCAGCCGGGCCCAACTGATCGTGGCGCTGCTGCTGTTCGTGCTCGGCCTCGGCCTGGCCATCCAGGTGCGCTCCCACACCGAGTCCAGCGCCCTGCGCGGAGCCCGCCAGGAGGACCTGGTCCGCATCCTCGACGAGCTCGACGGCCGGACCCAGCGCCTGGAGGACGAGAAGCAGCGGCTGGACGAGCAGCGCCGTGAACTGGAGAGCAGCTCGAACCAGGCCGAAGAGGCACGCAGGCAAACCGTGGAGAAGGAGCGCCAACTGGGCATCCTGGCGGGTACGGTGGCAGCCCAGGGTCCGGGTATCACGCTCAAGGTCTCCGATTCCCAGGGTCTGGTGCAGTCCGACATGCTGCTGGACGCCATCCAGGAGCTGCGGGCCGCCGGTGCCGAGGCCATCCAGGTCAACGGGGTGCGCGTGGTGGCTGACACGTACTTCTCGGACGAGGACGGCGGTGTCGGCATCGACGGCAGGAAGATCGCACAGCCTTACGAGTTCAAGGTCATCGGCAAGCCGCAGGATCTGGAACCGGCACTGAACATTCCCGGCGGTGTCATCCAGACGCTGGAGAAGGATCAGGCCACGGCCACTGTCGTACGCTCACCCAAGATCGTTGTGGACGCCTTGCGGCAGGTGAAGCAGCCTGACTACGCTCGGTCGTCATCGTCATGAGGCGGGACGGATGGCGCGGGGTTCGACGTGGGCGGAAGCCTGCGGGGGGTCGACGCACGGAAGTCGCGTTGTGTGGTGGAAACTGTCTGGTGGTTACGGACGTTGTGAGAATGTCCGGGTCGGCAGGTGTGTCATTCGGAGTTCGTCCTGCCCCACGGGCGGGTCTGTTTCGGTCAAGGGGAATCGCCCGTGAAGTTGTTTGAGAAGTTGTTCGGCAAGAAGAAGCGTGAGGAAAGCGGTGCGGCCCAGCACCGCGGGGGCCAGGGGGATGGGCAGGGCGACCGGCCCCTCTTCCGGGACGAGGTCGCCGGCCAGGGTGACGTTCCCGGAGGCCACGGCGCGTCGGCAGCCGGCCCCGCCGGTACCGCACGCATAGGTTTCGGTGACCCGGCGGCCCCGGGTGCGGGTGGCGGGCCGGAATCCGACCCGTACGCCACCCATGTGGGACAGCCGGGCGCGGCCGCTTCCTCCGAGCAGGTGTGCGGCCGGTGCGGTCACCAGGCCCGGGCGAGCAGCCGTTTCTGCTCGAACTGCGGTGCGCCGCTGCGGGCGGGGCTGACCCCGGAGCGGGCCTCGGAGACCACGTCCACCATCTCGATCTCGGGCCTGGAGGCCTACGAGGCCGAGGTGACCGGGCAGCACCCGTCGCCCTCGCTGTCCCCCGAGGCCCAGGCCGCGGTGGAGGCGCTCCCGCCGGGCTCCGCGCTGCTCATCGTGCGCCGCGGTCCCAACTCGGGCAGCCGTTTCCTGCTGGACGGCGAGCTGACCACGGCGGGCCGGCACCCGCAGAGCGACATCTTCCTGGACGACGTCACCGTCTCCCGGCGGCATGTCGAGTTCCGCAGGAGCCAGGACGGCGGCTTCACCGTCGCCGACGTCGGCAGCCTCAACGGCACGTACGTCAACCGGAACCCGATCGAATCCGTCGCCCTGAACAGCGGCGACGAGGTGCAGATCGGCAAGTACCGGCTGGTGTTCTACGTGAGCCAGCGAGGCATCTGACTCTGATTCCCCCCGGGCTTCCGCCCGGGGCATCCCAGGGAAGGTCCATGCTGCGTACACCGACGGGCGGTGCCGGGAACGGCGCCGCCGGCTCGGCGGAGCGGCTGGTGAGCATCGGTACGGTGCTCGCCACGCTCCGCGACGAGTTCCCCGAAGTCACGATTTCGAAGATCCGTTTCCTGGAAGCGGAAGGGCTCGTGGAGCCCCGCCGCACCCCGTCCGGCTATCGCAAGTTCAGTGCCGACGACGTCGAGCGGCTGGCTCGGATCCTGCGGCTGCAGCGTGACCACTACCTCCCGCTCAAGGTCATCCGCGAGCAGCTCGACGGGAGCGCGCCGGGCGAGCCGGTACGGATCCCGGGCCCGTCGGGGCACGCCGAGGGGCCCGGTGAGGCCGCCGAGCGGGCCACGGTCGGCAAGGTGGGCCGGGCTGAGCTGCTCGCCGCCGCCGAGGTGGACGAGGCCCAGCTCGCCGAATGGGAGTCCTACGGCCTGCTCGCGGAGACCCCGGAGGGCGGATTCGAGGCCCAGGCGGTCGTCGTGGCCAAGCTGGTGGCCGATCTCGGCCGGTTCGGGCTGGAACCGAGGCACCTGAGGGCCATGAAGGCGGCCGCGGACCGTGAGGCCGGGCTGGTGGAGCAGGTGGTGGCACCCCTGCGCCGGCACCGCAACCCGCAGACCAGGGCGCACGCCGAAGCGACCATGAAAGAGCTCGCCGGACTGTCGGTACGGCTGCACGAGGCCCTGGTGCAGACGGCCCTCGGAGTGCGTCTGAACTGAGTGGGTGCCGCCCCGACTACCCAAACCCGCACGGCAGGTCCTAGGGTTGCTGTGTGAACGAGCTCGACGTTGTGGGTGTCCGGGTGGAAATGCCCTCCAACCAACCGATCGTGCTCCTGCGTGAAGTGGGAGGCGACCGGTACCTCCCCATCTGGATCGGTCCAGGGGAAGCGACCGCGATCGCCTTCGCCCAGCAGGGCATGGCGCCTGCCCGGCCGCTGACGCACGACCTGTTCAAGGACGTGCTGGACGCGCTCGGTGAGGAACTGACCGAGGTCCGGATCACGGATCTGCGGGAGGGCGTCTTCTATGCGGAGCTGGTCTTCGCCAGCGGGGTGGAGGTCTCTGCGAGGCCGTCCGACGCCATAGCGCTGGCGTTGCGCACGGGTACGCCGATCTACGGCAGTGACGTGGTGCTGGACGACGCGGGGATCGCGATCCCGGACGAGCAGGAGGACGAGGTGGAGAAGTTCCGCGAGTTCCTCGACCAGATCTCGCCCGAGGACTTCGGGACCGGCAACCAGTGACGCGCCCGCTGTCGGTCCATGGCGGCGGGTGTTCCACCCCATTCGAGTAGCCTTTCCCCGATTCAGGGCACGGGAAACCACTCTCAGGGTGATTATCACTCGGCGTGCCGAGTGTGGCGATCGTTGACGCTGCCCTGGTGACTGCCTACCGTCGAGATGGCAGGTCAAGGACGGAGGGTCGGCGTGAGAGTCACGGGCGACGGTACGACCGGGGGCGTCCCCGCGCGGGGTGAGAGCGGGCCGTACCCGCTGCACGGGAGTGCGGTGGGCTCTGCGCGCCGGTCGCCGGAATGCGCGGCCGTGGCGGCGGTCGGGCCGGCCGGTGACGAGGGGCCGACCCGCGAGCAGATCGGATACCGCGGGCCGACGGCGTGTGCCGCGGCCGGGATCACGTACCGGCAGCTCGACTACTGGGCCCGGACCGGACTGGTCGAGCCCAGCGTGCGCCCGGCGTACGGCTCGGGCACCCAGCGGCTGTACAGCTTCCGTGACGTGGTCGTCCTGAAGATCGTCAAGCGCTTCCTGGACACCGGGGTCGCGCTGCAGAACATCCGTACGGCCGTGCAGCACCTGCGCGAGCGGGGTTTCGCGGACCTGGACCGGCTGACCCTGATGTGCGACGGCGCCACCGTGTACGAGTGCACCTCCCCGGACCAGGTCGTCGACCTGCTGCAGGGCGGACAGGGCATCTTCGGCATCGCGGTGGGCGTGGTCTGGCGGGACGTGGAGAACGCGCTCTCGCAGCTGCACGGGGAACGCGTGGACACGGGGGAGACCCTGGTCGGCCACAACCCGGCCGACGAGCTCGCGGCCCGCCGGAACCGGGCCGTGTGACACGTGTGACCCCGCTGTCAGTGGGGTGAGGCAGCATCGGTGGTGTGAGAGCCGCGCCGACCATCCTGCACCTGGACATGGACGCCTTCTACGCCTCTGCCGAGCAGGCGGCGAAGCCCAGCCTGCGCGGAAAGCCGGTGATCGTGGGCGGGCTCGGGCCGCGCGGGGTGGTGGCCACCGCCTCGTACGAGGCGCGGCGCTTCGGGGTGCACTCCGCGATGCCGATGGGCCAGGCTCGGCGGCTCTGCCCCAACGGCGCCTACCTCTTCCCCCGCTTCACCCTCTACCGGTCGGTCAGCGACCGGGTCATGGAGCTGCTGCGCGCCCTGTCGCCGCTGGTGGAGCCGCTCAGCCTGGACGAGGCCTTCGTGGACCTGGAGGCGGGCGGGGTCGCCTTCGACTCCGCCTCGGCGCGGGCCGTCGGCGAGCGGCTGCGGGCGGAGATCCGGGCGGCGACCGGGCTCAGCGGATCGGTGGGCCTGGCCGGGTCCAAGATGCTCGCCAAAGTGGCCTCCGAGGAGGCCAAACCCGACGGGCTGATGCTGATCGAGCCCGGTACGGAGCGGGCGCTGCTCGCGCCGATGCCGGTCCGGACCCTGCCCGGGGTGGGGCCCGCGACCGGGGAACACCTGCGCCGGGCCGGGATCACCACGGTGGGGGACCTGGCCGAGGCGGGCGAGGACGAGCTGGTGCGGATGCTAGGGCGCTCGCACGGGGTGGCGCTCCACCGGATGGCGCTGGGGCTGGACGACCGGGCGGTGGTGGCCGAGCGGGACGCCAAATCGGTCTCGGTGGAGGACACCTTCGACGTGGACCTGCACGACCGGGTCCGGATCCGGTTCGAGGTGCAGCGGCTGGCGGACCGGTGCGTGGGGCGCCTCCGGGCCTCCGGCCACTCCGGCCGCACCATCGTGCTCAAGGTGCGCCGGTACGACTTCTCGACGCTGACCCGGTCGGAGACCCTGCGCGGGCCCACCGACGACCCGGCGGTGGTCCGGGAGGCGGCCGGGCGGCTGCTCGACGGGGTGGACACCACCGGCGGGGTGCGGCTGCTCGGCGTAGGGGTGTCCGGGCTCGCGGACTACACCCAGGAGGACCTCTTCGCCCAGACACTGGCGGCTGAGCAGCCGCCGGCGGCGGAGCCGGGTGGGTCGGGAGGCGCCCCTGGGGCTTCCGGGTCGCCCGGGGCTTCCGAGGTTCCCGGTTTTCTCGGTCTTCCCGGTGTTCCCGGGATCTTCGGGGTCTCCGGGGCGCCCGTGGCGGCCGAGCCGGTTCAGGAGGCCGAGTCCCCGGCCGAGCGGCGCTGGCCGGCCGGGAGTGACGTGCGGCACGCCCTCTACGGACCCGGCTGGGTCCAGGGCAGCGGGATCGGCCGGGTCACGGTCCGCTTCGAGCAGCCCTGGTCGCCCCCGGGCCGGGTGCGCACCTTCCTGGTCGACGACCCCGAGCTGGAGCCGTCGGACCCACTGCCGCTGATCGAGCCGCCGCAGCCGGGCGACGTGGCGTAGCCGGGCGACGCGGCGTAGGCGGGTCGGCGCGGGTGTGCGGGCCGGTGTCCGGGCCGCCGCTCCAGGATCGGGGCGGACCCGCCCGGCCTTCTTCGCGCCGGACAGGCCTTAGCCCTCGTCGCCCGCCAGCCGGCCGAAGTCCTTGTCCATGCCGTTCCGGAAGTCGCCGGGCAGGGACACGTCCAGGCCGTAGTGGTGGTAGAGCTGGAGCTCCTGTTCGGGGGAGAGGTGACGGCCGACCCCGAAGTCCGGTGCCTCCTTGATCAAGGCCCGTTCGAACGGGACCCGGAGGGTGTCGTTCACCAGCTCGCTGGGTTCCAGCGGGACGAACGCGTCCCGGCTGAACAGGCCCGTGCGGACGGCCGCCCACTCCGGGACGCCGGTCGCGTCGTCGAGGTAGACCTCGTCGACGGTGCCGATCTTGACGCCGTTGCGGTCGAACGCCTTGCGGCCGATCAGGCTGCGCGGATCGATGTCGGTCTGCACGGTCCCTCCATATGGTCGCAACTCCTCCGTAAGGACAACGAAAGGGCATATTCCGGGAGGGGGCCACTCGGGGCCGCGGGAGGGAGCCACGGCACGCCCGGGAACGGCGCTGGTAGGGTGGGTGACGGCTGTCGACCCCGTGCGGGAGAGTCCTCCGACCGAGCCGGGACGGAGGCGCCGAAGGAGCAAATCCTCCCCGGAATCTCTCAGGCAGACGTACCGCATGGACGAGGCCACTCTGGAAAGAAGGGTGTGCGTCGGGACCGCAGTGCCGACACCCACCCTCACCGACGGTGAAAGCCGGCCTCCCGGGCGACCCCCGGAAGCCGGTGAAGCTCTCAGGTTGAGATGACAGAGGGGGAGGCCGTCCGGGTGCCCGCCGTGGTACCCCTCGCAGGTCGCGCAGACCAGCAACCAGGAGGCCTCCGTACATGACCGCCAACCGCATTCCGCTCTCCCAGCTGGAGCGAGGCATCCCCTTCGAAGAGCGCCACATCGGCCCCGACGCCGAGGCCCAGGCGAAGATGCTCGCCCAGGTCGGCTACGGCTCCCTCGATGAGCTGACGGCCGCCGCGGTACCGGATGTGATCAAGAGCGCGGGCGCCCTGAACCTGCCTTCCGCGCGTACCGAGGCCGAGGTCCTTGCCGAGCTCCGCACCCTCGCCGACAGCAACCAGGTGCTGCGTCCGATGATCGGTCTCGGCTACTACGGGACCTTCACCCCGCCCGTGATCCTGCGCAACGTGATGGAAAACCCCGCCTGGTACACGGCGTACACGCCGTACCAGCCGGAGATCTCGCAGGGCCGTCTGGAGGCGCTGCTCAACTTCCAGACCGTGGTCGCCGAGCTGACCGGTCTGCCCACCTCCGGCGCCTCCCTCCTCGACGAGGGCACCGCCGCCGCCGAGGCGATGACGCTCGCCCGCCGGGTCGGCAAGGTCAAGGGCGGGGTCTTCCTCGTCGACGCCGACACCCTGCCGCAGACCATCGCCGTGATCGAGACCCGCGCCGAGCCGCTCGGCATCGAGGTCGTCGTCGCCGACCTGACGGACGGCATCCCGGCGGAGATCGCCGAGCGCGGCGTCTTCGGCGTAGTCCTCCAGTACCCGGGTGCCTCCGGTGCCGTCCGCGAGATCAAGGCCGTCATCGACCAGGCCCACGGGCTCGGCGCGATCGTCACCGTCGCCGCCGACCTGCTGGCCCTGACCCTGCTGACCTCCCCGGGCGCCCTGGGCGCGGACATCGCGGTCGGCACCACCCAGCGCTTCGGCGTCCCGATGGGCTTCGGCGGCCCGCACGCCGGCTACATGGCCGTCCAGGACAAGCACGCCCGCTCGCTGCCCGGCCGCCTGGTCGGTGTCTCCGTCGACGCCGACGGGAACCGCGCGTACCGCCTGGCCCTGCAGACCCGCGAGCAGCACATCCGCCGCGAGAAGGCCACCAGCAACATCTGCACCGCGCAGGTGCTGCTTGCCGTCATGGCCGGCATGTACGCCGTCTACCACGGCCCGGACGGCCTGAAGACCATCGCCCGCCGCACCCACCGGTACGCCGCCCTGCTCGCGGCCGGCCTCACCGCCGGCGGGGTCGAGCTGGTCCACGGCTCGTTCTTCGACACGATCACCGCGCACGTCCCGGGCAAGGCCGACGAGGTCGTCGCCGCCGCCCGTGAGGCCGGCGTCAACCTGTACCGCGTCGACGCCGACCGCGTCTCCGTCTCCTGTGACGAGACCACGCTGCGCGCCGACATCGAGGCAGTCTGGGGCGCCTTCGGCGTCACCGCCGACATCGAGGCGCTCGACGGCACCGCCGCCGACGCGCTGCCCGAGGGCCTGCTGCGCTCGGACGCGTACCTGACCCACCCGGTCTTCCACCAGCACCACTCCGAGACCGCGATGCTGCGCTACCTGCGCAAGCTCTCGGACAAGGACTACGCGCTGGACCGCGGCATGATCCCGCTGGGCTCCTGCACCATGAAGCTCAACGCGACCACCGAGATGGAGTCGGTGACCTGGCCCGAGTTCGGCCAGCTGCACCCCTTCGCGCCGATCGACCAGGCCCAGGGCTACGCCACGCTCATCCGCGAGCTGGAGGAACGTCTCTGCGAGGTCACCGGCTACGACGCCGTCTCGATCCAGCCGAACGCCGGCTCCCAGGGTGAGCTGGCCGGCCTGCTCGCCGTCCGCGCCTACCACCGCGCCAACGGTGACGAGCAGCGCACCGTCTGCCTGATCCCGTCCTCCGCGCACGGCACCAACGCCGCCAGCGCCGTGATGGCCGGCATGAAGGTGGTCGTGGTCAAGACCGCCGAGGACGGCGAGGTCGACGTCGAGGACCTGCGCGCCAGGATCGAGCAGCACCGCGACGAGCTCGCCGTGCTGATGATCACCTACCCGTCCACCCACGGCGTGTTCGAGGAGCACGTTGCGGACATCTGTGCCCTGGTCCACGAGGCCGGCGGCCAGGTGTACGTGGACGGTGCCAACCTCAACGCCCTGGTCGGCCTGGCCAAGCCCGGTCACTTCGGCGGCGACGTCTCGCACCTGAACCTGCACAAGACCTTCTGCATCCCGCACGGCGGCGGCGGTCCGGGCGTCGGCCCGGTCGGTGTCCGCGCGCACCTCGCGCCGTACCTGCCGAACCACCCGCTGCAGCCGACCGCGGGTCCGGAGACCGGCGTCGGCCCGATCTCGGCCGCCCCGTGGGGTTCGGCCGGCATCCTGCCGATCTCCTGGTCGTACGTCCGCCTGATGGGCGGCGAGGGGCTCAAGCGCGCCACCCAGGTCGCGGTGCTCGGCGCGAACTACATCGCCAAGCGCCTGGAGCCGCACTACCCCGTGCTGTACACCGGTCCGGGCGGGCTGGTCGCGCACGAGTGCATCATCGACCTGCGCCCGCTGTCGAAGTCGACCGGCGTCTCGGTGGACGACATCGCCAAGCGCCTGATCGACTACGGCTTCCACGCGCCGACGATGTCCTTCCCGGTGGCCGGCACGCTGATGATCGAGCCCACCGAGTCCGAGGACCTCGCCGAGATCGACCGGTTCTGCGACGCGATGATCGCGATCCGCGCCGAGATCGAGAAGGTCGCCTCCGGTGTGTGGCCGGCCGGGGACAACCCGCTCGCCAACGCCCCGCACACGGCGGCCGCGCTGGGTGGCGAGTGGAACCACTCGTACACCCGTGACGAGGCGGTCTTCCCGGGCGGGGTCGTCGCGTCCGAGAAGTACTGGCCGCCGGTGCGCCGCATCGACGGTGCCTTCGGTGACCGGAACCTGGTCTGCTCCTGCCCGCCTCTGGACGAGTACGACAACTGAGGCCATTTCAGGTCCTGTGAACGTCCTCTGAATGACCGGCTTCGAATGACCGGCTTTTGAGCGACCGGCTTTGAGCGAACGGCTTCGAATGACCGAGGGGCCGGTCCGGGAGTGATCCCGGGCCGGCCCCTCGGCCGTTGCGTCGTCCTGGTGCGGAGCCGTCAGGCGGCCTTCACCACGTGCGCCGCCGCGAGCGGGCGGTGCGGGGCGATGATCTGGCCGTCCGGCAGCAGCTCACCGGTGTCCTCGAAGAGCAGGACCCCGTTGCACAGCAGGCTCCACCCCTGCTCCGGGTGGTTGGCCACGGGCCGCGCGGCCTCCCGGTCGGCAGAGTCGGCTGTTGGGCAGGCAGGCTGGTGCTGGCACATGGATGCGTTCTTTCGCTGCGGTGACGTCTGTGTGCTGCGGCTCGATGCGTTGTTCATGGCCGCCCCCCGTATCGATCGCGGTTGGTCAGGATCCCAGTGTTGCCCCACGGGCTCGGCTCCGCAGGGATTTCCCGGTAGCTGTCCTCTGCGATTGATGACGCATCACTCGTGCGGGCGGTTCAGCCCAACTCCCCTGCCAATTCGGATGGTTATGGCCTGGCCCTGGGGGACTAGGCCGAATGGGGCAACCGGGTCAGGCGGCGGCCTCACCTGCCAGCGCGGGCGGGGTGAGCCGGTGCGTCATCACCGGGAGCAGCTCCGCGAACGGATGCGGCCGGTACGCGGCGATCCCGGGCGGGGCCGGAGCCAGTGGCACCAACAGGTCCGCGGCGTCCGGGAGGCCGGCGGCCGGATCGGCGCCGGGCGCCCCGTGCAGCCACAGGGTCAGCATGTACAGCTCCGGTACGGACAGCAGCCGGGGCTGGTAGGAGACGCCCAGCGCGCTCAGGGATTCGGCCTGGCGCAGCGCCCGTTCGGTGGCCGCGACGTACGGCCCCTCGAAGAAATGGGAGAAGGCCCAGCCGTCCGGGGTGAGCCGGGTGTCCGCCGCCGCCACGAAGCGGTCGCCGCTGCGGATCAGGAACCGCCAGCCGGCGAGGCGGGTTCGGGGAGGCCGGTCGCCGGCGATCACCCGGTCCAGGACGTGGACGGGCAGCGGGAGTTCGGCTGTCACCGGTCCCTGCAGGGTGCGCAGGGCCGGGGTGTGGTCGTCGCGGACGGCGGTGGGGGAACCGAGTGCCGCGAGAACGCTGCGCAGGGCGGGCGCGGGGGCCGGTGGGACATGCAGCGGCATGTGGGTCGCCTCTCACTTGGGAGACCGGTGGGAAGAACGGTGCGTGCGGAGAGCGCTGTCGCATTCTGGGGCCAGAGGGGGGTTGTGGGGCAATGGCCGCGTGCCAACTCTGTGCCCAGTCTGCGGAGTTTATACGACATGTGTTCACACGGTGTTTCGGCTAGCCGTCCCGTCAATTGCCGACAAGGCGCATACCGGTCCCGCTGTCCTGGAATTCATGCCGGGAGCGCGCAAAGGACTCGCGCTGACCTCGGAGGTTACAGGAAGGGTGCTCGGCTGGAAAGCATCGGTATTGCGTTCGCGTGAACTTCGGCATGTCCGGCGGGCAATGTGCATCCGGCAAGGTGCCGGGTGAATGTGCCAGGGCGCGGGAGGTGCGCCGGTCCGGACGAACCGGCGTACGCTCCCGGCCGTCGCGACCCCTCCGCGTTAGGGATCGCGCCCCCGGGGCATCATCGACCGTAACGCGCGCGCCCGGGTGGCCGGGTGGGGACCGCTCGAGGAGGGACGCTTCGATGGGGGAGAAGGTCGTGGCAGGCGGATTCGACCTGTCCGATCGGCAACGGTATCGGAGGAAGCTCCACGAGTGCCTGGAGGGACTGGAGCAGCTCCTGTCCGAGAAGAGGTTCGATCGCCCCAGGAATCTCATGGGTCTTGAGATCGAATTGAATCTGGCGGGTTCCGACGGTCTGCCGAGAATGGTGAACGCCCAGGTTCTGGAGCGGATAGCGAGTCCGGATTTCCAGACCGAACTGGGAATGTTCAACCTGGAGCTCAACATACTTCCGCACCGGCTCGGCGGGAGGGTTTTCGACCAGCTCACCGAGGAACTCAGTGCCGGGCTCGGCTATGCCCACCGGCAGGCCGCCGAGGTCGACGCCGGGGTGGTGATGATCGGCATCCTGCCGACGATCTCGCAGGCCGACCTGGTGGCCGCGAACCTCTCCGCGGTGGACCGGTACTCGCTGCTCAACGAGCAGATCCTGATGCTCCGCGGAGAGGACTTCCACCTGGACATCGACGGGGTGGAACGGGTCAGGTGGACCGCCGGGTCCATCGTGCCGGAGGCGGCCTGCACCTCCGTGCAGCTGCACCTCCAGGTCACCCCCGGCCGGTTCTCCGACGTCTGGAACGCCGCCCAGTGCGTGACGGCGGTGCAGATCGCGGTGGGCGCGAACTCGCCCTTCCTGTTCGGCCGGGAGCTGTGGCGCGAATCGCGGCCGCCGCTGTTCCAGCAGGCCACCGATACCCGCCCGCCGGAGCTCCAGGCCCAGGGGGTGCGGCCGCGGACCTGGTTCGGCGAGCGCTGGGTGGACTCGGTGTACGAGCTGTTCGCCGAGAACGTCCGCTACTTCCCCTCGCTGCTCCCGATCTGCGACGAGGAGGAGCCGCTGCGGGTGCTCGCCGAGGGCGGGGTGCCCAGCCTTCAGGAACTCGTCCTGCACAACGGCACGGTGTACCGCTGGAACCGGCCCGTGTACGGGGTGGCCGACGGGATGCCGCACCTGCGGGTGGAGAACCGGGTGCTGCCCGCCGGTCCGACCGTGACCGACGTCGTCGCCAACGCGGCCTTCTACTACGGGCTCGTCCGCACCCTCGCCGACGAGAAGAGCCCGGTCTGGAGCCGGCTGCCCTTCGCGGAGGCCGAGGCCAACTTCGACGCCGCCTGCCGCTACGGGATCGACGCCCGGCTGCGCTGGCCCCGGCGGGGCCGGTCCGGCGGGCTGGCGAGCGTACCGGCGGTCCGGCTGGTCCTGGACGAGCTGCTGCCGATGGCCGCGGCGGGGCTGGACGCGTGGGGCATCGAACCGGCGGACCGGGACCACTATCTGGGCATCATCGAGGAGCGGTGCCGGCGGCGGGTGAACGGCGCCACCTGGCAGGTGGACACCTACCACCGGGGGCTGGCCGGAGGGCTGGACCGGGACGCGGCCCTGGCCGCGACCACCCGGCGCTACAGCGAGCTGATGCACAAGGGCGATCCCGTGCACACCTGGCCGGTGGGGCTGCCCGACCCGTCCTAGCTCCCGCGCCGTCCCGACGGTCGCGCCGTCCTGGCTCCGCGCCGTCCCGACCGTCGCGCCGTCCCGGCTTCCGTGCCGTTCCGACTTCCGCGCCCCTCCGGTCCCCCCTTCCGCCGTCGGCCAGGCAGTATGGGGAGATCGGAACGGGATCACGGGACGGGAGCGGGGCGTGCGGGCGGAACCGGTGCTGGAGGAGCTGCGCGAGGACGGGCGGCGCAGCCTGCTGCGCACCGAGATGCTGCTGGTGCTCGCCCTGTCTCTGGGTGCGAGCAGCGTCTCCTCCCTGATCAGCTTCATCGGCTCGCTGACCCGGCCCGGCGGGCTCAAGGACCAGGCGGCCACGCTCAACGGTTCGTACGCCCCCGGCCGGCCCTGGCTGGACCTGGCCTGGCAGCTGTTCGGGATCACCACCGCCCTGGTCCCGGTCCTGCTGGTGGCGCACCTGCTGACCCGGGAGGGCGCCGGGGGGCTGCGCGTCCTCGGCTTCGACCGCAGCCGCCCCGGCTCGGACCTGGGGCGGGGCGCGCTGGTCGCCGCGGGCATCGGCAGTGCCGGGCTGGCCTTCTACCTGGGGGCACGGACCTCCGGTTTCAACCTCACGGTGGTGCCGGAGGCGCTGCCGGACGTGTGGTGGAAGTTCCCGGTGCTGCTCCTCTCCGCCGTGCAGAACGCGGTGGTGGAGGAGGTCATCGTGCTGGCGTACCTGCTGCGCAGGCTGGACCGGCTGGGCTGGTCGCCGCGGGGATCGCTGCTGTGCAGTTCGCTGATGCGCGGCTCGTACCACCTCTACCAGGGCATCGGCGGGTTCATCGGGAACGCGGTGATGGGCGCCGTCTTCGTCCTGCTCTACCGGCGGTGGGGCCGGGTGGGCCCGCTGGTGGTCGCGCATTCGCTGCTCGACATCGTGGCCTTCGGCGGGTACGCGCTGCTCGCCGGCAAGGTGGGATGGCTGCCCACCCCGGCCGGCCGTTAGGAGACGGTGCGGGCAGGACCGGAAGGACGGCCGGCAAGGTCCCGCCGGACCGCAGGTCCTGACAGGCCCCGATCCGCAGGTCCTGACCGGCCCCGGACCGGAGGTCCTGCCGGGCCGCCGGGGCGGCTACCGGGGGTGCGCCAGCAGTTCGCCGTCGATCACGGTGACGGCCCGGCCGGTGAGCAGGGTGCGGTCGCCGGCCAGGGTGACCTTGACCAGCCCGCGGCGGGCACCGCCCTGGAGGCCGGTCAGCTCGCCGCGCCCGAGGCGGGCGGCCCAGAAGGGGGCGAGTGCCGTGTGGGCGCTCCCGGTGACCGGGTCCTCGTCGATCCCCACGAGGGGGAAGAAGCCGCGGGACACGAAGTCGTAGCCGCGGGAGGGGTCCTCGGCGGGGGCCGTCACGATCACCCCGCGCTGCGCGAAGGCGCGCAGGGCCGCGTGGTCGGGGCGGAGGTCGTGGACGGTCCGTTCGTCGGCGAGCTCGACGACCAGGTCACCGATGTGGTCGGAGGTGTCGTGGACCGAGCGGATCTCCACGTCGCCCAGGGCGGCGGCGATCTCGGCCGGCGGGTCCCACGGGGTCAGCGAGGACGTCGGGAAGTCCATGGTGACGGTGCCGTCCGCGGCGGCCTCGGTGGTGAGCACGCCGCAGCGGGCCGAGAACCGGATCGGGCCCCGGGCCAGTCCCGCCTCCGCCAGGACGTGTGCGGTGGCCAGGGTGGCGTGGCCGCACATGTCGACCTCGGCGGCGGGGGTGAACCAGCGCAGCGCCCAGTCGGCCTCCCCGCCCGGGGGCAGCGGGTGGGCGAACGCGGTTTCGGAGAGGTTGACCTCGGCGGCCACCTGCCGGAGCCAGTCGTCCGCGGGGAAGACGTCGTCCAGCAGCAGGACGCCGGCGGGGTTTCCGCCGAAGGGGCGCTCGGTGAAGGCGTCGACGATTCGGATTCGCATGGCACGACCGTAGGGCGGGCCGCTCGGCGTGATCCAAGGCCAATCCGGGATGACTGGCCTTGTCGACCGAACACTCCCGATATATCGTTGACGCATCGCGATCGAACAGCGATGCTCGTTGTAATGACGGAATCGGATATGACGAAAGGAGCGCGGTCATGCGTTCACATGGACACGGACATGAACACGGACACGATCACGGTCATGGACACGACCACGGACGTGGTGGCGGGTTCGGGCACTGCGGGCCCGACCGTCAGGGAGAGCGCGAAGGGCGCCGGCGTGCCTTCGGGCCGTTCGGGCCCGGATTCGGCCCCGGATTCGGGGGCGGCCCCTTCGGTGGCCGCGGCGGACGCGGCGGCCCGCACCGGCGGGCGCGGCGGGGCGACGTACGCGCGTCGATCCTGGCGCTGCTCTCCGACCGCCCGATGCACGGCTACGAGATGATCCAGGAGATCGGCGAGCGCAGCGGCGGGGCGTGGAAGCCCAGCCCCGGCTCGGTCTACCCCACCCTCCAGCTGCTGGAGGACGAGGGGCTGATCAGCAGTGCGAGCGAGGGCGGCAAGAAGCTGTTCACGCTCACCGACGCCGGCCGCACCGAGGCGGAGGCCGGCCCGGCCGCCCCCTGGGAGGAGGCCGGGCGCGGCGTCGACTGGGAGAGCATGAACGAGGTCCGGACCGCCGGCTTCGGCCTGATGGAGGCGTTCGGGCAGGTCTGGAAGACCGGCACGCCCGAGCAGCGGCAGAAGGCCGTCGGGGTCATCAACGAGGCCCGCAAGAAGCTCTACCTGATCCTCGCCGACGAGCACTGATCCTCGCCGACGGGCACTGATCCTCGCCGACGGGCACTGGCCGTCGGCGACGAGCGCTGACCGCCGGCGGACGTGACGGCAGCGCCCCGCGACCCGAGGTCGCGGGGCGCTGCCGTCGTTCGCGCAGGCGTGTCGTGGGTGCCCGGGGGCTCAGGCCACCAGCCCGGCCAGCTTGCGCAGCGATTCGTTCAGCGCCGCGGTGGCGGAGTCCTTGAGCTTGCCGGCCATCAGTGACACGGCCGCGCCGGTGAACTCGCCGTCGATCCGGACCGTGGTCGCCTCCCCGTCGGGGACCAGGGTGTACCGGGTGCCCACCACGACGCCCATCGGTCCCTTGCCCCTGATCGCGAAGACCCGCTCGGCCTCCAGCTCCTCGATGGTCCAGGTCACCTCGGCCGGAAAGCCCATCATCTTCATGTTCTCCTCGAAGGTGGCCCCCACCGCCAGGGTCTGCGGACCGCCCTTCGGGAAACCGGTGTGGGTCATGCTCCACTGGCCGTACGCGCCCCAGTCCGTCAGCTGGGACCAGACCTTCGCGGCGGACGCCTCGATGCGTGATTCCGCGCTGACTTCGGCCATGCGACCACCCCTTCTCGTCGGGTACGCGTCCGGTTCGTGTGGCGGAACGTAATCCCGGCGGCCCCAATATTCAATACTGATGACATGTCAGAAAACCGGGGCCCGTCTCAACAGGCGTCACCGGCGTGACGCTCCTGTCGGCTGGTGTCATGATGGCCGGATGAAAGCGTCAGGCAAGAACTCCGGGCTGGGCATCGCGCTCGTCTCGGCGGCCGCGTTCGGCGGCTCGGGAGTGGCGGCGAAGCCGCTGATC
This sequence comes from Streptomyces sp. NPDC089799, assembly GCF_040684755.1. Classification (NCBI taxonomy): domain Bacteria; kingdom Bacillati; phylum Actinomycetota; class Actinomycetes; order Kitasatosporales; family Streptomycetaceae; genus Streptomyces; species Streptomyces sp. NPDC089799. The sequence goes on along the minus strand of NZ_JBFBGR010000016.1, from coordinate 150,300 downwards.
GAGGCGGGTCTCGACCCGCTGCACATGGTGTGGCTGCGGGTGGCGGGCGCCGCCCTGGTGCTGTCGCCGCTCGCCTGGCGCCATCGTGACCTGGTACGCCGCAAGCCCGCGCTGCTCGCGGGCTTCGGGCTGATAGCCGTCGCCGGTGTGCAGGCCTTCTACTTCGCCTCCCTGTCCCGGATCCCGGTCGGCGTCGCCCTGCTGCTGGAGTACCTGGGCCCGGCGCTGCTCCTGGGCTACATCCGGTTCGTCCAGCGGAAGCCCGTGACCCGGGCCGCCGCCGTCGGTGCCGCGGTGGCCGTGGCCGGCCTGGCCTGCGTGGTGGAGATCTGGGCCGGACTGAGCCTGGACCCGCTGGGCGTCGCCCTCGGCCTGGCCGCCGCCTGCTGCCAGGCGTGCTACTTCATCTTCGCGGACCAGGGCGCGGACGCCGAGGACGTCCCGGACCCGCTCGGCGTCGCCGCGTACGGGCTGATCGTCGGCACCCTGGTGATGACCGTGATCGCCCGCCCCTGGCAGATCGACTGGACGGTGCTCGGCGGACCGGCGGAGATCGGCGGGACCGAGGTGCCGGCGCTGGTGCTGCTCGGCTGGGTCGTGCTGATCGCGACCGTGCTCGCGTACCTGACCGGCGTGGTCTCCGTCCGAAAGCTGTCGCCGCAGGTGGCCGGTGTGGTCGCGTTCCTGGAGGCCGTGGTCGCCACCGTGCTCGCCTGGGTGCTGCTCGGCGAGCACCTCTCGCTGCCGCAGGTCATGGGCGGTGCGCTGGTGCTCGGCGGGGCCTTCATCGCGCAGTCCTCGCGACCGCCGCAGGAGGCGGCCGGGGGGCCGGCTGGCACGTCGGCTGACACGTCGGCTCACGGACCGGCTCACGGACCGGTGCGCGGATCGGTCGACGGATCGGCTGACGGATCCGCCGGCCACCCGGGTTCCGTGGGTGCGGAAACGGGCGAACTGGACCGCGAGACCGCCTCCGCTTAGGGTGACGACCATGTATTCGACCGTGCTTTCGCCGCCCGCCGCCTAGTCGCGGGCGGCCGACGCCGCTGGTGATCCGGCCCGGGGCTCCCGGGCCGGCCCGTGCTGCCCGCGAAGCGATGACGCACCCCTTTCATCCTTCATGCATGCGCGGAGAACGCGGAGAACCACGTGTCGAACACCTCGCCCGCCGGGCGCAGTCTGCTGTACCTCGTCGTCGCCGGAGTCGCCTGGGGCACTGCCGGGGCGGCCGCCTCGCTCCTCTTCACCGCCAGTGGCCTCGGGCCGCTCTCGCTCACCTTCTGGCGGTGTGCGGGCGGCCTGCTGGTCCTGCTGGCGGTCCTCGCCGTACGCCGCCCGCGCCGGGCGGCCCCGGCTTCCACTTCCTCCAAGCCCTCTACGCCCTCCACGTCCTCCTCGCCTTTTCCGGCTTCCTCGCCGTCCGCCCGGTCCCTGGTTGTGACCGGACTGTTCTTCACCGTCTTCCAGGCCGCCTACTTCCGGTCCGTCCAGGAGACCGGTCTGGCCGTCGGCACGGTCGTGACCCTCGGGGCCGGCCCGGTGCTGATCGCGCTCGGCGCCCGCTACGGGATGGGCGAGCGGCTGGGACGCGGCGGGGTCGCCGCCGTCGCCGGTGCCCTGGCCGGACTGGTGGTCCTGGTGCTGGGCGGCGGTGGCGGAGGGGGCGGCGAGGTACGGCCGCTGGGGGTCGGCTGGGCCCTGCTGTCGGCCGCCGGGTACGCGGGGATGACCCTGCGCACGCGGCGGGCGGGGCAGCGCGGGCGGGCCGGGGACCCGCTGGTGACCACGGCGTGGTCGGCGGGCGTGGGAACGGTCTGCCTGTTCCCGCTCGCGCTCGCCGAGGGCCTGCTGCCGCACACCGCCGACCTCGGGCGGGTGGTCTGGCTGATGGCGTACGTCGCGGTGGTGCCGACCGCGCTGGCGTACGCGCTCTACTTCACCGGTGCGGCTGCGGTACGGGCCGCCACGGTGTCCGTGATCATGCTGATCGAGCCGGTGAGCGCGGCCCTGATCGCGGTGCTGCTGCTGGGCGAGGAGCTGACCGTGCCGGTGGTGCTCGGTACCGGGCTGCTGCTGACGGCGGTCCTCGCGCTGATCGTCGCGGAGGCCCGCCGTCCGGCGGAGCAAGGGCGGCAGCGGCAGCCGGCCGGTCCGCAGGCCGACCGGCCGGGTGACCAGGTGCCTCCGCTTCAGAGCGCAGCCAGGTAGTCCGGGGTCGCGGTGCCCGCGGCAAGCCCCTCGGCCGGAACCGGGGCGCCGTAGCCGCGGGCCACCGGGACCACCCCGGACCAGTACGGCAGCGCCAGGTCCTCGGCCTCGTCGTTGGGGCCGCCGGTGCGGACCTTCGCCGAGACTTCGGCCAGGTCCACGCGTATGACGGCCGTGGCCGCCAGCTCCTTGGCGTTCGCCGGCCGGGAGTCGGCGGCGCGGCCCGGCACCACCTGGTCCACGAGCGCGTCGAGGGCGAGGCGCTGCTCCTCCTCGTCGGTGACGTCGTACGCGGTGCCGTGCACCACCACCGACCGGTAGTTGATGGAGTGGTGGAAGGCCGACTTGGCCAGCACCAGGCCGTCGACGTGGGTCACGGTGACGCAGACCGGGAGGCCGGGGTCGGCGGTCGCCGCGCCGCGCAGCGGGCGGGAGCCCGTGGAGCCGTGGATGTAGAGGCTCTCGCCCACCCTGGCGTACAGGGTCGGCAGCACCACGGGCGCGCCGTCGCGGACGAAGCCGAGGTGGCAGAGGTAGGCGTCGTCCAGGATCGCGTGCACCGTCTCGCGGTCGTAGCGCGCCTTGTGCCGCCCGCGGGTGGGCACGGTGCGTCCGGTGGGCTCGTACGCGGCTTCTTCGGTGGCGGCGGTGGCGGCGGTGGCGGCAGTGACGGCGGTCATGGTGCGCACTCCATTGCACTAGTGCATAATTGGCTTTGTGCTAGGAGATTACATGATCGAGGGGCGGCGCGCCTCCGAAATCGCTGCCAGTGTGGAAACGGGGGTGGGCCGGGGAGAGCTCCCGCCCGGCACCCTGCTGCCGCCGATGCGCGAACTGGCGGCCCGGCTCGGGGTGAACCCGAACACCGTGGCCGCGGCGTACCGGACGCTGCGCGAGCGCGGGGTCATCGAGACGGACGGGCGGCGCGGCAGCCGGGTGCGGTCCCGTCCGGCGAGCGCGCCGCGGGAGGCGCGCGCGGTCGCGGTGCCGCCGGGCACCCGGAACCTGTCCAACGGCAACCCGGACGTCGCGCTGCTGCCGTCCCTGGAGGGGCCCCTCGCCGCGGCCTCCCGCCGTTACGCGCAGACGCCCACCCTGTACGGGCAGGACCCGGTGGTGCCCGAACTGGCGCGGCTCGCCCGCGAGGGCCTGGCAGCGGACGGGGTGCACGCCACCGGTCCGCTCGCCCTGACCTCCGGCGCGCTGGACGGCATCGAACGGGTGCTGGCGGCCCACCTCAAACCCGGCGACGCGGTGGCGGTGGAGGACCCCGGGTGGGGGAGCGTCCTGGACCTCGTCCCGGCGCTGGGGCTGCGGCCCCTGCCGGTCGAGGTCGACGACGACGGCCCGGTCCCCTCGGCGGTGGCCCGGGCGCTGGCGGCGGGGGCGCGGGCCCTCGTGATCACCGCCCGGGCGCAGAACCCCACGGGTGCGGCGGTCGGGGCGGCCCGGGCGGCCGAGCTCGGGCAGCTGCTCGCCGCGCACCCGGAGGTGCTGCTCATCGAGGACGACCACGGCCACGGCATCGTGGACCTGCCGCTGCACCCGCTGGGCGGGGTGACCCGGCACTGGGCGCTGATCCGCTCCACGTCCAAGGCGTACGGCCCCGACCTGCGGCTCGCGGTGGTCGTCGGTGACGAGGTCACGCTGGACCGGATCCGGGGACGGCAGCGGCTGGGCCCCGGCTGGGTGAGCCGCCTGCTCCAGTACGCCGTCGCGGAGCTGTGGGGCTCGGGCGCGGTGGACACGGCGGTGGTGGCGCGCGCGTACGGGGAGCGGCGTGACGCGCTGGTCGCGGCGCTGGCCGAGCGGGGCGTACGGGCGTACGGGCGCAGCGGGATGAACGCCTGGATCCCCGTCGCGGACGAGACGGCCACGGTCACCCGGATGCTGGCCGCGGGATGGGCGGTCGCGCCGGGCGCCCGGTTCCGCATGGAGACCGGCCCGGCGGTCCGCATCACCGTCTCGACCCTGACGCCGTCGGAGATCCCCGCCCTGGCCGACGCGGTGGCCGCGGCGGTCCGCCCTGCGGCGGGCGTCCGCTGGGACTAGGTGTGTCGTTCGGATCAGGCCGGATCCGGAAGGCGCGGCCGGGGACGTGTTTCCGGGTCGTGCCGGGCCCGGAGCGGGGCTCGGCTCAGGTCGTGGTCGCGATGGCCGGGGACGCGAGCAGCAGGACCGCGCCCGCGGCGCTCAGGACGGCGCCCACGGTTCGGAAGAAGACGGCAGACGCGACCCGGTCCGGAGGGTCCAGGCGGCCCTGGGCGTGGGCACGCAGCTCCGCGTTGCGCGCGGCGTACTGCTCCAGTGAACGGGCGGCGCCACGGATGCTCAGCGCGACCCAGCCGCCGCAGACGAACCCGACGGCGCCCAGCGGCAGCAGCAAGGTCAGAACGCTCATGGAAAATCCCCCCGGACGTGGTGGTGAACGCCCGGAGGGCAGCAGCGGCCCGGCGGGGGAGGAGCGCCGGGCCGGTGCCGTCGGCCGGTCAGGTGCGCGGTCGGGACTGGGTGCGCGGTCGGGACTGGGTGAGTGCGGCGCCGGCGAGGACGATGGCGGCGCCGACCGGGGTGTTCCAGTGCAGCTGCTCGCCCAGGACCAGGACGCCCGCGGTGGTGGCGATCACCGGGATGAAGTACGTGACCATCTGCGCGGTGGTCGGGCCGACCTCGGCGACCAGGCCGTACTGCATCTGCAGGGCCATGCCCGTGCCCAGGGCGCCCAGCGCGATCACCGAGAGGGTGGGCCACAGCGGGAACCCGGCCGGGGCGGAGGTGAACAGGGCGCTGACCGCGGTCAGCTGGAGGGTGGAGACCATCAGCTGGGCGCCGGTCAGGGCCACCGGGGAGCCGGGGGTGCCGGCCAGCGTGCGGCGGACGTAGATCCAGCCGATCGGGTAGCAGAGCGAGGCCAGCAGCGCGAGCGCGGTCCCCTTGGCGTCCACGCCGGCGAAGCCCTGCCAGGCGCCGAGCACGATCAGTACGCCGAGGAAGCCGAGGCCGAGTCCGGCGACGCGGCGGCGGGTCGGACGGTCCTCGGAGAGCGCGACCATGGAGAGGACCATGCCCCAGAGCGGGGACGTCGCGTTGCAGATCCCGGCCAGGCTGGAGGGGATGCTCAGCTCCGCGTACGCGAACAGGGAGAACGGGGCGGTGTTCAGCAGCAGGGCGGCGACCGTGAGGTGGCCCCAGGTGCGCAGGCCGCGCGGCAGCGGCTCCCGGCGCACCAGCAGGACGGCGAGCAGGGCGAGGGCGCCGAAGAGCACCCGGCCGAGGGCGACCTGGAACGGTGCGTACGCCTGGGTGCCCACCTTGATCAGCAGGAAGCTGAAGCCCCAGACGACGGAGAGCAGAGCGAACCGGACGCGCCAGTCCAGAGCGGCGCGGCGCGTGGCGGTGGCGGTGGCGCCGGCGGCGGCGGGGGCGGCGACGGAGGCGGATGGGGCGGGGACGGCCGGGGAGGTGGTGGGTGCGCTCATGCCATTCAGAGTGCGACGCTCAACATCGTAGGACAAGCGAGATTTCTTTGGAATGAAGGCGTAGCATCGCTTACATGTTGAACCTGGAGCGCCTCCGTACCCTCGACGCCCTCGCCCGGCACGGCTCGGTCAGCGGTGCCGCCGAAGGACTGCACGTCACCACCTCCGCGGTCTCCCAGCAGATGGCCAAGCTGGAGCGCGAGGTCGGCCAGCCGCTGCTGTCCAAGCACGGCCGGGGCGTCCGGCTCACCGACGCGGGGCGGCTGCTCGCCGACCACGCGGCACGGATCATCTCCCAGGTCGAGCTGGCCCAGGCCGACGTCGAGGCCCAGCGCGGCTGCGCGGTGGGAGAGCTGCGGATCGGGGCCTTCCCCACCGCAATGAGGGGTCTGCTTCCGGCCACGCTCACCTCGCTGCGCGCCGGGCATCCGGAGCTGCGCGTCCGGGTCCGCGAGATGGAGCCCGAGGAGAGCATGGCGGCGGTGGTGCGCGGGGACCTCGACCTCGCGCTGGCCATCGACTGGCACAACAAGCGGATGCCGGTCCCGGCCGAGCTGGTGCGCGCGCACCTGCTGGACGACGCGGCGGACGTGGCCGTGCCGGCCGGTCATCCGCTGGCCGGGCGCACCGAGGTCGTCTCCCTCCGCGAGTTCGCCGCCGACGAGTGGATCTCCTGGAACGAGGGCCAGTTCTGCCACGAGTGGCTCGTCTTCACCCTCCGCGGCACCGGGATCGAGCCGCGCATCACCCACATCGCCGAGGAGCACCACACCCAGCTCGCCTTCGTGGAGGCCGGACTCGGCGTGTGCGTGACCCCCAGGCTGGGCCGCGGGCCGGTGCCGCACGGGGTCCGGCTGCTGCCGGTGTGCGACACCGTCCGGCGGCACGTCTACGTCGTCTGGCGGGCGGACGCCGACCGCCGGCCGTCGATCCGGGCGGCCGTGGCCGCGCTGCAGGCCACCGCGTCGGCCATCGAGAGCGGTGACGGCGCCGCGGCATAGCCGTCCCCGCCCGGGAGCCTTTCGTTCAGATCTTGCGGAAGTCCCAGGAGACGATCCGGTCCGGGGTCAGCCGGAGCCATGCGTGGCGGCCGTCGTGCGGCATCTCGGCGATCCCGAAATTCTTGGCCGGAAAGAGACGTTCGACCTCCTCCAGTTCGGGGCAGGGCTCGCCGGTGCGCGGGGCCTCGCCCACCGGCACCGCACTGCCCGACAGCTCCACCCCGTGCAGTTCGTCGTAGGACTCGCCCGCGTCGACCACCACCGAGATCCGCGGGTCCTTGCGCAGATCGGCCCAGCGGCGGCTGCGGGTGATCGAGTACAGCCAGAGCGAGGTGCCGTCCCAGGCGAACCACAGCGCGCCGACGTGCGGGCCGCCGTCCGGGGAGACGGTGGCCACCCGGCAGGTGCGCTGTTCCGCCAGGAACGCGTCCACCTCCGCCGGGGTCATCATGATGCGCCGGCCGCGCCGCTGAGAGTCGTCCATGGTCCTGCACCCCTTCACATCTGACTGTGTGTCAGGAATCATCGGGGCTCTTCCGCCGCCACACCAGGGGGAGTCATGCTCGAGCTCGATCCCGCGACCACCGCCCTGCTCACCATCGAGTGCCAGAACGGCGTGGTCGGCGACGACAGCGCCCTGCCCCAGCTGGCCGAGGAGGCCCGGACCTCGGGGATGCTGGCCCGGGTCGCCGCCCTGGTCGCGGCCGCCCACCGGGCGGAGGTGCAGGTCCTCCACGCGGTGGCCGAGCGCCGGCCGGACGGCCGGGGCGCCAACTCCAACGCCCGGCTGTTCCGTGCGGCGGCGAGGCTCCCGGTGCGGCAGCTGTCCGGCACGCACGCCGTCCGGGTCGCCCCGCCGATCGAGACCGCCGAAGAGGACCTGATCGTCCGGCGCCTGCACGGCCTCTCGCCGATGGCCGGCACCGACCTCGACCCGCTGCTGCGCAACCTCGGCTGCCGGACCCTGGTCGTCACCGGGGTCTCCGCCAACGTGGCCGTGCCCAACACCGTGTTCGACGCCGTCAACCTCGGCTACCGGGTCGTGGTCCCGGGGGACGCGATCGCCGGAGTGCCGGCCTCGTACACCGCCGAGGTGCTCCGCAACTCCCTGTCGCTCGTCGCCACGATCACCACCACGGAAGAAATCCTCAAGGCGTGGGTGTAGACCCCTTGTAACCTGGAGCGATGCTGTCCGAAGTGATCGCGACCCGTTACGTCACGCCCCTGCGTGAGGGCGGCTCGCTCCCGGGGATCGTCGAGGCCGACGACCTCGGGACCTACGTCATGAAATTCACCGGGGCCGGCCAGGGCCGCAAGACCCTGGTCGCCGAGGTCATCTGCGGCCGCCTGGCCCAGCGGCTGGGGCTGCGGGTCCCGGAACTGGTCGGGATCCAGCTGGACCCCGTCATCGGGCTCGGCGAACCCGACCAGGAGGTGCAGGAGCTGCTCAAGGCCAGCGGCGGGCTGAACCTCGGCATGGACTACCTGCCCGGCTCCATCGGCTTCGACCCGCTGGCCTACCGGGTGGACCCCGTCGAAGCCGGCCGGGTGGTCTGGTTCGACGCGCTGGTCAACAACGTGGACCGGTCCTGGCGGAACCCCAACATGCTGGTCTGGCACGGGGACCTGTGGCTGATCGACCACGGCGCCACCATGATCTGGCACCACAACTGGCCCACCGCGCAGGCCGCGGCGGCCAGGCCGTACAACGCCTCCGACCACGTACTGGCGCCGGCCGGGCCGGACATCGCCGCGGCGGCGGCCGAACTGGCCCCGCTCGTCACGCGCGAGCTGCTGCACGAGGTCGCCGCCGACGTCCCCGACGAGTGGCTGGCCGACGAGCCCGGCTTCGCCTCCCCGGACGAACTGCGCGCCGCCTACGTGGACGCCCTGCTGCCGCGCGCGGCCACGATCCACGAGCGCATCTCCATGGAGTCCGAGGCCAAGGCGCCGTCCCGGCCCCCGGGCTGGCTCACCGACCACCTCGCCGAATGGCCCCACAAGAACGTCAAGACCCAGAAGAAGAGCGACAGCCGGTGATCAAGCGGGACGTGTTCGAGTACGCCCTGGTGCGCGTGGTGCCCCGGATGGAGCGCGGTGAGTGCTTCAACGCCGGAGTGATCGTCTACTGCCGGGCGCACGGTTTCGTGGCCGCCCGCACCCATCTGGACGAGGCCAAGCTCCTCGCCCTGGACCCCGCCGCCGACGTGACCGGCGTACGGGCCGCGCTGCGCGCCGTGGAGGGCGTCTGCGCCGGCGGCGAGCAGGCCGGCCAGGCCGCCGGGGACGACCCCGGACGGCGCTTCCGCTGGCTGATCGCGCCCCGCAGCACGGTGGTGCAGCCCGGCCCGGTGCACACCGGGCTGACCGCCGACCCGGCCGCGGAAGTGGAACGCCTGCTCGACCTCCTGGTGCGCTGAACCCGCCGGAAGCCGCGGCGCCGTTGACACCCGGTGCCCGGCCTCCTAGCGTCCTCCCCAGCTGAAGCTACTAAGCGGTTGCTCAGCGCATCTGTACGGGCAGCCGCATCCCGAGCATCCCAAGGGCGAGGAGAACCCAGCATGTCCACCACCGAGCAGCGCGTCGCCATCGTGACCGGCGCGGCCAGGGGAATCGGCGCCGCCACCGCGATCCGGCTGGCCGCCGAGGGCCGGGCCGTCGCCGTTCTCGACCTCGACGAGACCGCCTGCAAGGACACCGTGGAGTCGATCACGGCGGCCGGCGGCACGGCCCTCGCGGTCGGCTGCGACGTGTCCGACGCCGGACAGGTGGAGGCGGCCGTCGAGCGGGTGGCGAACACCCTGGGCGCCCCCGTGATCCTGGTCAACAACGCCGGAGTGCTCCGCGACAACCTGCTCTTCAAGATGGGCGAGAGCGACTGGGACACCGTCATGAACGTGCACCTGCGCGGTGCGTTCCTGATGTCCAGGGCCTGTCAGAAGCACATGGTCGACGCGCAGTTCGGCCGGATCGTCAACCTGTCCAGCTCCTCCGCGCTGGGTAACCGGGGCCAGGCCAACTACTCCACCGCCAAGGCGGGCCTGCAGGGCTTCACCAAGACCCTCGCCATCGAGCTCGGCAAGTTCGGCGTCACCGCGAACGCCGTCGCCCCCGGCTTCATCGCCACCGACATGACCGCGGCCACCGCCGCCCGCGTCGGCATGGGCTTCGAGGACTTCCAGGCCGCCGCCGCCACCCAGATCCCGGTCCAGCGGGTCGGCCGCCCCGACGACGTCGCCAACGCCATCGCCTTCTTCACCGGCGAAGCGGCCGGCTTCGTCTCCGGCCAGGTCCTGTACGTGGCCGGCGGCCCGCTCAACTAGCACGAGAGGGGCGCAGGTCATGGCGTACAACGGCACGGACAGCGGGCAGGTCGCACTGATCACCGGGGCGAGCCGCGGCATCGGCTACGGCATCGCCGAGGCGCTCGTCGCCCGCGGCGACCGGGTGTGCATCACCGGCCGCAACGAGGACACCCTGAAGGAGGCCGTCGAGCGGCTCGGGGCCGACCGGGTCATCGGCGTGGCCGGAAAGGCGCACGACGAGGCCCACCAGGCCGCCGCCGTGGAGCGGGTCATGGAGGCATTCGGCCGGGTCGACTTCCTGATCAACAACGCCGGCACCAATCCGGTCTTCGGTCCCATCGCGGACCTCGACCTCGGGGTCGCGCGCAAGGTCTTCGAGACCAACGTGATCTCCGCGCTCGGCTTCGCCCAGCGCACCTGGCACGCCTGGCAGAAGGACCACGGCGGGGCGATCGTGAACATCGCCTCCATCGCCGGCGTCTCCGCCTCGCCCTTCATCGGCGCGTACGGGATGAGCAAGGCCGCCATGGTCAACCTCACCCTGCAGCTCGCCCACGAGATGGCGCCGGGGGTGCGGGTGAACGCGATCGCGCCGGCCGTGGTCAAGACCAGGTTCGCGCAGGCGCTCTACGAGGGCCGGGAGGCGGAGGCGGCCGCCGCCTACCCGCTCGGCCGGCTCGGAGTCCCGTCGGACATCGGCGGGGCGGCGGCCTTCCTGACCTCCGCGCAGGCGGATTGGGTAACGGGTCAGACACTCGTCGTGGATGGAGGAATGTTCCTCAATGCCGGAGTTCACTGAGCGATAACCGGACACATTCACTCTTTTTAGAGTGGTAGATGTTGTCGCCAATGTGTACGGAACCGGTCAAGTGCCCCACGAAACCTGGCCCATCGGATTCGTGGGGTCCTGGGGTATGGTCTGCCGCACCCAGGCCGATCGAGGAGCGTGCACGTGTTCAACCGGACCAGATGCCTGCAGATCACTGCGGCCCTTGCGTCCATATCCCTGCTCGCGGGTTGCGGGCTCATCTCGGGTGACGAAGGCGAGGGCGACCAGCGCCTCGTCGTCGGCACGATGAGCGCGCCCAGCACCCTCGATCCGGCGGCCGCCTGGGACGGTTCCTGGGAGCTCTACCGGAACGTCTACCAGACCCTGCTGGCCTTCCCGACCGGCAGCACCAAGCCGCAGCCGGACGCCGCGCAGTCCTGCGAGTTCACCGACTCCGCCAACCAGGCCTACCGGTGCACGCTCCGCAAGGGCCTGAAGTTCTCCAACGGCGAGCCGCTGGACTCCAAGGCGGTCAAGTACTCCTTCGACCGTATCAAGAAGATCAACTCCCCGGTCGGCCCGAAGGACCTCTTCGGCAGCCTCGACCGGGTCGAGACCCCGGACCCGCAGACCGTCGTCTTCCAGCTGAACACCTCCGACGCGACCTTCCCCTTCGTCCTCGGCTCCCCGGCCGCCTCGCTGGTCGCGCCGAAGGACTACCCGGCCGACAAGGTCCGCGAGGGCAGCAAGGTCACCGGCTCGGGCCCCTACGTGCTCGACGCCTACGTCGAGAAGGAGCGGGCCGAGCTCTCCCGCTACGGCGACTACCAGGGCTTCGCCCAGATCAAGAACGCCGGCGTGACCATCCGGTACTTCGACGACTCCGGCAAGATGGTGGCCTCCCTCAAGGACAAGGACATCGACGCCACCTACCGCGGCCTGACCGCCGCGGAGGTCAAGGAGCTCCAGACCGACGGCGGCAGCGAGTTCGGCATCCAGGTGGTCGCCAACGTCGGCTCCGAGATCCGGTACCTGGTCTTCAACCCCAAGGACCCGGCCGCCCGGCAGCTCCCCGTACGCCAGGCCGTCGCCCAGGTCATCGACCGCGGCGCGCTCGTCTCGAAGGTCTACCAGGGCACCGCGGAGCCGCTCTACTCCATGGTCCCCAAGGGCGTGGTCAGCCACCGGACGCCGTTCTTCGACAAGTACGCGCACCCCGACGTCCCCAAGGCCCGGAAGTACCTCAAGGACGCCAACGTCCAGACCCCGGTCGAACTCAGCTTCTGGTACACCACCGACCGCTACGGCTCCTCCACGGCCGAGGAGTTCAAGGAGATCCAGCGGCAGCTGGAGGACAGCGGCCTGTTCAAGGTCACCGTCCAGGGCAAGCCCTGGAAGGAGTTCCAGCAGGGCTACAAGTCGGGTCAGTACCCGGTCTTCGGCCGAGGATGGTTCCCCGACTTCCCGGACCCGGACAACTTCATCGCGCCGTTCGTCGGCAAGGACAACGCGGTCGGCACCCCCTACGAGCAGCAGACCATCCTGCACGACCTGATTCCGAAGTCGCGCCGCTCCAGCGACCGCTCCGCCGTCTCCCGGCAGTTCGAGGAAGCCCAGAAGATCTTCGCAGACGACGTCCGGCTGCTGCCGCTGTGGCAGGGCAAGCTGTACGTCGCCGCCGGCGAGGACGTCGGCGGTGCCGAGCGCGCGCTGGACCCGCAGACCGCCATGCAGATGTGGGAGCTCTACCGCAAGCAGAGCTGGTAGCGGCCGCCGGCCCGTCGTGGAACGGGCAGCGGGTGCGGGCGGTGTCAGTGGTCGCCGGTAAGTTCTGTGATCAGTTGCAGAACGATTGTCGGAGGTTGTCGACGTGACCCAGATGCTGCCCGAGTCCTGGCTGCCCGTGCTCGGCGAGGAACTGGAGAAGCCCTACTTCCGGGAACTCCAGGAGTTCGTCGAGAAGGAGCGCGCCCAGGGGCCGGTCTACCCGCCGAGCGAGCACGTCTTCGCCGCGCTGGAGGCCACGCCCTTCGACCGGGTCAAGGTCCTGGTGCTCGGCCAGGACCCGTACCACGGCGCCGGCCAGGGCCACGGACTGTCCTTCTCGGTCCGTCCGGGAGTGAAGACCCCGCCCTCGCTGCGCAACATCTACAAGGAGATGCACGCCGAGCTGGGCACGCCCATCCCGGACAACGGCTATCTGATGCCGTGGGCCGAGCAGGGCGTGCTGCTGCTCAACGCGGTGCTCACGGTCCGCGAGGCCGAGCCCAACTCGCACAAGGGCAAGGGCTGGGAGAAGTTCACCGACGCGGTGATCCGCGCGGTGGCCGGCCGCCCCGACCCGGCGGTCTTCGTGCTGTGGGGCGCGTACGCGCAGAAGAAGCTCCCGCTGATCGACGAGACCCGCCACGTGGTGGTCAAGGGCGCGCACCCGTCCCCGCTGTCCGCGAAGAAGTTCTTCGGCTCCCGGCCCTTCACCCAGATCAACGAGGGCGTGGCCGCGCAGGGTCATGAGCCGATCGACTGGCGGATCCCGGACCTCGGCTGACGGCCCACCGCGCCTTGCGCGGCAATGTCGGTGCCTCCGGCTAGCGTCTTGATGATCAGACCATACGGGTCTGGCTGGACCAACCGCCGGAGGCCGCGTTGACCGAGCAGCAGGAGGCGTCGGAGGACGCCGTCATGACCCGGATCGGCCAGGCGATCATCCTGCTGCACGCCGGGGACCGGGAGGAGGCCCGCAACCGGCTCGGCGGGATCTGGTCGGAGATCGGCGAGGAGGGCGACCCCCTGCACCGCTGCACGCTGGCCCACTACATGGCCGACGCGCAGGACGACCCCGATGACGAGCTCGCCTGGGACCTGCGGGCCCTGTCCGCCGCCGAGGCGCTGGGCGACGACCGGCTCGCCCGGCACGAGCCGCACCTGGCGGTCCGTGCGTTCTACCCCTCCCTGCACCTCAACCTCGCCGCCGACTACGTCAAGCTCGGACGGCCGGAGGCCGCACGGGTCCACCTGGGGCGGGCCCGCGCGGCCACGGGCGCGCTCGCGGACGACGGGTACGGCAACGGGGTCCGGGCGGCCATCGCCCGGCTGGCCGAACGGCTGGCGGGGGAGCCGGGGGACCTGCCGGGGCCGGGCTCCGTGCCCGGCCAGCACTCGTAACCCGGACGCAGCCGGCCGGCCGGACAGTCGGCCGGTCGGGTGGCGGGTCACAGGGGCAGGGGGCGGCCAGGAGGCCGGCCGGGAACCCCGGTCAGCCGGTCTGGACGCCGTCGCAGATGCGGGCCTCGGGACTGTCCGGCTGGAGGTGACCGTGCTTGCGGCCCAGCGCGCACACATCGGCCGGCCGCATCGGAAGGTGCTTCATGACCTCCCGTTCCACCTCCCGGGCCCGCGGCCCGTTCTTCCCGTCCCGGCCCTGCTCCCGGCCCTCCCCGTGCCGGCCCTTGCCGTCCCGTCCGCCGTTCCTCCCGGCCCCCGTCCCGTCCGCGGAGGTCCGCGGCTCCGGGATGTCCGGGACCGGCGGAACGGGCTCGGCGGGGCCCTCCGGGGCGGTTTCCCGGCCCCCGCCGCCCTCTCCGGCGGCCGGAGCCGGAGCGGCGGCGTCCGAGCCGCCTCCGGACCCCTCCGGAGCTGCCTTCAGCGCCTCCAGCGCGGGAGCCTGCACCACCACCGGCGCGCTCCCCGTCCCGCCGCGCGTCTCGTGCCGCGGCGGCACGCCCGCGGCGGGAGCGGCGGCGGGCTGCAGCGGGGCGCCCGCCTCCGGGGTCACGCTCACACAGCCGGAGACGGCCGAGACGGCAGCGGCGACTCCGAGGACCAGGGTTGTCGTGGTTCGGGTTGGATGCACTCGCGCAACTCTGCTCTGTGCGGACCCGGTTGCGAAAATCCGCGGGCGGTTTTGACCCCGCACGAGTGACGGCTACGCGCCGGTTGCCCCGTCGATCTGCTCCCGGAGCAGGTCCGCGTGCCCGTTGTGCCGCGCGTACTCCTCGATCATGTGCGTGTACACCCAGCGCAGGTTGTACCGCAGCTTCCGGCGCGGGTGCTCGCCCACCGACAGCTCGTCCAGCGAGCGCCCGGCCACCGCCTCGCGGGCCAGCTCGATCTCCGTGCGCCACTGCTTCTCCGCCTCGGCGAAGGTGTCCTGCGGGCCGAAGTGGAAGTCGCCGTCCACGTCCTCCTCCGTGGAGTACAGCTCGGGCAGGTCCAGGCCCAGGGTGATCTCCCGGAACCACCACCGCTCCACCTCGGCCATATGGCGTACGAGGCCCAGCAGGGTCAGTTCGGAGGGCGTCAGCGGGGCGCGGCGGAGCTGCTCCTCGTCCAGGCCCCGGCACTTCATCGCGAGGGTGACCCGGTGGTGGTCGAGCCAGCCCTCCAGCATCTCCCGCTCGCCGGCGGTGGTGGACGGGTCGGGACGCTGGTCAATATCGAAAGTCATGCCCACATCCTGGGACAACGCCGCCTCACGCACCAGGGATTAAGCTGCCGGGACGGGCCGGCCGCGGTGGCCGGCCGCCACGGGCCACGCCGCAGCGCGCCGGACCACGCGGACCGCGCCGGACCACGGCGGACCGTTCCGGCCACGGCAGACGACATCAGGAGGACCCCCGGTGAAGGTCGCATGCATCGGACTGGGCGACATCGCCCGGAAGGCGTACCTGCCGGTCCTCACGGCCCGCCCCGGCACCGAACTGCACCTGCACACCCGCACCCCCGCCACGCTGGAGCTCGTCGGCGACCGGTACGCCGTCCCGGCCGCCCGCCGCCACACCGGCCTCGACTCCCTGCTCGACCAGGGCCTGGACGCGGCCTTCGTCCACGCCGCCACCGCCGCCCACCCGGAGATCACCGAGCGGCTGCTCCTGGCCGGCGTACCCACCTACGTCGACAAGCCCCTGGCCTACGAGTACGCCGAAGCGCAGCGGCTGGTGGAACTCGCCGAACGGCGCGGGGTGTCCCTCGCCGTCGGGTTCAACCGGCGGTTCGCCCCCGGCTACGTCCAGTGCGCCGACCACCCGCGCGACCTGATCGTGATGCAGAAGAACCGCGTCGGGCTGCCCGAGGACCCGCGCACCCTGGTGCTCGACGACTTCATCCACGTCGTGGACACCCTGCGCTTCCTGCTGCCGGGCGAAGCCGACCACATCGACGTACGGGCCCGGATCCGGGACGGCCTGATGCACCACGTGGTGCTGCAGATGTCCGGCGAGGGCTTCACCGCCCTGGGCATCATGAACCGGCTGTCCGGCTCCGCCGAGGAGGTCCTGGAGGTCTCCGGCCAGGACACCAAGCGGCAGGTGCTCAACCTCGCCGAGATCGTCGACCACAAGGGCCAGCCGACCGTCCGGCGGCGCGGCGACTGGGTCCCGGTGGCCCGCCAGCGCGGCATCGAACAGGCCGTGGACGCCTTCCTGGAAGTCGTCGCGGCCGGGAAGGTGCTCAGCGCCCGGGACGCCCTGCTCACCCACGAACTGTGTGAACGGGTGGTCCTGGCGGCACTGGAGCAGGCCGCCTGACCCGGCGAACCACGAGGAACGCGGCGTACCCGGCGAGGGCGGCCAGGGCGGCCCGCACAGCCCAGTCACCGGAACGGACGTACAGGGTGCGGCCCTGCGCGAGCGGGACGTCGTAGACCACGGCCGCCGACGCCGAGGTGCCCAGCCGCTGCCCGACGGGCTGCCCGGACGGGCCGTACACCGAGCTGATCCCGGTGAGCGTGGCGTGCACCACCGGGCGGCCGTTCTCGGCGGCCCGCAGCGCGGCGAGGGAGGCGTGCTGGGCGGGCGCCCAGCTGTGCTGGAAGGTGGACGTCGCCGACTGGGCGACCAGCAGCGCCGCCCCCTCGCGGGTCAGGTGCCGGCTCATGTCGGGGAACGCCGACTCGAAGCAGACCAGCGGCCCGATCCGGACCCCGGGCCGGCCCGGCAGCGCCATCAGCACCGGGGTGGTGCCCCGCCGCCGGTCCTCCCCGGCCGCCTTGCCCACCGAGGTCACCCAGCCCAGCAGCGAACGGAACGGGACGTACTCGCCGAACGGCACCAGCCGCATCTTGTCGTACCGTTCCCCGGTCGGGCCCGCCGGGCCGATCAGCACCGAGGACTTGTAGATGCCCGGCCGGTCGGACCGGCGCGCGTCCACGTTCACCAGGAGCGGAGCGCCCACCACGTCCGACAGGGCGGTCAGCCGCCGGGTCAGGTCCGGCCGGGCCGCCAGGTCGGCGCCGACACTGCTCTCGCCCCACACCACCAGGTCGGGCCGGTGCCCGGCTAGCTCCCGGGTCAGCCGCTCCTCGACGTCGAACCGCTGCTCCACGCTGTCCGTACCGCCCACCACCCCCGGCTGGACGACCGCCACGCGCAGCACCCCCGAGGCCTGCGGCCGGGGCGCCCACAGCCACACCGCCCCCGCCAGCACCGCCAGGGCGGTCACCGAGGCGACGGCCACGGCGCGGGCGGCCGGCGCCACGGCGAGCAGCACGAGCGCGCAGTTCACGGCGACCACCAGCAGGCTCACCAGCCAGACCCCGCCCACCGAGGCCAGCCGCAGCGCCGCCGGCACCTGCCACTGGCTGGCCCCCAGCAGCCCCCACGGCCCGCCCAGCCCCTGCCACGACCGGACCAGCTCCGACAACAGCCAGCCCGCCGGTACGAGGACCAGCGCGGCCGCCGCCCGGCCCGGGGACGGGGTGCCGCCGAGCAGCGCCCGGACCAGCAGGGCCCACGGGATCCACAGCAGGCCGACCAGCGCGGCCACCGGCAGCAGGAACACGTGCAGGCTGGGCAGCAGCCAGTGGTGCACGGCCACGATGAAGCCGGCCCCGCCCAGCCAGCCCTCCAGGGCCGCGCGCCGCGGGCTCGGCGCGGTGCGCAGCAGCAGCATCCACGGCACCAGGGCGGCGTACGCCCACCACCACCGGGCGGGCGCGGGGAACGCGAACACGGGCAGCGCGCCGGCCGCCACCGCGGCCGCCGCCCGCCACCACCGGGACCCGCCGGTCAGCATGAGGCGCCTCCCCCTCCAGTCTGGCCCCGGCCGGGGCCGATCTCATCCCGGCAGGTGCCGCTCACCCCGACGGGTGCTGCTCGTGGGGGCAGGTGCTGCCCAAGCGCGCAGGGCCCGTGCGGGCAGGTGCCGCTCATTGCGGCAGGTG
Organism: Streptomyces sp. NPDC089799; assembly: GCF_040684755.1. Classification (NCBI taxonomy): domain Bacteria; kingdom Bacillati; phylum Actinomycetota; class Actinomycetes; order Kitasatosporales; family Streptomycetaceae; genus Streptomyces; species Streptomyces sp. NPDC089799. The sequence continues at coordinate 132,379 of NZ_JBFBGR010000016.1, read as the reverse complement.
CCGCCACTTCTCGTGCACGGTGACCCGGCCGATCCGCCAGCCGTCCGCCGTACGGGCCAGTACGAAGGTGTAGCGGCCCGCCGCGACGAAGTTGGGCGCGGTGGAGCCGGGCGCCGGCTCCGCCCCGGCGGCGGGGGCCTCCAGCCGCATCGGGTTCACGAAGTCGGCCCGGACCTCCGACCGGTCACCGGGGGCGCCGTCCACCCGCTCCAGCAGCACCCTGCGGTTGACGATCAGGTGCTGGCGGACCGGGAAGAGCGTCATGGTCCCGGCCAGCCACTCCGCCACCTCCCCGGCCGGGCCCTCGATGCCGCCCGCGGAGCGGTAGTCCGCCCGCCCGTACGGCGCGAAGAGCGCCCGGTAGGCCGCCCAGTCCCCGTCGTCCACGGCGACCGCGTACCCCGTGATCACGTCGTCCACGGCGAGCCGGTCCATCACGGTCGCCAGGTCCACACGCTGCGTCATCGGGACAGTGTGGGGGAGCGGGGGCCCGAGGCCAAGGGTCGTGCGGACATCACCCGGAAGCCGGCCCCTCAGGGGCCCGAGCGCGGATCCCGCTGCCGCACCACGACCAGGAAGGCGTCGGTGGCCAGGTCCATCACCACCTCGGCCGGCACCCCCTCACGCATCCGCTCCGCCGCGTACTCCTCGGCGGGCCAGCTTCCCCTCGGACTTCCCGCAGGAAATCGCTCCAGCACCACACGGCCCATGGGACACCCCCAGCGCGTTGCCTTTCCTTTTCTCACAGGGACAACGACGCGGGGGCCGCCCGGGAACGTTCCCGGGCGGCCCCCCACATCGGTGTCCGCGTCGTCGCGCCCGTCTCCGCGCGCCGCCTTCCGCGTCCGGCTACTGGCCCGACTCGCCCGCGTGCGGGCTCAGCACGTCCGTGCCGACCAGCACGAACAGTGCGATGCCGAGCAGGATCCGGTAGATCACGAAGGGCATGAAGCTCTTCGTCGAAATGAACTTCATGAACCATGCGATGACCGCGTACCCGACGACGAAGGCGAGGACCGTCGCGAAGATGGTCGGCCCCCAGGCCACGTGGCCCTCCTGGAGCGCGTCCTTCAACTCGTAGCCGCCGGAGGCGACCACGGCCGGAATGGCCAGCAGGAAGGAGTAACGGGCCGCCGCCTCACGGGTGTAGCCCATCAGCAGACCGCCGGAAACGGTCGCGCCCGACCGGGAGACGCCCGGGATCAGCGCCATCGCCTGGCAGATGCCGAAGATCAGGCCGTCCTTGATGTTCAGGTCCCGCAGCGTCTTGCGCTCCCGGAGGGCCCGGTGCCGGCCGCCGGCCTCGTCACGGGCCGCCATCCGGTCGGCCACGCCCAGCACGATGCCCATCACGATCAGCGTGGTCGCGGTCAGCCGCAGGTCCCGGAACGGGCCCTCGATCTGGTCCTTCAGCGTCACACCGAGCACACCGATCGGGATCGAGCCCACGATCACCAGCCAGCCCATCTGGGCGTCGTGGTCGGAACGCATCGCCTTGTCGGTCAGCGACCGGCACCAGGCGGAGATGATCCGCATGATGTCCTTGCGGAAGTAGATCAGCACCGCGGTCTCGGTGCCGATCTGGGTGATGGCGGTGAAGGCCGCACCCGGGTCCTCCCAGCCGGCGAAAGCCGCGGTCAGCCGCAGGTGCGCGCTGGAAGAGATCGGGAGGAACTCCGTAAGCCCCTGGACGAGACCGAGGATTAGGGATTCGAACCAGCTCATGACGGGGTGCGCTCGTCCTTGTGATCGTCGGGCAGATGGGGACGATGCTAGGGCCCGTGGGTTGCGCCGGTGACCACAGGGGTGGGCTGCGGGGGGATTCCGGCCGCGGGGACGGCCGGAGCGGCCGTCAGCCGGTGCCTCTTCCGCCAGGCCACGGCCCCGGCGAGCAGACCGGAGACGCCGATGAAGCCGAAGGAGACGAGGAAGGCCGGGGAGGTGGGCGAGGCGGCGCTGCCGCCCGCGATCACGTACGCCGCGGTGTTGGGGACGGTCCCGATCGCGGTCGCCGCCAGGAAGGGCAGCCAGCCGCAGCGGGACACCGCCGCGATGTAGTTGGCGGCCGCGAACGGCACCCCCGGGAAGATCCGCACCGCGAGCACCGAGCGGAACCCGTGCCGGCTCAGCTGGCCGTCGGCCGCCTTCAGCCAGCGGCCGCGCAGCAGCGGGCGCAGCGCGTCCTGTCCCATCCCCCGGCCCAGGCCGAAGGCGATCCCGGCCCCGAGCACCGTGCCGGCCACCGCCGCGGCCAGACCGAACTGCGCCCCGAACACCGCCCCCGCGCCCAGGTTCAGCAGCGGGCGGGGCACGAACGCCGCCGTGCACAGGCCGTACGCCACTGCGAACAGCAGCACCGCACCGCCCACCGGGAGTCCCGGCGGCCAGCCCTCCGAGAGCAGTCGCTGGGGCTCGTACAGCACCACGCAGACGCCTGCCGAGACCAGCAGGACGACCAGCAGTGACAGCCGGGTCCACGGCGCGAGGAGGAGGGACATCCCGGGAGGTTAACCGACGGGAACGGCCGGCCGCCGTAATCTGCGCCTCAGGCGGCCGAACGCCCGGGGGCGGGAGCGGGTGGGCTTCGGTGGGCGGGCGGTGGCCGGAAGCCGGCCTGCGTGCGGTCGTCGCCCGGCCCCGGCCTGGTGATGGCGGGAGGGCACTGCGAGACTGCCGCCACCACGGTCACGGCATTCCTGGAAGGCGGCACCGATGACGGGGACGGAGACGGGAACGGGCACGGGATCGGGAACGGGGGCCGGACCGGGCGGCACCGGGACGGCGCTGGTGCTCGGCGGCGGCGGGCTGACCGGAGTCGGCTGGGAGTGCGGCATGCTGCACGGCCTGGCCGAAGCGGGCCTCGACCTCTTCGGCGCGGACCGGGTGGACCTGGTCGTGGGGACCTCCGCCGGATCGCTCGTCGGCGCCCAGGTCGTGTCCGGGCTGGTGGGCCCGCGGGAGCTGTACGAGCGCCAGCTCGGGGACCCCTCCGGCGAGCCGGTGGCCCGGCTCGGCGGTTCGGTCTTCGCCCAGTTCGCGCTGGCCATGCTGCGGTCCCGTACACCGCAGGCGTACCGGCAGCGGGTGGGCACCCTCGCGCTCGGCGCCGAAACCGAGCCCGAGGAGTCCCGCCGGGCGGTGCTCGCGGAGCGGCTGCTCACCCACGAGTGGCCGGACCGGCGACTCCTGGTCAGCGCCGTGGACGCGCTCACCGGGGAGCTGCGCGCCTTCGACCGCGACAGCGGCGCCGGGCTGGTCGACGCGGTCTCGGCGAGCTGCGCGGTGCCGCTGGTCTGGCCGCCGGTGACCATCGGCGGCCGGCGCTACATCGACGGCGGGATCCGCTCCTCCGCCAACGCCGACCTCGCGGCCGGGTACCGGCGGGTGATCGTCATCGCCCCGGTGGCACTGGGTTCGCACCTGGTGCCCTCGCCCCGGACCCAGGCGGCCGCCCTGCGGGAGGCCGGCGCGGAGGTGGTGGTGATCCACCCGTCCCGGGAGGCCCGCAGGGCCTTCGGCCGCAACGTGCTCGACCCGGCCCGCCGGGCACCGGCCGCCCTGGCGGGCCGCGAGCAGGCCGCCGCGCACGCGGCCGATGTGGAGCGGGTCCTGGCCGCCTGAGGCGCCCGCGGTGCGCTGCCGGAGAATGGTGCGGTGAGCGACGAACGGATCCCGGTGCTGCGGGACACGGTGCAGGGCACCGCCAAGCTGATGCCGGACGTGGACCGGGACGGGGGCTGGCTGCTGACGGTCGACGGGGCCCCGCAGTCGTACGTGGACCTCGACGACCCCGGCCACCTGGAGTTCGAGTACGTCCGCCGGCTGGCGCACGTACTGGACTGCGCGGCGGATCCGGGCGAGCCGCTGGACCTGGTCCACCTGGGCGGCGGCGCGCTGACCCTGCCGCGGTACGCCGCCGCCGGACGGCCGGGGTCGCGGCAGCAGGTGGTCGAGTTCGACGCGGACCTGGTGGAACTGGTCTCCGGACACCTCCCGGTGCCGGCCGGGTCCGGCATCACGCTGCACACGGCGGACGCGCGCGCCTGGCTGGAGCAGGCTCCGGCGGCGAGCGCCGACGTGGTGGTCGGGGACGTGTTCGGCGGTTCCCGGGTGCCCGCGCAGCTGGCCTCGGCCGAGTACGCGCGGGAGGTGGCGCGGGTGCTGCGGCCGGGCGGGCTCTACGCGGCGAACCTGGCGGACGGGGCGCCGTTCGGCTTCCTGCGCGCCCAGCTGGCCAACTTCCGCGAGGCGTTCGACGGGCTCGCGCTGATCGCGGAACCGGCGGTGCTCCGAGGCCGCCGCTTCGGCAACGCGGTGCTGCTCGCCTCGGACGCCGAACTGCCGCTGGCGGCGCTCTCCCGCCGGTGCGCGGGCGACGCGTTCCCCGCACGGGTGGAGTCGGGCCCGGCGCTGGCCCGCCTCATCGGCTCCGCCACCCCGGTCGCGGACCGCGACGCGGCGCCGTCCCCGCCGCCGCCCTCCGGGGCCTTCACGCTGACCTGACCCCGCCCGGGGCGGCCGGCCGAGTCCGCCCCGCCGTGCGTGTCCCCCGGGCCGGCAGGCCCGTCGGAGAGGCCCCCGTGCCGGTGCGGCCGCACCACGTGCGTGCAAGCCGCACCGGTGTCTGAGGTGTTACGGGAAGGGACGGGGTGGGGTCATCCCCCGCAGGGCACGCCTGCGTGCTCACGAGCTCACGAGCCCGCGCGGCCGCTGCCGGGAGCGGCATCAGCGCGCCGCCGGCTCCGGGGCCACGGCGCCCGCCGCTGCGATCGCCTCAGGGCCGGAGGCGACCTCCTTCGCGGACCGCCGCCGGAGCCGCCGTACGTCCGGCACCAGCAGCACCAGCGCCGTCGCCGCGACGACCAGCGCCGTGCACCCCCACAGCGCCTGGGTCCGCCCGAACGCGGACTCGGCCGGCCCGGCCAGCGCCGTCGCCAGCGGCAGCATCGACACCGAGCCGAACCAGTCGTAGGCGGACACGCGCGAGAACTTGTCCTCGGGGATCTCCTGGTGCAGCGTCGACATCCAGTTGACGCCGAAGACCTCGATCGCCGCCCCGCTGACGAACATGGTCACGCACAGCCCCCAGGCCGGGAGCGGCACCGCCAGCCCCGCCGAGGGCAGCGCGAACGGGAACACGCACAGCGTGCCGACCAGCAGCATCCGGCGCGGCTTCCAGGCCATCATCAGCACGGCGCCCGTGATCGTGCCCACCCCGAAGAAGGCCAGGGCGATGCCCCACGGTGCGGGCCCGCCGAGGTGCTCGCGCGCGACCAGCGGCCCGTAGACCGATTCGGCCGCGCCGACGACGCCCACCACCACGGAGAACTGGAGCACGATGCCCCACAGCCAGGGGCGGGTGCGCACTTCGGCCCAGCCCTCGCGGAGATCGGCCAGCAGGCCGCTGCTCTTCTCGGGCCCGCTCTTGACGCCGACGTCCAGGAAGGCGCGCAGCAGACCCGCCACCGCGAAGGCGGCGGCGTCCACGGCGAGGACCCAGCCGGGCCCCATTCCGGCGATCATCGCGCCGCCCAGTGCGGCACCGCCGATGCCGGCCCCGTTGACGGCCATCCGGAACAGGGCGAAGGCGCGGTTGGCGTGTTCGCCGGAGACGGTCGCGAACAGCATGCCCTCGGCCGCCGGGTTGAAGAAGGCCTGGCCGGTGCCGCAGAGCGCGCTGAACAGCATCATCTGCCACAGCTGCGCATGGCCGAGGAGCACCACGGCGGCGAACGCGCCCTGGGAGACGCAGTTGACGGCGTTGGCGGCGACCATCACCCGGTGCCGCGGCAGCCGGTCGGCGACGGCCCCGCCGACCAGCAGGAAGAGGACGAGGGGCAGGGTCCGGGCGGCGGCCACCAGACCGACGTCACCACCCGAGCCACCGGCCTCCAGCACCGCGAACGCCGACGCGACCAGCGCTCCGTGCGCACCGAGGTTGGTGATGACGGCGGCGCTGGTCAGCAGGGTGTAGTTCCGGCCCGCCCACGCGGGGCGTTGCCGGCCGGAAGGGGGTGCGGCGGAGGGGGCGGCGGGAGAGCTCACCCCCGGACTATCCCCGTTCGGGGCCGTTCTGCCAATCGGAATAACGGTGGGAAATCATCCGGGGGCGGGCCGGAACAGGACGCAATCAGTCGGACGTGAGCCGGACCGTGCTGAGGACCTTCTCATAGACCTCCGGCTTGACCTCGTCCTTCACGCCGGCCGCGCCGTAGAGCACCCAGCTGGCGAAGTCGCCCTTGGCGTTCTTGAAACCGAAGCCGATGGCCTTGCCGTCGGTGGCGCACTTGTGGGGCTTCTTCACGCCCGTGGCGGTGGAGGTGACCATGTGGCCCTTGAGGCCGGAGGCGGTCGTGTACTCCTTGGGCTCGGAGACCTTGACCGTGCCCTTCGGCTCCTTCTGGGCGTAACCGGCCCAGACCCAGCTGCCGGTGTTGTTGCGGGCGGCCTCCGCCGTGTCCTTGGCGCCGTTGGCACCCTTCACGCCGGTCCCGGCCAGGGAGTAGTCCTCGACGTCACCGTCCTTGTCGGAGTCGACCTTGCACCACTCCTCCTTGAGGTACGCGGGCGCAGACATGCTGATGGCGGGGGTGATGCCGTCGTTCTTGGTCTCGTCGAGGAAGCCCGAGCTGACGCCGGAACCCAGCACCTTCCACTCCGGCGGTACGTCGAAGGCGACGCCGTACTTCGGGTTGACGACCACCTTCCAGCCGGGGACGGTCGGCTGGACGGAGCCGCCGGCCCGCGGGTTGCTGCTGGGCGTGGCGGGTGCGGCCGGGCTCATGGCGGCCGAGGGCGGTGCGGATGCCGTGTTCTGCGGCTTGTCGTTGGCCTGCGGCTTCTTGTCGTCGTCCTTGGTCAGGACGAACGCTCCGGTGACGGCCGCGGCGACGGCCACCGCCGCCGCGGCGACGATCGCGATGGTCTTCGTCGAGTTGCCCGATCCGGAGCCGCCGCCCTGCGGGGGCTGCGGCGGTGCCTGCTGGGGCCACGGCTGGGTGGCCGGCTGCTGCTGGCCGTACCCCTGCTGCGGGTACCCGTAGCCCGGCTGCTGTTGGCCGTACCCGGGCTGCGGCTGTCCGTACCCCGGCTGCTGGTACGGGTTCGGCTGCCCCGGCCCCGGCTGCTGGTACGGGTTCTGGTTGGCGTTCTGCGGGTTCTGCTCGCCCCCGGGCGACGGCTGCTGTCCTGGCCACATGGCCGGTAACGATAGTGGGAGGGGGTGACAGGGGCTACGTCCGCCCCTCCCCGGGGGCTGGTCAAGCCCATCTACTCATGGGTAACATCCGGTTCCATGAGCGCAGATCAGATGAACATGGGCGAACTGCTCGCCGCCACGGTGCCGATGGTCCGCACCCTCAACCTCGAATGCGTGGAGACCACGCCCGAGCGCGCCGTCTTCCGCCTGCCGGACCAGCCGGACTACCACAACCACATCCAGGGCCCGCACGCCGGCGCCATGTTCACCCTCGCGGAGTCCGCGAGCGGCGCGATCGTGCTCGCCGCCTTCCAGGAGCAGCTCTCCCGCGCCGTCCCGCTCGCGGTCAGCGCGCAGATCGGCTACAAGAAGGTCGCCAAGGGCCCGGTCACCGCGACCGCCACCCTGGGCCGCCCCGCGGCCGAGGTCATCGCGGAACTCGACGCCGGCGGCCGCCCCGAATTCCCGGTGGCCATCACCATCCAGCGCGACTCCGACGAGGCCGTGACGGGCGAGATGACCGTGGTCTGGACGCTCCGCCCGAACGCGTAGCCCCGGGGCGGGGGAGTGTACGGCGTGTGGTGACCGGGCCGTGGTGCGGTACTGGATACGCTCGCCGCGTCGTACACGCCCGCTCATGGAATCCGAGGCACGTATGAGTCTGACCGGCGGAAAAAGGTTCGGCGCGGGGCGGTCGGGGCGTACGGCGGCCACCGTGGTCGCGGCGGTCGCGGCGTGCTCCGGGATCGGCTGGACGGCGGTCGCCCTCACCAGCAGCTCCACCGCTGCCAGACCACCGGTCACCTGTGCCTACACACCGACCGGGGCCGGGCCGCGGACCGTCGGCGTACCGTCCTTCGACGCGGATTCCGCAGGCCGGCCGCTGACGTTCCGGCTGACCACCGGTGAGGGGACGGTCACCGTCAAGGCGCTGACCGAGGACGCCCCGTGCGCCACGAACTCCTTCTCCTACCTCGCGGGGAAGAAGTACTTCGACGGCAGCAAGTGCCACCGCCTCACCACCAAGGGGATCTTCGTCCTCGAATGCGGCGATCCCGCCGGGGTCGGCAACTCCGACCCCGGGTACTCCTATCCGGACGAGAACCTGGCCGGTGCCGTCTACCCGGCGGGCACGGTGGCCGTGTCCAAGGCCCAGCCCGGGCGCAACGGCGGCCAGTTCTTCATCAGTTACGGCGACCCCGCGTTCCGTCTCAACCCCGACTGGACGCCCTTCGGGAAGGTCGTCGAGGGACTGGACGTGGTGAAGAGGATCGCGGCGAAGGGGACGGCGAGCGGAGAGCCGGACGGGGCGCCGAAGGAGCCCGTCGTCCTCACTGCGGTCACCGTCCAGCGCCCCTGAGGGGAGCGGAGGCCGGGGGCGCGCTTCCCGCGCTGCCCGGCCTCCGCTGCCCGTCGGCGGGCCTCAGCCCGTGCGGCTGAGGAGGAGGAAGCCGTCCCTCTCCGAGACCGTGCGGTACCCCTGGGCGCGGGCATCGGAGATGGCCCGGCTTTCCCGCAGTGCCGACAGGGGGAAGCGGAGCGCGGGCGCCACCCGGGTGTCGACCATGATCCACTCGGGATGGGGGCGGCTGTCCCCCCAGCCGTGGAGGCTGACGCTGGTGCGGTCGGCGAGGTGCGGCACCAGGTAGCTCGACGCCTGGACCGTGGCACCCTCCGGGATCTCGGCCATCATGCTGTGGGCCACCGCGGTACGGGGGTGGTTGCGCCAGGTCTCCGGCTCCACCAGCTGCCACAGGGCGAAGTGCGGCAGCAGCATGAGGGTGACGGCCGCCGAGCCCGCCAGGTACCGGTACAGGCTCGTGCCGCTCGTGCCCCGCCGGTGCAGGGCGTCGGCGAAGGCGACGAACACGATCGGCATGACCAGCAGCGAGTAGTGGAAGCCGGTGCCCCAGTGGTCCGGGTAGCCCGAGACCAGGCGCCACAGCACGGACGGCACCGCGATCAGCACCAGCGGCGAGCGCAGGGCCAGGAACAGGGTCGGGGCCAGGATCAGGATCATGGTCATGACCTTCACCTGCGGGGTCACCAGCCCGAGCGTCAGTTTGAAGAGGAGGCCCGCCAGGCCGTCCTGCGGCGCGTCCGCCAGCTCCGGCGGGAGCATGCCCGGGGGCAGGGCCGGGTTGTGGGAGGCGAAGTAGCCGTCGAACCCGCCCGGGTGGAGGGAACCCAGCACCAGCACGGCCACACCGGCCGCCACCACGCCGAACGCGGCCGTGGCCAGCCCGGGCCGGCGCCCGCCCGGGCCGCCCCGCCACGCGATGACCAGGCCGATCACGGCCACCGTGAGGCCGAGGTCCTCCTTCACCAGGACGAGCGGCAGCGCCCAGTACGCGGCGGCACGCAGCCGGCCGTCGGCGAGGGCCGTGAGGGACAGCACCAGCAGGGGCAGGGCGAACGCCCACTCGTGGAAGTCACTGGTGACCCCGCTCGCGATGCCCCACGAGAGGCCGTAGCAGGCGCCGATGACGGCGGCGGCCGCGGAGCCGAGCGTCCGGCGGACCCAGAAGGTCAGGGCCAGTACGCTGCCCGCCGCGAGCGCGGCCTGCGCCACCAGCAGCATCTTGACCGAGGGCCACAGCCAGTACAGCGGCGCCAGCAGGGCCAGAACGGGCGAGAAGTGGTCGCCCAGGATCGGGAAGTCCGGTCCCTTGACCTCGGAGACGGGCAGGTGCCCCTCCGCGTACGAACGCACGGCCTGGACGAAGATCCCCAGGTCGAAGGCGCGCGTGAGCAGGCGCTCGTGGAGGGACAGGGACAGGACCGAGTAGCCGAAGAACAGCGCCCCCGCCATGCTCCAGATCCACCACGTGTTCTCGGGACGGTCCTTCGCCGGGGGCTTGGGACGGGGCCGGACCGCGTTGCCTGTCTGTTGCGGTGGGAGCGTGGCGGCGTCGCCGGTGGGTGCGTGCATGGCTCCTCACATTGCCAGCAACGCGGATGAGCGGGGCAGGAGTTGCCCGCCGCCCCGGCAGATTCCGCCGAATGGCGCACGTCATGCGAGCACCGGGGGCGAGTGCAACGCGGATGCGCGCACCGGACGTACCGCGGGGACCGGGGCCCGGAGGCTGCGTCCCAACAGCTGAACGCCCCCGCCCCCGGCAGCGCGTCTGCGCGGGGCCGGGGGCGTCGGGGGCCCAGAGTGGTCGGGGCGGTCCGCGCGACCGCCGCCCGCGCCGAGTACCGCCGCAGGGAGGGCCCATGTCCGAGGCCGTGTCCGGAGACGAGGCCGTCACCGCGTCCGCGTCCGGGGGAGAGGTCCCGCCCGCGGCAGGGGCGGTCTCCGGGGGCGAGGTGCCGTCCGGGGTCCTGTCCAGACGCTCCGCACTGCGGCTGCTCGGGGCGGCGGGTGCCGCGCTCGGTGCCGTCGGTGCCGCCGGGTGCGTCGCGGACCTGCCGCCCGGTACGCCACCCCGCAGTACGGCGGGCACGCCGGGCGGCGCCGCCGCGGGGCCCGCCCGGCCGGGCCGGGCCGTCCGGGTCGACGCCCTGCTGGAACACCTCACCCTGGACGAGAAGACGACCCTGCTGCACGGCACCCGCGACCCCGCCCCGCTCGGGCAGGCGGCGTACGTCCCCGGGGTGCCGCGCCTGGACGTACCCGTGCTGCGCATCGCCCACGGGCCGAACGGCGTCCAGGCCTCCAGGCCGGCCACCGCGCTGCCCGCCCCCGTGATGCTCGCCTCCGCCTTCGACCCGGCGCTCGCCCGGGAGTACGGGCGGGTGCTCGGCCGGGAGGGCCGGGCGCTCGGCCAGGACGTGCTGCTGGCCCCCGTCGCCAACCTGATCCGCACCCCCTACGGCGGCCGCAATGCAGAGGCCCTCGCCGAAGACCCGCGGCTCACCGCCGACCTGGTCGCCGAACTGGTCCGCGGCATCCAGGACGAGGGCCTCATCGCCGCCGTCGGCGGCTTCGCCCTCGACAACCAGCAGCGCGGCCGCGGTGTGATGGACGTGACCGTCGACGAACAGACCCTCCAGGAAACGGAACTGCGCGGCTTCGAGTCCGCCGTCGCGGCCGGAGCCGGCGCCCTCGTCGGCGCGTACAACAAGGTCAACGGCGTCCACGCGGGCGAGAACCGGCCGCTCCTGGACGAACTGCTGCGCGGCCGCTGGGGATTCGACGGATGGGTGGTGTCCGGCTGGAACGCCACCCACAGCACCGTCGCCGCCATCACCTCCGGACTCGACATGGAGCTCCCCGCCGGCACCCACTTCGGCGCCCCGCTGCGCCAGGCGGTACGGGCCGGGACGGTGTCCGAACCGGCCGTGGACCAGGCCGTCCGGCGGGTGCTCGGCACCATGGACCGCTTCGGACTCCTCGACGGCCGGGCACCCCGCAGGCCCCCGCGCGACCCGGCGGCCGGAGCCCGCGTCGCCCGGCGCGTCGCCGCCGCCGGCGCGGTCCTGCTGCGCAACGAGCGCGGCACCCTCCCGCTGGCCGGCCCCGCCGCCCGCTCGCTCGCCGTGATCGGCCCCTCCGGCGGGGTCCCCGTCGTCACCGGCGGCGGTGCCGCGCGCGTGCTGCCCGACCGGGCCGCCGCCCCGCTCGCCGCCATCCGGCAGCGGGCCGGACGGAGCGCCACCGTGCGCTACGCCCTCGGCGAGGACGTGTACGGCCGCCCGCTGCCCGCCGCGCTGCTCACCCCGCCCGTCGCCTTCGAGGAGCAGCGCGTCGACTCCGGCGGCACCCGCAGCTGGGAAGCCGCCTTCACGCTTCCCGAGGACGACGAGTGGACCCTGCTGGTCCACCACTCCGGGCCGCGCCCCGAGGTCCGGATCGACGGCGAGGAGGTCTTCGCCGTCCGCCCGGGCACAGGCGACCCCTCGAACGGGGCCTTCCTCGGCACCGCCCCCGACGGGCTCGCGATCGGCCGCCGCACCCTGCCCCTGAAGGCCGGTCCGCACCAGCTGGCCGTCACCGCCCGCGGCGGCACCACCGGACAGCGCTTCCGGCTCCGCCACACCACCCGGGCCACCCGGGCCGCCGACCTCGCCGAGGCGGTGAAGACCGCCAGGGCGGCCCACAGCGTGGTGCTCTTCGCCCACGAGGACGCCGCCCCCGGCGCCGACCGCACCACCCTCGCCCTGCCCGGCGGCCAGCAGGCGCTGATCGAGGCGGTCACCGCGGCCAACCCGCGCACCACCGTCGTCCTCAACACCTCCTCCGCCACCGTCATGCCGTGGCTGGACCGGACCGGAGCCGTCCTCCAGATGTACTACCCCGGGCAGGAGGGGGCGGCGGCCACCGCGGACGTGCTCTTCGGCGACGCCGACCCGGGCGGCCGGCTCACCCAGACCTTCCCGGCCGACGAGCGGGCCCACCCGGTCGGCGGGGACCTGCTGCGCTACCCCGGGGTCGGCGGACGGCAGGAGTACGGCGAGGGCGTTCACGTGGGACACCGCTGGTACGACGCGCAGCACGTGGCCCCGCTGTTCCCCTTCGGGCACGGGCTGTCGTACACGACCTGGCACTACGAACAGCCCGACGTGAGGTCCGAGGACGGCGCGCTGCGGGTGGAGTTCACCGTCCGCAACACCGGTCGCCGCAAGGGCACCGAGGTGGCCCAGGTCTACGTCGGGCCCTCGCCGGACCTCAAGCTGGAGCAGCCGGTCCGGGCGCTGGCCGGCTACCGGCGGATCGCCCTCGGCCCCGGGCAGGCGCAGCGGATCACGGTGACCCTCGACCGGCGCGCGCTCTCCTCCTGGGACCCGGCCCGGCACGCGTGGGTGCTGGGCACCGGCCGCAGGGAGGTCTTCGTGGGGCGCTCCTCCCGGGAACTGCCGCTGCGGGCAAAGGCGGTGGTCCGCGGCCGGTAGTGCGCGGGCTCGGTCCGCGGCCGGTGCGTCGCAGCGGGTAGGCTGCCCGGTCGGTGCACGGTGCGCCGATGGGGGCGCGCCGTGGTTCGATGCGGCCACGCGTTTGCACGGCCGTGCGGTTCATGCGGCCCTCGTGGTGGTGCGGCCGTGCGGTGATGTGGCCCTGCGGCCGTGTGGCTATCTGGGAGGACGTACCGGTGCACATCCAGGAGTGGCTGGAGACCGTTCCGGCGGTGAGTGTCTATCTGCTGGTGGGGCTGGTCATCGGGCTGGAGAGCCTCGGCATCCCGCTGCCGGGCGAGATCATCCTGGTCAGCTCGGCCCTGCTGGCCTCCCAGCACGGGGAGATCGACCCGCTGGTGCTGGGCATCTGCGCCACCGCGGGCGCGATCGTCGGCGACTCCATCGGCTACGCGATCGGGCGGCGCGGCGGCAAGCCGCTGCTGGAACGCCTGGGCAGGCGGTTCCCGAAGCACTTCGGCGCGGCGCAGATCGGCATGGCCGAGCGGTCCTTCGAGAAGTGGGGCATGTGGGCGGTCTTCTTCGGCCGGTTCGTGGCCCTGCTGAGGATCTTCGCCGGGCCGCTGGCGGGCGTGCTGCACATGCCGTACTGGAAGTTCCTGATCGCCAACGTCCTCGGCGGCATCCTGTGGGCCGGCGGCACCACCGCCGTCATCTACTACGTCGGCATCGTCGCGGAGGCGTGGCTGAAGCGGTTCTCCTGGCTGGGGCTGGTGCTCGCCGTGCTGATCGGGCTGACGTCGATGCTGGTGCTGAAGCGGAGGGCGGCGAAGGCGGGTGCCTCCGGCGGGGGCGGGGTGGAGTCGGCTGCGGAGCCGGAGCGCGCCATGGCTTCCGAGCGGGGCTGAGCCTTTCCCTTGGCGGGGGCGGAGCGTTCCCCGGGCGGGGCTGAACCTTCCCCTGGCGGGGCCGGGGCGTTCCCTGCGGGGCTGTTCCCCACCCCGCCCCTTCCCGAAACCGGGGGCCGGCCCCCGGACCCCCGGACCCCCTGTCCGGGGCCCGACGGGCGGGGCGGGTCTGCGGCGCCGTTGGGGCTGGTCGCGCAGTTCCCCGCGCCCCTGGCAGCGAAGCCCGTGGTCGCGGTGTTCCCCGCGCCCCCCGGCCGTGGTTACTCGGCGGGGGTCACCGAGGCTCGGTGCTGCTTCGCGAGTTCCGTGTACATCGCGGCGTTGAGGCGGATGCCTTCCTTCTCCTCCTCGGTCAGCTCGCGCCGGACCTTCGCCGGGACCCCGGCCACCAGCGAGCCCGGCGGGACCACCATGCCCTGGGGGACGAGGGCCTGGGCGGCCACCAGGGAACCGGCGCCGATCACCGCGCCGTTGAGGACCGTCGCCCCCATGCCGATCAGGCAGTCGTCCTCGACCGTGCAGCCGTGCACCACCGCGTTGTGGCCCACCGAGACCCGCTCGCCGATGGACACCGGGAAACCGGGATCGGTGTGCACCGTGCAGTTGTCCTGGACGTTGCTGTCCGCGCCCATCGTGATCGGGGCGCAGTCGGCGCGCAGCACCGCCGAGTACCAGATGCTCGTGCCCGCGGCCATGGTCACGTCGCCGACGACCACCGAGGTCGGGGCGGTGAACGCCTCCGGGTCGACCTGCGGGTTCTTGCCGGCCACGCCCGCCACCAGGGCCCCGGCCGGTCCGCCCGTTCGATACGTCATGTCTGGTCTCTTCCCTCTGTTCCCGATGCCGCGCTCCGCAGCACCGTAGACGATGGGGTGAAGATCACAGCAGCCCGGCCCGGCCGCCCGCCGCCCGGCCCACTACCGTGGCCGGGTGCCGAAGAACAGAAACACGTTCTCATCCGTCGCCCCCGCGCTGGCGGCCTGGCGCCGCCGCGCGGCCGGCCGCGCCGTCCACGCCGGCTGGCGCTGGATGCAGCAGGCCGGCGCGGTCACCGCGCAGACCCCGGGCCCGCACCGGTTCGGCGCCATCGGCACCGGCACCCGGCTCGCGTTCCCGCAGGGGACCGTCTTCGGCGCGCCCTGGATCCGGCTCGGCGAGCACTGCATCATCGGCGAGCAGGTGACCCTGACCGCCGGGATGATGCCCGACCTCGACCTCGGCCCCGAGCCCGTGCTGGTCCTCGGCAACGGGGTGGTCCTCGGCCGCGGCAGCCATGTCATCGCCGACACCCGGATCAGCATCGGCGACGACACCTTCTGCGGTCCCGGCGTCTACATCACCTCCACCAACCACAGCTACGACGACCCGCACGAGCCGGTCGGCAGGCAGTGGCCGCGCAGCGAGCCGGTCGAGATCGGCCCCGGCTGCTGGCTGGGCACCGGCTCGGTGATCCTTCCGGGGGCCCGGCTCGGCCGGAACGTCGTGGTCGCCGCCGGGGCCGTCGTACGGGGCGAGGTGCCCGACCACGCCGTGGTGGCGGGGGCGCCGGCGCGGATCGTACGTCGCTGGGAGCCGGAGACGGGCTGGCAGCCGCCGCTGCGGACGCCGGCCCCGCGGCCGATCCCGGACGGGGTCACCCCCGGGCAGCTCCGCGCGCTGGCCGAGATGGCCGAAGCGGAGTCGGCCCAGGCGGAGCGGGTCGAAGCGGCGCGGGTCGAAGCGGAGCGCGTCGAAGTGGACGAGAAGGGCTGAGGGCGGGCGGGTCGGCCGGAGCCGTCGGAGGGTTTTGTCCGGGCCGCGAGAAGCGGCGCCGGTAGTTCCGGTTGGCGTGTATGTTTCGCCCTGGCAAGGGCCCGGCGGGGCCGGGCGCGGCCTGCCGGGGCGGGGAGACCGTACGCCGGCCGCGGACGGCCGGAATCCGCCGCGCGGAGCGTCCGGGCGCTGCCATGATGACGGCACTACGGCGGGCCGTGGCCCTCCTTCGGCCGGCCCGGGAGGGGGGCGGCGTGAAGCGCGAACCGGAGGCACTGCGGGCCGGTGATCCCACACAGGTCGGCCCGTACCGGATCACCGGCCGGCTGGGCGGCGGCGGCATGGGCACCGTCTACCTCGGACGGTCCCGCGGCGGCCGTGCCGTCGCGGTCAAGGTGGTCCGACCGGAGCTGGCGGAGGACGCGGAGTTCCGCCGCCGGTTCGTCCGCGAGGTCACCGCGGCACGGCAGGTCAACGGCGTCTTCACGGCCGGCCTCATCGACGCCGACCCGGACGGGACCCCGCCCTGGCTGGCCACGGCGTACGTGTCCGGCCCCTCCCTGAACGACGCGGTCCGCGCCCACGGCCCCTGGCCCGAGCAGTCGGTGCTGGCGCTGGCCGCCGGCGTGGCCGAGGCCCTGGAGGCCATCCACGGGCAGGAGGTCGTCCACCGGGACCTCAAGCCGTCCAACGTGCTGCTCTCGCCCGACGGGCCGCGCGTCATCGACTTCGGCATCTCTGTGGTCTCCGACGGCGCGACGGAACTGACCCGCACCGGATTCATGGTGGGCACGCCCGGGTTCATGGCTCCCGAGCAGCTCACCGGGGAACCCGTCACCGCGGCCACCGACGTGTTCGCGCTGGGCGCGCTGCTGACGTTCACCGCCACCGGCACGGGGCCGTTCGGCGGCGGGACCGTCTCGCAGCTGATGTACCGGGTGGTGCACGAAGAGCCGGACATCGCCGGGCTGCCCCCGAGACTGCGCGACGTGGTCGGCCGCTGTCTGGCCAAGGACCCCGCGGCCCGCCCCACGGTGTCCGGGCTGCTGGAGGAGCTGTCCGGCGACACCGAGGCCACGGCGGGGGTGCGGTGGCTGCCCTCGGCGCTGGCCGCGCTGCTGTTCAGCGGTGACGCCGGCGGTGCCGGTGACGCCGCCGGCGGTGCCGGGGGAGCGGCCGCGGGCGGGCTCCGTACCGACGGGACGGCGCCGACCAAGGTCGATCCGCGGACGCCGACGGCCCTGGACCCGCGCACCCCGGCTCGGCCCGGAGCCGATCCGGCTGCCCCGACGGCCACCACACCGGCCCACCACGAGCAGCCCCGGCAGCCGCAGCAGCCGCCCCGGCCGCCCCAGCCCCGGCAGGCGCCGACTCCGGCGCCGACTCCGGTGCCGGCCCCGAACGGCCCCGGTGGCTTCGGGCCGCCGCAGCACCAGGACGTCCTGCCACTGCCGCCCACCTTCCCCGAGTACCCGGTGGACGACCGGTTCCGGGACGGCCCGCGACCGGGCGGCGGCCGGACCGGACTCTACGTCGGCGCCGCCGCGGCCGCCGCGGTGGTGATCGGCCTGCTGGCGTGGCTGCTGCCGCGGGCCTGGGAGGAGACGGGCACGAGAACCGGGAACGGCCCGGTGTCGGGGCCGTCGCCGACGGCACCGTCCACTTCGGGGCCGTCCGTACCGGGGCCGTCCGCGTCGGCCTCCACCGATCCCGGACCGCCGCCGCTGGGTCCGCGGAGGTCCTCCGGCGTCACGCCGCCGGACCCCTCGCCGTCCGTGGACAGCGGACCCGGGGTGGTCGGCGTGTGGCGGGGCACCTACCGGTGCACCCAGGGCCTCACCCGGCTGGACCTCACCGTCAACAGCGCGGGCGGGAACGCCCTGCGGGCCGTGTTCGCCTTCTCCGCTCACCCGGACAACCCGGCCGTGCCGAACGGCTCGTTCACGATGATCGGGTTCTACGAGAACGGGCGGATGGTGCTGCGCGGAGACCAGTGGATCGTCCAGCCGCCGGGCTACCTGACCGTCGACCTGCAGGCGGTCGTGACGGGCAGCAGGCCCTCCGTGATCAACGGCGCCGTCGTCGCCGCGGGATCCGCCTGCTCCACCTTCGCCGTGGAACGCCAGGACTGACCCGCCCGCGAGCACCCTGGCGGCCGCCGGGCCGGAGCCCCTCCTAGCCGGCCGCCAGCAGGACCGTGCCGGCCAGGGCGAGGCCCGCCCCGGCCGCCTGGACCGTACGCAGCCGCTCCTTGAGGAGCGCGAACGCGGCCAGCGCGGTGATCACCGGGTACAGGGAGGAGAGGACCGCGGCCACCGTGACCGGCCCGCTCTGCGCGGCGAGCGAGTACGTGCCGTTGGCCGCGACGTCCGCCAGCCCGACGAAGGCCAGCGCGGGCACCAGCGGCCACAGGTCGCGGACCCCGGTGCCCTCCGGCAGCACCGGGCTGCCCCGGCGGGCGCCCAGCCACAGCGCGGTCCCGCCCGCGGCCACATTGGTCACCCGCTGCACGAACAGCGCCAGGAACAGCCCGGTCACCGTGGAGGACGCCTCCGCGATCAGCGCCATCACCGCGCCGAAACCGAAGGCCGCGACCAGGGTCAGCACGATCGCCTGGCGCTGTACGGGCGCGCCCCGCAGCTCCGGCCCGCCGGCCAGCACGATGCCGACCAGGGCCACCGCGATCCCGGCGACCTGCCCGAACCCGGGCCGCTCGCCGACCGCCAGCCCCACGCCGACCGGCACGACCACGCCCAGCGAGCCGAGCGGGGAGACCACGCCCATGGGCCCCAGGGCGAGCGCCTTGTAGAAGCTGAACATCGCAACCGGCCCGACCAGACCCGCGGCAACCGCGAACCACAGCTGCGGCCCGGCCTCCCGCCAGCCGCCCGTCGCCAGCACGATCGTCCCCAGCACCACCACGGCGATCACCTGCGAGGCCATCACCACGGTCAGGGCGGGCAGCCGCCGGGTCAGCAGGCCGCCGCCGAAGTCGGCGAACCCCCACAGCACGGCGGTGGCCAGGGCGAGCAGGACGGACATGCGGGAACCTCACGGAGCGGGACAGAAGGAGCGATCGGTCGAACCACCGAGTAGACCACACGGGCGTTCGACCACCGGAACCGCACGCTCCCCGACGTCTGCCCGACGCAGGCGTCTTTCCGCCCGCCCTCCGCTGCCGAGTCCCTCCGCCGGTCAGTCCAGCAGCGGGATCTCGATGGCGGGGCACTTGTCCATGACCATCCGCAGCCCGGCCGCGCGGGTGCGCTCGTACGCCGCCTCGTCGACCACGCCCAGCTGGAACCAGACCGCGTCCGCGCCCACCGCGGCCGCCTCGTCCGCCACCGGGCCGGCCAGCTCGCTGTTCACGAACACGTCGACCACGTCGACCTTGAACGGGATCTCGGCCAGCGAGGCGTACCCCTGCTCGCCGTGCACCGTCTCCGCCTTGGGATGGACCGGCACGACCCGCTTGCCGTACTTCTGCAGGACCCGGGCCACCCCGTAGGCCGCCCGGCTCCGGTTGTTCGACAGCCCCACGACGGCCCAGGTGTCGCCGAGTCCGGTGAGGATGGTGCGGATGGTTGCCGGGTCGCCGTACACGGGTGGTCCTCCTGTTGCCGGTCGGCGGGCCGGCCCGATGCCCGCCCGCACCCGTTCACAACCGGTCGGACACCGGTCCGATTCCCTTCACCGCTCCGCTTAGGGTGGAGCGGTGAAGGCAGACCAGTACGTGACGGTGGCCCATGAGGGCGTGCACGAGTCGGAGATCAACCGTTCGCGGTTCATCTGCTCGCTCGCGCCCGCCGCGACGGAGGAAGAGGCCCAGCAGTTCATCGCCCGAATCCGCCGGGAGCACCCCACCGCCTCGCACAACTGCTTCGCGTACGTCATCGGGGCCGACGCCTCGGTGCAGAAGGCCAGTGACGACGGCGAGCCCGGCGGCACCGCCGGGGTGCCCATGCTGCAGATGCTCACCCGGCGCGACATCCGCTACGCCGTCGCCGTGGTCACCCGCTACTACGGCGGGGTCAAGCTGGGCGCGGGCGGGCTGATCCGCGCCTACGGCGGGGTCGTCGGCGAGGCCCTCGACACGCTGGGCACCGTCACCCGCCACCGCTACCGGCTGGCGACCGTGACCGTCGACCACCAGCGGGCCGGGAAGATGCAGAACGACCTGCGCTCGACCGGCCGCGCCGTGCTGGACGTGCGCTACGGGGAGGCCGTCGCCATCGAGATCGGCCTCCCCGAGTCGGACGTCGACGCCTTCCGGGCCTGGCTGGCCGACACCACCGCCGGAACCGCCGGCTTCGAACTCGGCGGCGAGGCGTACGGCGACGGCTAGCGCCCGCTTCCGGGGGCGGTCACGGGGTGCCGAACAGGCGGTCCGCGTTGCGCAGGGCGTGCTCGCCGACGGCCCGGCCGAGCCGGACGCCCGCCTCGTCCGCGCTGCGGCTGTGGATCCCCGACCAGACCCGGGCGTCGACGTTGTCCCGGGTCAGCGCCCCCCAGCTGGTGTACGTCCGGGTCACCCCGGGCGCGGTGGGGCTGGTGAACGCGAACGGGGTCGTACGCGGCCCGGTCAGGGCGTCCAGCACGGCCTGGGCGGCACCGGCGTAGGTGGCGTGGCCGCTGGGGTAGTCCGGGTGCGCCGGGGTCTGGTGCAGCGGACGCCAGGCCGGGTCGGTCCCGATCGAGCCGGTGCGGATCGCGGTCACCGGTCGCCAGCGGAGGTGGGTGTACTTGCTGTCCGAGGTCGCGATCTGCGTGTCCACCAGTGCGGTGTGGAACAGCGCAAGCAGCTCGGCGCGGTCACCGGCCGAGCCGGCCGACCGGGCCACCGCCACCCGCAGCGGTTCGGTGTACAGGGTCAGCGAGGAGCCGTACCAGAAGGTCGCGGTCTCGGTCTGCCGCGCCGTACGGACGGTGCTGTCGGCAGCGCCGTACGCGCGCACCTCCGCCAGGTCGGCGCGGTAGCGGCGGGAGTCGAGGGCCGGCGGCGGGCCGAGCCGGTACTGGGACGGCGAGTCCAGCAGGAAGGGCTTCGCGATCCGGTTGCCGTACTGGACCGCCGGGGCGTAGCCGTCCGGCGTGGGCTGCCACACGCCCGGAGCGGCGGGCGGGACCGGGAAGGGGGCGTTGACCGAGGCCGGGTCGAGGCCGTCGCCGGTACGGGCGACGAGGACCGCGCGGGCCTGCCGGGCACCGGCGGCCACCCCACGGTCCTCGGCCGGGCCGTCCGGCACCCGGGCCAGGCTCGCGGCCAGGGCCGCGTCGAGCTCGGCCCTGCGGGACGGTGCGAGGGCGACCAACGCGTCGTGCACGGCGGAGGCCACGGCCGCGTCCTGGAAGGCGGCCCGGGAGCGGCCGTGCGGCGCTTCGCGCGCGGCCCGCGCGGCGGCGAGCCAGCTGATGGCCCAGGTGCGGCTGTTGGTGATCTGGGTGGGGGCGGGAGCGGCCTCCACCGTCCGCGCGGTGGTGTCGTACCAGTCCAGCACCACCGAGCCGCCCGCGGCGTCACGGGGCACCGCGTCCGCCGCGGTGCCGGCGGGGGCGGCCGAGGCACCCGCCGAGGGCAGGACGGCGGTCAGGGCGAGCAGCATCGCGGAGCCCGTGGCGATCAGACCGGGGCGCCGGGTGCGGGTGCGGGAGCGAGTACGGGTGGGGGTGCGTGTGGTCAGCGGCATGCGGGGAAGCCAACCAGCGCCCCTCCGGGCCCACAACCACACGGAACGGTCAGGGCGGTTCGGCCACGGAACCTTCGTGCGGGCGTGGCGCGGGCGTCGTACGCACGACACGCGTCAACACGGCCGACATCGTCCCGCAACGGCAGCGCCGGCCGGAACGGCTTCAGACGAAGTTGACCTCCGCCTCCGCCAGCAGCGGGTCATCGGTCAGCGAGAACAGCGGCACGGCGTTGTTGGTGCTGCGGAACCGCCCGCCGAAGTGCAGGCCGAGCACCCGGTGGTCGGCCAGGTCGAACACCGGTGAGCCGCTGTTGCCGCCGAGCGTCGAGCAGTCGTGGTGCATCGTCAGCCCGTCGGGCAGCAGTTGCGTGGCCATCCCCGGCTGCAGCCGCTTCACGTTGTAGACGTCCATGAAGATCCGGCTCATCGCCACCGGCTCGTTGCGGCGGCCGTCCGCCGCCGGATAACCGACCACGTACACCGGGTGGTTCGTCAGGTCGGGCGGCGCGTCCGCGGCCACGGCGAGGGGTGTCGGCAGGGCCGCGCCGCCGCCCGCCGTGGGCTCGACCCGCAGCAGCGCCATGTCCACCTCCCGGTGGATGCCCACCACCCCGGTCACCGTGAACTCGAAGGAGTGGTCGGAGGGCGGGGCCCCCAGTTCCTCCGCGGTGTCGACGCGGGCACCCATGCCGGGGCGGAAGGTGAACCCGCCCTGCCCGTCCGCGCGGGTGAACTCCGCGGCCACGTGCCGGTTGGTCATCACCACGTCCGGTGACACCAGGAAGCCGGTGCCCAGCCAGTCGAAGTCCGGGTGCCCGGTGACCTCGACCCGGCCCACCCGCATGAGGGACTCCCGGATCGCGGCCCGCTGCCCGTCCAGCACGGCCCAGTCGCCCTGCTGGGAGGCGAAGTCCTGGCCCTGGACGAGGATCGCGGGCCGGCCTTCGAGCAGCACGATGGCCTCCACCCCGAAGTCCTCGTCCTCGTCGATGTCGTCGGCGCGGCCGGCGGCCAGCTTCTCCAGGCCGCGCACACCCGCGTCCAGCACCCGGGCGCGTTCCTCGCGCGCGGCGAGCCGGATCCGTTCGGCCGCCGCCAGATCCGCGGGGAGTTCGACGTCCGACTCCTGGACTTCGGCCTCCGCCTCCCGGTCCAGGCCCTTGCGCACACGGGCGGCCACCGCCAGCAGGTCCTCTGCGAAGACCTGCTCGGGCGGGGTCGCCACCGGGGAACCACCGCGCATCTCACACCTCCTGGGGTCGTTACGGCCGGGGCAGGGCTGCCTGGGCCGCCGTGATCTCGGCGTGCACCTGCGGGGCCTTCTCCTGCAGGTGCCGCATGATGGCGCCGATCTGGGTGCCCACGTTCACGAATGCCGTGCTCTTGCCCTGGAAGCTGACGTCGGCGACCCGGCGGGTGCCGCGGTGCAGGGCCACCACCGTCCAGTCGTCCGTGAGCACCGGCGAACCGGAGGAGCCGCCCCGGGTGTCCGTGAAGTACTTCAGGTCCCGGTCGTCGGCCTCGAAGACCAGGTTGTTGCGCAGCGCGATCCGCTTCGGCTCCCCGCCCGGGTGCTGGATGATGTTGACCGCGACCGGCATGTCCGGGGTCACCCGCAGCGGCTCGGTGGCGATCCGGAGGAAGGGCCGCTCGGGTGCGCCGGACAGCCGCAGGATCGCGAAGTCCAGTTCCTCGTCGCAGGCGACGAGGTCGCCCGCGGTCACCTCGCCGTCGGTGTCCAGGTCCTCCTCGGCCAGGTAGTCGAAGCGGGAGCGGGAGTTCACCGCCTGGAGGCGCAGATCGGCCGGGTCGGCGACCGGACGCTCGTCGGCGGTGCGCTTGCGCGCGTTGACCACGTGGTGGTTCGTCACCAGCAGCCCGGGCGCGATCAGCCAGCCGGTGCCGTTGTGCGGCAGGGCGAGCGGCTGGAGCAGCGCGCCGCCCTCGTACGGCAGCACCTTGACGCGTGCGACCGAGGTGCCGGCGAGTGCCCCGCCGCCCAGGAAGCCGAAGGGGACCGTGTCGTCCCGGAACACGATCTCCTCCTTCGTCTCGCCCGTGGGCAGGTCCGCCGCCACGTCCGGTTCGCCGGCGGAGTCCCGGGACACCCGGTCCAGGGCGCCCTGGTAGAGGTCGCGGGCAGCCGCCTCGGTGAGCTGGTCCACGGCGTTGCGCAGCCACAGGGCCAGCGGGATGCTGCCGTCGATCAGCCGCTCCACCCGGTTCATCGAGTTGAGGTCGGAGAGGACCTGCTGGCCGGGCGCCGGGAACTGCGGCAGGGAGGCCCGGTACTTGGGCAGGATCCCGGCGAAGAGGAGCTGCCGGGTCATGGGGTCGGCCAGGCCCTGCTCCACGGCGGTGTCCTTCAGGCGGACGATCTCGTCCCAGGACAGGTAGCCGCCGGCGGGGGTGTCGCTGCCGGTGCTGCTGGTGCTGGTCTCGGTCATGCTCGCTCAGGCCGCCTGGCGGCCGCTCTCCCTTCCGGTGTCCCCAATGGCCCCACACTCACGCCGGTTGCCGGCGTACCCGCTGTTGCTGTCGTCTTCCCGACCACGCTGTCGGCGTCCCATGCCCCGCCCGGAGCCAGCCCTGCCAGTGCCCCCACGCTCATCGCCGCTGCGACTCCCGAAGCCAGTTCTCCGCTGCGGTCTTGCAGGTCCAGCAGCCGCCGCGCCAGCCCGTTGAGGGTCCCGAGCTGCTGGGCCTCCCGCAGGGAGTCGGGCGTTTCCCTCGGCGTCCGCATCTCGCCGGGCGTTGTCGGTGGGACCTGAGGGGCAGCGTTCTTCAGCAAGGCGTCCAGCTCGTCCCGCAGTCCGGGCTCCTGCGCGACAGCACGGTCGATCGCGAGAGCGAGGGCGGACACGACCTGCTGATCGTCCTGTGGCAGGCCCACGACCTCCAGGGCCCGCTCCAGCAGCTGCGGATGGGCGTGGGCGACCTCGGCCGCGGCCTCCCTCACCAGTGCTGCCTGGTTGGTCAGGTCGGCGTCCGAGAGCTCGTGCAGCCGTCCGGCGAGCTGATCACCTGCGCTGCCGCCTGTTTCCGCTGCGGCACCGAAGCCCAGATTGGCGCGGGCGAACCGCGCGCCGAGTGCCTCCAAGCCGTCGCCCAGCCCCGTGGCGACCCGCTCTGCATCGGCGAGGTCATCGGCGGCCGAGGCCAGGTCGCCGTCTGCCTCGGCAAGCCAGGCAGACAGCGTCAGAAGTTCCAGCTGGAGCCGAGGGAAGCCTGCCTCCTCGGCTTGGTCCACGGTCTCCGCAGCAACTGTGCGGGCCTCTGCGCGACGGCCCAGCCGGTCCAGGGTATCCACCCACAGAGGGTGCAGCGGGCTGCCCGCCGTCCACGGTCGGCGCTCCGCGAGCCGGGCGGCAGCCTCGTGCGCGTACCCCTGGGCCAGCAGATCCGCCACCTCATGGGCAGCGATCCGCTCCCAGTCCTCCTGGTCGGCCTCCTTGAGAACCTCGTCCGGGGTGTAATCGCCGAGCTGTCCGCTCAGGTAGGCGGCGGACCGCCCGGCCATGTCCTCCTCGGCCCCCTCCAGGAACTGCTCCACGCCCGGCAGCCAGCGCTGTTCCACATCCCTCGGGTTCTCGTTCAGCCGCAGCCGGTGGTAGATCTCCTCTGCTCGGGCCTCCAGCCCCTCGCGGGCTGAGTAGTAGGCGACCGCGTGCGCGCCGACGGCTCGCATCAGGTCCATCCGAGCCCTCTCGGCCAGCCGCAGCATGATCGCGCGCAGGTCACTGCGGTGGCGTACGGCACCGGGCCCGGCGGGCTCCACCAGGTCCAGTCGGGACAGCAGGCCGAAGAGCGCCCGGGCCTCGTCGTCGGAGTCCACGCGCAGCCCGCACGGTTCGGCGAGCACCTCCCGGATCAGTTCGGGGGTGATGCTCCGGAGCGCGAGTCCTGCATGGGCCAGGGCGCGGACCCGGTCGTCCCTGATGCGGTCCAGGATGCGGTCGTACAGAGTTCCCTGGATCAGCATCTGGTCGACCTGGCGGAAGAACTGCCGGCGCTGCGCGGGCAGGCTGTCGATCAGGTCCCGCAGCGACCCCACGCCGTTGTCGGACTGCTCGGCGGCGGTGCGTGCGGCCCGGGCTGCCAGCTTCAGGCTCAGGGGGTGGCCGCCCACCCGCTCGGCGAGTTCGCCGGCCAGCCCCTTGTCGGTGACGCCACAGGACATCAGCAGGGTGACGGCGGCCGCCGGGTCGAGCTCGCCCAGTTCGAGGGCGAGCGGCTGCACCACCCGTGCCGGGTGCTCAGCGAGCTTGCGGCCGGACACGACGACCCGCAGCCGAGGATGGGCTTCCTCGAGTGCGGACCAGATGGCCCAGAACCGGCCCAATAGGGGGGAGCCCCGGTACTGGGCTTCCTCGAAGGAGTCGATCACGATCACCAGCGGCGGCTGCGGCTCTCCCGTGGGAGCACCGACCGCCTCGACGACCAGGGCGGCCAGCCGCGCGGCCAGCTCGGCCTCCCGCTTCCTGGCCTGGCCGTGCAGGCCGGCAGAAGAGGACCGCCCCAGCGTCGACCGGGTGGTGGCGAGCTGCTGGAGCGCGTCGACGGAGGCCTGTGCGGCCTGGTGGGCGGTTGCCGTTTCCTCGCACTCGTGGGCCAGGGCGTCGAACGCCTCCCGGTCGTCGGGGTACTGGATGCCGAGCTGGCGGGCCATCTCCGCGATCAGAGTGGAGGGTTCGTGCACCGAGAGGGTGGGCCGCTCGAAGTCGATGTACGCGAAGGGGAACCCCGACGGGAAGTCGTGCAGGCTGTCCAGCAGGAACTTGGCGAGCAGGGTGCTCTTGCCGATGCCACCGGGCCCGTGGAGCACCACCGGCGGCGTGGGCCCGTCGCCCTGCGGCAGCGGACCGAGCAGGGCGGGCAGGTCCGTAGGGATGCCGATGTATGCGCGCAGCGTGGCCAGTTCGGTGGCGCGGCCCTGGAAGGAGTCCTGCACCAGGCGTTGCAAGGGGTGCTGCAGGCGGGCCCGGTCCAGCAGCCGCTGGACGGTCGGGATTTCCGGGATGTGTGCGACGCCCTTGATCAGGGAGAGCCACAGCACGGCCTGAAGGGTGTACGGCAACTCGTCGGCGCTCTGCCGAGGCAGGTCGGGGGGAATGCCGTTCAGGTAAGCGAGGGCGGTGCGTTCGATGCCGGGTCCGGGGGGTAGCTGGTCCATATTGGCGAGCAGGGCGAAGCGGGCCGGCGCCGGGCCGGGAAGGCTGCGCAGGGTCTGCTCGCGGATCTCGGGCTTGAGGGTCCAGCTGGCGGTGGCCATGTTCCCTCCACCACGGCAATCGTCCACCAGCTCCGTCATGGCCCGGCCGGTCGGCTCGTCCTCACCGGCCAGCCGCAGCCGCGTCGGGTCGAACTGGGTGAACAGGCAAGCAGCCTCACGGTAGGCCAGCCGGAGGTCCGACACCGGCGGCGGTTCCGGTTCGGGGGTGGAAATCTGCAGGTCCAGCCTGGAGATGAACGTGGCGTGATGGTCTGTGGCAGGAACCGGGGCAGGACCCGTCGCCGGTCCGATGCCCGGCCCCGAACCCGGACTGGTGTCAGGTTCCGGTCCCCCCGGTCCGGGGCCAGGACCGGAGCCGGGCCCGGGGCCCGGGCCGTGACCAGGTCCGGAGGACCGGTAGAGCCGGACCACCCTCACCGTCGCCGCGCACACCTTCCGCATGAAGCTCTCGGGCCCGGGGGCCTCGGCAGCCTGCAGTACGGCCGGGACGGCTGCATTGACCAGGGCTGCGACTGCGTTCTCCTCGGGCGGCGCTCCGTGGCCCGGAGGCGTGGTCTCGCGGAAGAACCGGCCGAAGAAATCCCGCAGGTCGTCGGGTGTGACGACCCGGGCCGTGTCCCGCACCTCGTTGTTGCGTATCTCGTCCCCGAGTTGCCGCATGCCGTCGGAGTATCCGAGCAGCACCAGACGTGGTGCACCCGCGCGGTCCCCGTACTCGTACACCATCTCGGCGAGCTTGCCGATGCAGTCCCAGACATCGGAGTTGAGGTCGAGGCGGTCGCAGTCGTCCAGGACGAACCAGAACTGTTCCTCGGCGGCGGTGGCCTGCATGACGATGCGGTGCACGGCCTTGTGGACCACGGGCAGTGGATCGTTCAACTGTGTGGGATTCAACGGTGATATGCCGGTGTGCGGGTCGGTCACGTAGTCGGCGAGCCAGTGGACCACCTGGTCGGCCGTCGACGTCTGGTTGAGCGTGACGCGTACCGGCTGGAACCCGTTGTGGGCGCCGAGGTGGCGGATGAGGTTGTAGGTGTAGGAACGGCCGCTGTCCGGGGCACCGTCCACCACCAGGACCGTCTTGTACGGGTCGTCGGCGAATTCCCGTAGCCGCTGCCGCAGATCCAGCCGGTCGATGAAGACCTCGGCCCCGTTCTTCAGGACGCCCGCCTGATAGGGGTCGCGCGGTGAAAGGTCCAGCTCCGCATCGGCTTCCAGTATGTCCCGGAACTGCCGGGCCATTCCGACAATGGGCAACACGGCCAGTGAGTCGACCGTGCAGAGCGCAGCCAGTAGTTGAAACTGTGCTTTGACGCCCCGGTTCCGTACGGCCCTGACCAGAGCCGTCGCGGCGCTCGAAGCGGTGTCCCCGTAGGGGATGGATGCGGCGAACTCCTGGGAGAACCCGAGGTTGACGACCTGGGACTGGTGACTGCTTGCCACGTTGAACACGTGGTCCCTGGCCCATTCCCTGACGAGGTCCCATTGCGTAGTGGTGAGCGGCATGGCGCACCTGCACAGAGCCGCTGAGACAGCGGCGGTACGGACTGCCTGACACCTGTCATGGTTTCACCGGCCCCGTTCGGCTGCAACGCGGCCGAGCGGGGCCGGCCCGGTCCGGCGGGTGGGGCTACTTCCGCAGGACCATGTCGTCGTAGGACTCCAGCTTCTTCCACCGTTCGGCCGGTGCCCGGGTGACGGGCATCAGGTCGGCGGCGGGCAGCGGGCCGAAGTCCAGCCCGGTGAGTTCGACGATGTCGGTGACCGGCACCTGGAAGGTGCGGAACGGGCCCAGCGGGGGAGGACCGCCCTTCGCGCCGGCCATGGCCCGGTCGCGGTCGCGGGAGAGGTCGGGGCTCTGGTCCAGGATGTACCCGGTCGAGGCCAGGACGCCGTCCTGGATGAAGGCGGCCACCTTCCAGAACCGGAGGGGGACCTGGATGCCGCGGTAGGGCGGGTCGGAGTCGTGCAGCACCGGTCCGGTCATCACGGACAGCTTGCGGTCGAACTGGGCGGCGTGGTCGAGGAGGTGGTTCTCCAGGCCCTGCCAGAGCTGCTTCCCCTGGTTGAACACGTCCATCTGGGGGGCCGCGTTGGTGTAGTGGAACGTGTCGGCGTTGGCCAGGTGGGCCTCCGCGTCGGCGCCCCAGACCGGGTCGAGACGGCGCACCAGGTGGCCGCGGTCCAGGGGGTTGTCGCGGTAGATGTCGTTGCCGCTCTGCTGGGACTCCGGCAGCCGGGGGTCGAAGTCCCAGGCGTCGTCGCGGGGTACGTCCTCCAGGAGCTGCGCGCCGTCGATGCAGACGGCGGTGGAGGCGGCGAGCCGGCGGTCGGGGCGGAAGACGACGGTGAAGTGCGTGTAGGGCAGGACCACCGTCCTGACGTCCGGGGTCGCGGGCACCGGCAGCGGGACGGCCGGCCCGAGGAATGCCTCGTCGTAGCCGGTGCGGGTGGCGAAGGAGTCCACACGGGCCTCGGGAGGCGTTTCGATGGCGTTCATATGATGGAAGTACCGCGTGGGGAGGGGCATTCACGGCGCGGTGCGACGGGCCACCCGAACAGCGGGCTTCCCTGATTCGGACGGCGGCGGACGCGGAACCGATGTTGTCGACCCCGCCCGTCCCCCCTGCCCCCAGGAGTCACCGTGCCCACTGGCCTGTCCATCCACGTCGGTCTGAACCGAGTCGACCCCAGCCGCTACGACGGCTGGGACGGCAGGCTCCTGGCCTGCGAGAACGATGCCCGCGACATGGCGGCCGCGGCCCGCGCCAACGGCTTCTCCGACACCGTGATCCTCACCTCCGACGGCACCGTGGACACGGTCACCGGAGCCCTGCGCGATGCCGCCGGCCGGCTGCGCTCCGGCGACATGCTGCTCTTCACCTACTCGGGCCACGGCGGCCAGATGGACGATCTGGCCGACGACGACGACAACGAGACCGACCGGCTGGACGAGACCCTGGTCTTCTTCGACCGCCAGTTCCTCGACGACGAGCTGCACCGCGAGCTCCAGCGGTTCGAGCAGGACGTCCGGATCGTGGTGGTGCTGGACTGCTGCCACAGCGGCACCAGCATCGAGTCGCTCCAGGCGATGCTCCGGCCGGAGGCCCTGGAGTCCCAGTTCCAGACCCGCGACCCGGGCGCCATCGAGACCGCCGTGCGGCTGATGCCGGTGGTCAAGCAGGCCGAGATCTTCGCCCGGGACCGCGACTTCTACGAGGGCCTGCAGCGCGAACTCAGGAACGGCAACGGCGGCCGGCCCGCGCAGAACGCCGTCCTGATCGGGGCCTGCCAGGACAACCAGCTCGCCTCCGACGGCCAGGTCAACGGACTGTTCACCGAACAGCTCCTCAAGGTGTGGCAGAAGGGTGCCTTCCGCGGCGACTACCGCACCTTCCACCGCGACATCCAAAAGCGCATGCCGGCCATCCAGAGCCCGAACCTCTACACCACCGGGCAGCCCACCTTCCTGGAGGAGAAGCCCTTCACCATCTGACCTAGGCTCGAAGGACGGGGGACCGCCGGCCCGCTCCTGTCCGCGGAGGTCCGATGCGCCAGCCCACACCCGTCCCGGCCGCCGGCCGGGCCCGCACCCCGGCGGCCCTGCTGCTGACCGCCGGACTGCTCTGCGGCGCGGCCGCCGCCGTCTCCCCGCCGGCCGCGGCCGCGGCTGCCCCGGCCGTGTCCGCCCCGCCGGCCCTGCCCGCCGCGGCCGCCCCCGGCGACTGCAGGCAGGGCTACGTCCACCGCGGCGCCTACCCCGGGGACCGGGTGTGCGTGACCCCCGGGACCCGCGACCGCACCGCCGCCGAGAACGCCGCCGGGCCCTCCCGGCGCGAGCCCGGCGGCGGGGCCTACGGCCCGGACACCTGCAGGCCCGGCTTCGTCTGGCGCGAGGCCGGTCCCCTCGACCTGGTCTGCGTGCCGCCCGCGAGCCGGGACCGGGCCCGGCGCGACAACGCCGCCGCGATCACCCGGCTGGAGGGCTACCGCTGACCCGTCCGCGTTACTGTGGTGGACGGTGCACTGCGGTGGTGCTGCCGGCCGCACCCGGCACCGGGCCGTGCGGCGGGCGCGAGGGTCGAGGAGCGGAACACATGCGGGTCGGGGCGGGAACCGGGGTGCGCGCGTGAGGCTCCTGCACACCTCCGACTGGCACCTCGGCCGGTCCTTCCACCGGGTCGGCCTGCTCGACGCCCAGGCCGCCTTCATCGACCACCTGATCGACACCGTGCGCGAACGCGAGGTCGACGCCGTCCTCGTCGCCGGGGACGTCTACGACCGCGCCGTGCCCCCGCTGCCCGCCGTCGAGCTCTACGACCGCGCCCTGCACCGCCTCGCCGACCTCGGCGTGCCCACGGTGATGATCTCCGGCAACCACGACTCCGCCCGCCGCCTCGGCGTCGGCGCCGGCCTCATCGGCCGCGCCGGCATCCACCTCCGCACCGACCCGGACGGCTGCGCCGACCCCGTCGTGCTGGCCGACGTACACGGAGAGGTCGCCTTCTACGGCCTGCCCTATCTGGAGCCGGCCCTGGTCAAGGACCGGTTCGCGGTCGACCGGGTCAGCCACGAGGCCGTCCTCGGAGCCGCCATGGACAGCGTCCGCGCCGACCTCGCCGGGCGCCCGGCCGGCACCCGCTCCGTGGTCCTCGCGCACGCCTTCGTCACCGGCGGCCGGGCCAGCGACAGCGAACGCGACATCGCCGTGGGCGGGGTCGAAGCCGTCCCTGCGGCGGTCTTCGACGGGGTCGACTACGCCGCCCTCGGACACCTGCACGGCTGCCAGACGATCAGCGACCGGGTCCGCTACTCCGGCTCCCCGCTCGCCTACTCCTTCTCCGAGGCCGACCACCGCAAGACCATGTGGCTGATCGACCTCGGACCGGCCGGAGAGATCACCGCGGAACGCGTCGGCACCCCGGTGCCCCGGCCGCTGGCCCGCATCCGCGGCCGCCTGGAACAGCTCCTCGACGACCCCGCCCTCGAAGCGCACCGGCACTCCTGGGTCGAGGCCACCCTCACCGACCCGGTCCGCCCCGAGGACCCGATGGCCAGGATCACCGCCCGCTTCCCGCACGCCCTCAGCCTGGTCTTCGACCCCGAGGGCCGCCCGGAGGACGGCACCGCCTCCTACGCGCAGCGCCTGCGCGGCCGGACCGACCAGCAGATCGCCGAGGACTTCGTCGCGCACGTCCGCGGCGGCGGCCTGCCCGACGAGGCCGAGCGGGCCGTGCTCCGCGAGGCCTTCGACACCGTCCGCACCGACACCGCCCGCGCCGAGGGAGTCGGCGCCGAGGGCCCCGGCGCCGCCGGCGCCCGCACCGCCCGGACGGAGACCACCCGATGAGGCTGCACCGGCTGGAGGTCACCGCCTTCGGGCCGTTCGCCCGCCCCCAGGAGATCGACTTCGACGTCCTCTCCGGCGCCGGGATCTTCCTCCTCCACGGTCCCACCGGCGCCGGGAAGACCTCCGTCCTCGACGCCGTCTGCTACGCCCTCTACGGCTCCGTGCCCGGCCCCCGCCAGGCCCCCGGCACCAGCCTGCGCAGCCACCACGCCGACCCCGGCACCCCCACCGAGGTCACCCTGGAGCTCACCGTCGGCGGCCGTCGCCTGGAACTCACCCGGCGCCCCGAACAGGACCGCCCCAAGAAGCGCGGCACCGGCACCACCCGGGACAAGGCGCAGAGCCTGCTGCGCGAGCACACCGCGGACCGGGGCTGGCAGCCGCTGTCCCGCTCCCACCAGGAGATCGGCGAGGAGATCGAGCAGCTGCTCGGCATGAGCCGGGAGCAGTTCTGCCAGGTGGTGCTGCTGCCCCAGGGCGACTTCGCCCGGTTCCTGCGCGCCGACGCCGAGGCCCGCGGCCGACTGCTCGGACGACTGTTCGACACCCGCCGGTTCGCCGCCGTGGAAACCCTGCTCGCCGACCGCCGCCGGGCCGCGGAGGCCAAGGTGCGGGCCGGCGACGAGAAGGTGCTCGCCACCGCCCAGCGGCTGGCCCAGGCCGCCGGGGACTGCGCCGACCTGCGGGACTGGCCGCTGCCCGGGCTCGCCCCCGGGGACCCCGGACTGGCCGGGGCGATCCGCGCCTGGGCGGCCGTCGCCCGCAGCTCGGCCCGGGAGCGCCTGACCGTCGCCGAGTACGCCCTCGCCGCCGCCGAAGGCCGCCACGCGGCCGCCCGCCGTGCCGCCGACGAGGCCCGCGAACTCGACCGGCTCCAGCGCCGGCACGCCGAGACCCTGAGCCGCGCCGCCGCCCTGGAAGCCGCCGCACCCGAACGCGACCGGGTCCGCGCCCGCCTGGACCGGGCCCGCCGCGCCGACCTGGTCCGGCCCGCCCTGCGACTGCGCGAGGCCGCGGCCGACGCCGCCGGGTCCGCCGCCCGTACCGAGGCCGACACCCGCGCCCGGCTCCCGCACACCCTGGCCGAAGCCGGCACCGAACAGCTGGGCGCCCTGGAACAGCGGCTGCGCGAGGACCTCGGCGCCCTCGGCGCCGCCCACCGCGACGAGCAGCGCAGCGCCGAGATCGGCCGCGAACGCGCCGCCCTCGACCGGGAGGCCCGCGCGGACGCGGAAGCGCTCCACGAGGACGCCGACTGGCTGGCCCGCTGGGACACCGCCCGCGCCGCCCTGCGGGGCCGTATCGACGATGCCCAGCAGGCCGCCACCCTCGCCGAGCAGCTCGCCGGCGCCCTCGAACCGGCCCGGCTCCGCCTGGAGGCCGCCCGCCGCCGCGACACCCTCGCCGCCGAAGCCGGCACGGCCGCCGCCGAGCTGCTCGCCGTACGGGAGGAGTCCGGGGCGGCGCGGGAACGCTGGCTGGAGCTCAAGGAGGCCCGGCTCCGAGGGATCGCCGCCGAACTGGCCGAGGCCCTGGTCACCGGCGAGCCCTGTGGCGTGTGCGGCTCGGCGGAACACCCCGCCCCGGCCCGCCCGGCCCCCGGCCACGTGGACCGGGCCGCGGAGGGCGCCGCCCACGCCCGCTACGAACGGGCCGAGGAGCGCCGGGCCGGGGCGGAGCGCAGGCTGGCCGCCGTACGCCAGGCCGGGACCGAGGCCGCGGCCGCCGCCGGCGAGACCGGCACCGCCGAACTGCTCGCCCGTACCCGGGAACTGACGGACCGACATGCCGCCGCGCAGGCCGTCGCCGGCAGGCTGCACGCTGCCCGCGAGGCCCTCGCCGCCGCCGAACGCGAGCACACGGCCCGCAGTGAGAACCGGCAGCGCGCCGAGCGCCTCGCCGCCGCCCGCGCCTCCCGCCGGGAAGCGCTCGAAGCCGAGCAGGACGCCCTGGAAGCCGGACTGCGCCTGGTCCGGGGGGACGCCGGGAGCGTTGCCGAACGGGCCCGCACCCTGGAGACCCGGGTCCGTCTGGTGGCCGCCGCCGCGGACGCCCTGCGCCGGGCCGAAGAGGCCGCGGAGCGCCTCAAGGAAGCCGACGACCAGCTCGCCGACGCCGCCTTCAAGGCCGGTTTCGACACCACGGGACAGGCCGCCGAGGCCCTGCTCGCCGAGGAGGAACGCGCCGCGCTGCAACGCCGCACCGACGCCTGGCAGGCCGAAGAGGCCCTGCTCGCCGACCGGTTCGCCGAGGCGGACGCGGCGGCCGCCGCCGAGCGGGAACCCGCCGACCCGGCCGGGGCGGCTGCCCGCGCCGACCTGGCCGCGACCCGGCTGCGCACCGCCGGTTCGGCCTGCGACGCCGCCCGCGACCGCGGCGCCGAACTCGACCGGCTGTCCCGGCAGGCGGAGGCGGACCTGCGGGCCATCGGTCCGCTGCGCGAGGCCTACGACCGGGTGGCCCGCCTCGCGGCACTCACCGCGGGCACCTCCGCCGACAACGAACGCAAGATGCGGCTGGAGTCGTACGTGCTGGCCGCCCGGCTGGAGCAGGTCGCCGCGGCCGCCTCGGACCGGCTCCTGCGCATGTCCGGCGGGCGGTACACCCTCGTCCACACCGCCGCACGGACCGGCGGCCGCGCCCGCTCCGGGCTGGGGCTGCACGTGGTGGACGCCTGGACCGGGCTGGAGCGGGACACCGCCACGCTGTCCGGCGGCGAGACCTTCTTCGCCTCGCTGGCGCTGGCCCTGGGCCTGGCCGACGTGGTCACCGACGAGGCCGGCGGGACGCGGCTGGACACCCTCTTCATCGACGAGGGCTTCGGCAGCCTGGACGACCAGGCCCTGGACGAGGTGCTCGACGTACTGGACTCGCTGCGGGAACGCGACCGCAGCGTCGGCATCGTGAGCCACGTCGCCGACCTGCGCAGCCGGGTCCAGGCCCAGCTGGAGGTCGTCAAGCAGCGCGGGGGCTCGGAGGTCCGGCACCGGACCGGGGGGCTCGCCGGCTGAGCGGATCCGGCGGCCGGGCGGGCTCACGGGCCGGGCGGTCTCACGGGCCGGGCGGTCTCACGGGCCGGGCCGGCTCACGGGCTGAGCGGCCGCCGGGGGAGGGGCGAGGAGTAGACGATGCTCGTGGTGACCGGGCCGAGACCGGCGATCCGGCCGGTGATCTCCTCCAGGTGCCCCATCGAGCGGGCGGCGACCTTCAGCACGAAGCAGTCGTCACCGGTCACGTGGTGCGCCTCAAGGATCTCGGTGGTGGTGCCGAGCAGGTCGTGGAACGGCTTGTAGTTGCCGTGCGGATAGCGGAGCCGGACCAGGGCCAGGATGGACTTGCCGAGCTTCTCCGGGTCGACGACGGCGGTGTAGCCGGTGATCACCCCGGCCTCCTCCAGCCGGCGGACCCGCTCGGTGACGGCGCTCGCGGACATCGAGACGGTGCGGGCGAGCTCGGCGAAGCCGGCCCGGCCGTTCTCCTGAAGGGCTTCGAGGATGCGCCAGTCCATGGCGTCCGGGGAATAACCTGTCATGTCCGCCATGCTGCCGGGCAATCCCCGGTCCAACAAGCGATACGCCGGGGAAAGTCGCTTCCCCGAGTCGATCACCGACCGTAGATTTCTGGTCATGACCACGACTGAGGCTGTGAACACCACGCCGGGCTCCGCGCCCGCCGCCCCCGCCAACCCCGTGCTGCGCGTGCCGCCGGCCTCACCGGCCGCAGCAGCCGCGTACTTCGCCGCCAGCCTCGCCTTCCACGCGGACGTGTCCGATGTCGCCGCCGCCTTCACGGCGCACCGCGAGCAGGGCGCCGAGCTCGGCTTCCAGCTGATCGACTCGCGCTCCACCGCCTCCTGGGACCAGGCCCACGTGCCCGGCGCGATCCACCTGCCCACCGCCCTCATCCCGGAGCAGGCCGAGCGGCTGCTGGACAAGAGAGTGCCGGTGGTGACGTACTGCTGGGGCCCCGGCTGCAACGGCGGCACCCGCTCCGCACTGGCGCTGGCCGAACTCGGTTTCCAGGTCAAGGAGATGCTCGGCGGCATCGAGTACTGGATCCGCGAGGGCTTCGAGGTCGAGACCTGGCAGGGCACGGACCGGCGCGCCGAGGCCGACCCGCTGACCGCGCCGGTGGACTCCGACGACTGCGGCTGCTGACCCGGCGCAGCGGCGTACGCGACCGGGCGTACGCGTCACCGGTGTACGTGCACCGGGCGTACGCGCACCGGCGTACGCATCCCGGCGCGCGGACGGGCCGCCCGCCCCGCGGGGCGGCGGGCGGCCCGTCCGGCGTACGCGTCGTGCGCCATACGCCGTGCGCCGTCCCGAGCGGTCAGAGCCGGGACAGCTCGTCCACCAGGTCGTCCAGGCCCAGCGAACCCTGCGACAGCGCGGCCATGTGCCAGGCCTTCAGGTCGAATGAGTCCCCGTGCGCGGCCCGCGCGTTGTCGCGGCCCAGCAACCAGGCCCGCTCGCCCAGCTTGTACCCGATGGCCTGGCCCGGCATGGACAGGTAGCGGATCAGCTCGCTCGCGACGAAGTCCGCGGGCCGCCCGCTGTGCAGCCCGAAGAACTCCTCCGCGAGCTCCGGGGTCCAGCGCTCGCCCGGGTGGTACGGGGAGTCGGCCGGGATCTCCAGACCCAGGTGCATGCCGATGTCCACGATCACCCGGCAGGCCCGCATCATCTGGCAGTCCAGGTAGCCGAGCCGCTGCTCGGCGTCCTTGAGGTAGCCGAGCTCGTCCATCAGCCGCTCCGCGTACAGAGCCCAGCCCTCGGCGTTGGCGCTCACGATCCCGACCGTCGCCTGGTAGCGGGAGAGCCGGTCGGCCACGTGGGTCCACTGCGCGAGCTGCAGGTGGTGGCCCGGAACGCCCTCGTGGTACCAGGTCGACACCAGGTCGTAGACCGGGAACCGGGTCTGGCCCATGGTCGGCAGCCAGGTCCGGCCCGGCCGGGAGAAGTCCTCCGACGGAGAGGTGTAGTACGGGGCCGCGGCGCCTCCGGGCGGGGCGATCCTGGACTCCACCTTCCGGACCCGCTCGGCGAGTTCGAAGTGCGTGCCGTCGAGGTTCTCGATGGCCTCGTCCATGATCCCCTGCAGCCACGCCCGGACCTCGTCGACGCCCTCGATGTGGGTGCCGTGCTCGTCCAGGTGCTTCAGCGCCTCCCACGGGGTGGCCCCGGGCAGGATCTTCGCGGCCTCGGTCTTCATCTCGCCGAGCAGCCGGTGGTATTCGGACCAGCCGTACGCGTACGCCTCGTCCAGGTCCAGGTCCGTGCCGTTGAAGTAGCGCGACCAGCGGGCGTACCGCTCCCGGCCCACGGTGTCGGGCTGTCCGGCGACCGCGGGCGCGTACACGTCGCGCATCCAGTCGCGCAGCCCGGCCAGGGCGGCGGTGGCGCCGGCGGCGGCCGCGTCGAGCTCGTCCCGCCGGGTCTCCGGGCCGTTCGCCACGAAGGCGGTGAAGAAGCCGGATCCGTCGCCGTCCTTGCCGTCCTTGCCGTCCTTGCCGTCCTCGCCGTGTGCGCCGGCCTCGCCCGCCCAGCCGGTCAGCTGCTCGATGAAGGTGGCGGTGGGGCGCGGGCCGCCGTACAGGCCCTTGGACAGCCCCAGTTCGAGGCAGGCGCGGTATCCGGCCAGGGCGTCCGGCACGGCCCGCAGGCGCTCCGCGACGGCGTCCCAGTCCTCGTCGCTGTCCGTGGGGGTCAGCGTGAACGCCTCCCGCAGCGAGTGGGCGGGGGAGTGGATGTTGCTGACCGCGCGCAGGTCCTCGTCGGCGTCGTGCACCGCGAGTTCGGCCGTCAGGCGCTCGCGCAGGAGCCGGGCGCAGCGCCGCTCGGCTTCGCCGTCGGCGTCCGGCAGACGCTCGGCGGCGTCCAGCCGGGCCAGCGTGGTGCGGGCCAGGTCGGCGAGCGCCGCACGGCCGGCCGGGGAGAAGTCGGGCAGCCGGCGGGCGCTGGCGGGGTCGCCCAGGTACGTGCCGGTGATCGGGTCGAGGACGATCAGGGCGTCGACGTAGGCGTCGGCGACCTGGCGGGGCAGCTGGTGGTCCTGCTGAGCGGTGGTGTCTGACATGCGGACATCTTCGTACGGAGGCACCGCCTCCGTCACTACCGTCCCGGCCCGGCCGCCTGACACCACCTGTCAGTGTTCCCCGCGCCGGGAGAACCAGTCCGGGACGCCTCCCGGGAGGGCACCCGGGACGGCACCGGGGACCGCGCGCGGGATGTCGTACGCGAGCCCGGACCGGGCGGCGACGGCGTCGAGCCGGGCGGTGATCACCAGGGTGCCCTCCTCGACCTGGTAGTCCAGGGGCAGCGAGAGGCCGCGCATGGCCGCCACCATCCCGGTGTTCGAGGACTGGGTGACGGCGTACACGCTGTCGCACCCGGCTTCCACGGCCATCGCGGCGAGCCGGCCCAGCAGTTCGGAGCCGATGCCGCGGCGCTGCCAGTCGTCCTCGATGAGCAGGGCGACCTCGGTCTCGTCGCCGTCCCAGAGCAGGTGACCGAGGGCGACCAGCCGGCCGGAGGCCGTGGTGGCGGCGAGGGTGCGGCCGAAGCGGGGGCTGAGCAGGTGGCTCAGATAGCGGTCGGCGTCGGCGACCGGGCCGTGGTAGCGCAGCCCGAGGGTGCGCTCGGAGCAGCGCCCGTGCATGGCCACGGCCGCCTCCAGGTCGGCGGGGCCGGCCCGGCGCACGGTGATCTCGTTGCCCTCGGGCAGCGTCAGCACGTCCCGGCCGTGCGGTACGCGCGGGCCGAGGCGGGCGTCGAGCTCGACCAGGGCGCGGGCGCGGGCGAACTCGGTCGGGGTGAAGGGCAGGTAGGGGCGTTCCACGGTGATGGCGCCCCCGGCGGGGTCGCGCAGCCGCATCACGGTGGCCTCCAGGACCCCCTCGACGGGGGCGTCGGCGGCGGCGTTCGGGCGGCCGGAGAGGGTGGTGGCGGGAATCGACTGAATGGTGCAGCGACCGAGCAGGTGGCGCAGCGCGAGGGGGAGTTCGGCGGCGTCGAGGGCGGTGCGGGTGGCCAGGCCGAGCACCCGGGTGGGGGTGTCGACCAGGTCGTGGGCGTCCGCCCGCTCGATCCAGGTGCCGTTGCCGCCGGCCGCGGCGACCGCCCGGGTGATCCCGGACGGCGGCAGCTCCCGAGGGGCGCGCAGCAGGAACTCGTCCACGGTGCCGCCCTCGGCGAGCGGGTGGGTCTGGAGGGCCAGGATGTCGACTCGGTGCGTGGCCAGGGCGGTGCACAGCGCGGCCAGGCTGCCAGGCTCGTCCCGCACGGTCGTCCGCATCCGCCACAGACCGGTGGCGGCGACGGGGCCGGCCGTGGGGACGCCGGTATCGGAGGGCGGGGCCGGCGCGCCCGGTGTGGTCGCGGCGGTCGGCGGTGGCGGCGGTGCGTGGCTGTGCCGGCGCGCCCACCAGGTGTGGAAGGCGGCCGTGACCAGCAGGGCGACGGCGGAGGCGATCAGGAGGAAGGGACCCTCGGGGCCGTGCACGACGAGGTTGGCGAGGGCGTCGGCCACCGCGACGGCGCAGAACAGGGCGGCCAGTTCGACGACGTCGCGGCGCCAGTGGTGCGCCCGGCGGTGCGCGTGAGGGGTGTGCGTGAGGTGATCAGTCATGCCCACCACTGTGGCGAAGCGGTGTTGCGTGATCACGAATGATGTGTGACCGCGCGGTTAAGGATCCCAATGGTCGATTTCGACCCCTTTTCGCGAGGGGACCAGAGGGACGATCCGCTCACCGCCCGTCCGGATCACCCGTCGTCCCCCTCACTGGCCGACGCGACCCGGCTGGAGGGTCCGTGAGAAGAGCACGCCCACGCCCTCGCCGCGCAGCCGCACGGTGAGCTCCCCGCTGTCGCCGTCGATGTCCACCTCTCCGTAGTACGGCGGGTTCTCCGCCGGGGAAAGGTTGGCGAACGGGGCCGACCGTACGAACTCCCGGCGCGGGCCGAAGGTGCCGTCGAGCGGGCCGTGCGGGAAGCCGCCGGCGCCCACCGGGCCGGAGACGAACTCCCAGAACGGCGCGAAGTCGGAGAAGGCGGCCCGCTCCGGCGCGTAGTGGTTGGCGGCGGTGTAGTGGACGTCGGCGGTCAGCCACACCGTCCCGGTGATCCGCCGGTGCTTGACGAACCGCAGCAGGTCGGCGATCTGCAGCTCACGGCCGAGCGGGGCGCCCGGGTCGCCCTGGGCCACCGCCTCGTAGTCGGTGGCGCCGTCGGGGACCACGATGCCCAGCGGCATGTCGGCGGCGATGACCTTCCAGGTGGCCCGGGAGCGGGCCAGCTCGCGCTTGAGCCAGGCCAGTTGCTCCGCGCCGAGGATGCCGACCGCGTCATCGGTCTGCCGGTTCGGCGAGTTGGCGTTGCGGTACGTGCGCATGTCGAGCACGAACACGTCGAGCAGCGGGCCGTGCTGGACCAGGCGGTACATCCGGCCCTCGGTCCGGCCGGGGCCCCCGGCGTACCCGCGGGCGCCCGGGTAGCCGGAGTGGCCGGTGCGTCCGGAGCGGCCGAGGTCGGTGACGGGGAAGTACTCCCCGAAGGCCTGCAGCGCGCGGCCGGCCAGCACGTCCGCCTCCTTGACCGTGTAGCGCGGGTCGTCCAGCAGCTGGCCCGGGTACCAGTTGTTGCGCACCTCGTGGTCGTCCCACTGGGCGACCACCGGGACCTGGGCGTTGAAGGCCCGCAGGTTGTGGTCGAGGAGGTTGTAGCGGAAGTTCCCCCGGAACTCGGCGAGGGTCTCGGCGACCTTCGACTTCTCCTCGGTGGTGACGTTCCGCCACAGGGTGCCGTCGCGCAGCGGGACCTCCGGCCGGATCGGGCCGTCGGCGTAGATCGTGTCCCCGCTGAACAGGAAGAAGTCCGGGGAGAGCCGCCGCATCTCCTCGAAGACGCGGTGGCCGCCCCGGTCGGGGTTGATGCCCCAGCCCTGGCCGGCCAGATCGCCGGACCACAGGAAGCGCACTCCGGAGCGGCGGGTGACGGGGGTGGTGCGGAAGGTGCCGTGGACGGGTTCGCCCGCGCGGCGCGGATCGTCGGGGTCGGTCAGCAGCACCCGGTAGTGGACCTGCCGGCCGGGCGGCAGGCCGTGCAGGCCGGTGATGCCGGTGAAGTCGGTGGCCGGGCCGAGGAAGGGGCCCGGGTGCAGGCGCACGCCGTAGCGGAAGGACTCGCTCGGGGAGGTCTCCACGGACATCCGGGCGGGCCGGTCGGACCGGGTCCAGACCACCGCCGAGAACGGGGTGATCTCGCCGGACTGGACGCCCCAGGGCGCGCCCGGGCGGCCCGAGCGGCTGAACGCGGGCGCGCCCGGAGCGGGCCCGGGAACGGAGGCCGCGGCGGCCGCGGCCGCCGCCGTGGACCCGGACGAGGCGCGTGCCACGGGCGCGCCGGGGAGGGCGAGCACGGCGGACGCGGCGAGGGAGCCGCGGAACAGGGACCGGCGGGTGTGCGGCATCGTTGCGCCTCCAGGGGCGGGGGTGGCCGGGCGGGCCGTACGGGCGGGGTCGGGCCAGTGTGCCGCCGCACTTCCGCCCGGCCGCGTCAAGGACACGAACCGCCGGTGAACAGCGGACGGCGCCGTCTGCACCGTGCCGTCCGCCGTGTCAAGTCCCGTGGCATCCGCGAACATCCCGTGAACGGCTTGATACGTATGCCCGATCTGCCCGGTCCAGGCGTGAGGATTGGTCTTGACCAAGGTGGTGCGTCGCCCTATGGTCACAGGGATAGTGCAGGAACCTTTAATAAACAAAGGCGCGAAACCACGGCATCGAGCTGCCGCTGGAACAACGGCGATTGCAGCGCATGCGGCGAACGCAGGAGGAGTCAGGGTGGGGACGACGCAGCTCGACACGGTGCCGGAGCCGAAGTACTGGCACCTCAAGACCGTGCTCAGCGAGGCGCTCGATCAGGACTTCGCGGTGGGCGAGGTCCTGCCGAACGAGCGCGAGCTCGCCGCCCGCTTCGGTGTCGCCCGTGCCACCCTCCGGCAGGCCCTGGAGCAGCTGGAGCTGGAAGGCCGGCTGCAGCGCCGCCGGGGTGTCGGCACCACCGTCGCCCCGCCCCGGGTCGGCGTGGACGTCGGCACCGCCCGCCAGAACTGGCCCGGAGAGACCGCCGACGGCTGGCAGCTGGTGACCGCCACCGAGGACGAGCCCGGCCCGGCCGTGGCCAGGCTCCTCGGCGCGTCCGCCGACCTGCCCGTGCACACCGTGCGCCGTACCCGGATCACCCACGGCCAGGCCGTCGCCGCGGAACTGCTCTACGTGCCCGCCGCCTCCGTGCCCGGCCTCTCCGCCATCGACGCGCCGTCCGGCCCGGCCCGTGCCCGCGCCGTGCTCCGGGAGCTCCAGCGCCTCGAACTGGAGGGCCAGGACCGGTCGGTGGAGCTCGGCTCGGCCCGCGCCGACGACGCCAGGGAACTGGACCGGCTGCCCGGCGCCCCCGTGCTCGTCGTGACCACCCGCTACATCGCCTCCGGC
Source organism: Streptomyces sp. NPDC089799 (assembly GCF_040684755.1). Classification (NCBI taxonomy): domain Bacteria; kingdom Bacillati; phylum Actinomycetota; class Actinomycetes; order Kitasatosporales; family Streptomycetaceae; genus Streptomyces; species Streptomyces sp. NPDC089799. The sequence continues at coordinate 89,960 of NZ_JBFBGR010000016.1, read as the reverse complement.
GGCACGGCCGCCGTGTCGGTGGCCACGTACCGCGCCGACACCTGCCGGCTGACCTTCGGGGACTCCGGCGACATGGAGATCAGCCACGACACGGAAGCCGAGCGCGTCGCCTCCTGAGGCCGCCGGTACCCCCGGCGCGGCCGGCCGATGAGCGCTGCCGCCGATGACTGCCGGTGCGGCCCGCCGGCGCGGCCGGTCAGCCGCGGCGGGCGGGTCAGCGGCGGCGGGCGGGTCAGCGGCGGCGGGCGGGTCAGCGGCGGCGGGCGGTCACCGACTTCTCCACTGCGAACAGCTCCTCCTCGGCCTGGTCGAGGGCCAGCCGCAGCGCACCGGTCGCCACCGCCGCCTCACCCAGCATCGACAGCGCCACCCGCGGCGGCCGCAGGCAGTACCGGGCGAGCTCCCGGCGCAGCGGCTCCAGTACGTCGTCCAGCCCGGCCGCCCAGCCGCCGACCACCACCAGCTCCGGATCCATCGCGAGGACCAGCGCGGCCACGTCGTGCACCAGCCGCTGCACGAACCGCTCCAGCGCCGCCACCGCCCGTTCGTCGCCGCGCCGGGCGCTGGTGAACACCTCCGCGACGGCCTGCTCGTCCAGCGGGTGCAGCGGCTCCCCGGTGGTGGACAGCAGCTTCTCCGGCGACACCTCGCGCCCCAGCAGGTGCAGGGCGCCGATCTCCCCGGCCGCCCCGCCGAACCCCCGGTGCAGCCGGCCGCCGATCAGCGAACCGGCTCCCGGACTCAGCCCCGCCATCACGAACACCATGTCGTCGGTGTCCCGCGCGGAGCCCTTCCAGTGCTCACCGACCGCCGCCGCGTTCGCGTCGTTCTCCACCTGCACCGGGCACCGGAACGAGCGCCGCAGCCGGTCCCCGAGCGGCAGCCCGGTCCATCCCGGCAGCGCCGTGCCCAGCCGTACCGTGCCGTCCGCCTCCACGATGCCGGGGCTCGCGACCCCCACCGCGCGCAGTGAGTCCCGCGGCACCCCGGCCCGGCGCAGCAGGTCGGCGACCGTCGCCCGGACCTTCTCCAGCCGCTCGTCGGCGGAAGCGGTCTCGGAGACCTCCTTGGTGCCCGCCCCGATCACCCGTCCGTCCAGCCCGGACAGCAGGGCGGCGATGCGGTGCGAACCGATCTCGATGCCCAGCAGGTGACCGGCCTCCGCCCGGAACCGGAACCGGCGGGCCGGCCGGCCCTGCCGGCGCGCGCCCTCCTCGACGGCGGCCTCGACGACCAGCCCGGTGCCCATGAGACCCTCCACGACCCCTTCCACCGTCGGCCGGGACAAACCGGTCAGCCGTGTCAGGTCCGTGAGGGTGGGCGATCCGGCCGCGCGCAGCGCGCGCAGCACCACGGCGGAGTTGATCCGTCTGAGCAGAGAGGGATCCCCGCCGGTCAGCTGCCCCAACGTGTGTCCTCCCAGCTAGCGCGCCTGTCAGCCGGATCGTACTGCGCCCCCGGTGGGACGGCGAGAACGAGGGGGGTTACCCGCGGACGCCCACGTCAGGCCGGAGAGACGAACCCCGACTCGTACGCCGTGATCACCGCCTGCGTCCGGTCCCGCGCGCCCAGCTTCCCCAGCACCGCACTCACATGGGACTTCACCGTTTCCGTACCGACGAACATCTCGCCCGCGATCTCCGCGTTGGTCAGCCCCCGCGCCATCAGCCGCAGCACCGCCTCCTCGCGCTCGGTCAGCGCCGCGCGCTCCAGCCTGGTCCGCGCCTTGCTGTTCCCGTACTCCGAGGCCATCGACCGGACCGCCGCCGGGAACAGCAGCGAATCCCCCTCCGCGACCAGCCGCACCGCGTGCACGATCTCCGCCGGCCGGGCGCGCTTCAGCAGGAAGCCGTCCGCGCCGGCCCGCAGCGCCCGGTACACGTACTCGTCGTTCTCGAAGGTGGTCACCACCAGGATCTTCGGCGGCGCGTCGACGTTCCTCAGGACCGCCTTGGTCGCCTCGATCCCGTCCAGCAGCGGCATCCGCACGTCCATGGCCACCACGTCCGGCCGCAGCTGCCGCACCAGCGGGATCACGGCCGCACCGTCGGCGGCCTCACCCACCACCTCGATGTCGGGCTGGGCGTCGAGCACGGCGCGCAGACCCGCGCGCACCAGGGGTTCGTCGTCGACGAGGAGTACGGTGACCGGCATCCCCTCAGCGTATGTGCTCCAGCGGAAGCCGCGCGCGCACCCTCCAACCCCCCTGGTGCGGACCGGAGTCCGCGGATCCGCCCAGCAGCGCGGCCCGTTCCCGCATCCCGCGCAGTCCGCTCCCGCTGCCTCCGCCGGCTCCGTGGCCGACGCCACCCGCGCCGGCCGCCTCCTGACCGGCCGGCAGCGGATTCGTCACCTCCAGCTCCAGACGGTCCCCGGTCACCGCCACCCGCACCCGGACCGGGACCGGCCCGCAGTGCCGCAACACGTTCGTGAGCGCCTCCTGCAGGATCCGGTACGCCTCCCGGGTGACCGGACCGGGCAACGACTCCAGCGGACCGGTCAGTTCGGCGTCCACCCGGGACCCGGAGGCCCGCGTCGACTCCAGCAGCCGGTCCGCGTCGGCCAGCGTCGGGCGCTGCGAGGGCCGGGGCCCGGAATCCCGCAGCACCGCCAGGACCCGCTCCAGGTCCTCCAGGGCGGCGCGGCCGGTCTCCTCGATGGCGCACAGCGCCCGTTCGGTGAACTCCGGATCGCCCGCCGCCCGCGCGGCCCCCGCCTGGACCACGGCCACCGTCAGTGCGTGGCCGATCGTGTCGTGCAGCTCGCGCGCGATCCTGGTGCGTTCCAGCAGCTGTTCCGTCCGCGCCTCCAGGACCGACAGCCGCTCCGCGGCCGAAGGCCCCAGCAGCCGGGTCGCGGTGGCCGTGACGAGCTCGCCCAGCAGGAACACGATCACCAGCAGCACGACCAGCGGTACGGGCACCAGCACGGCCGCCAGCCAGGGCGGCGGCACCACCGGCAGCGCCATGTCCCCACCGACCGGATGGCCGAAGGCCACCGAGACCAGCTCGACGGTGAACGCGGGCAGCCAGACCGTGGGGAACATGGCCGTGAACGCCAGCACCAGCCGTATCTCCAGCCAGAGCACGGTCCGCCAGCGGTCGCCCCAGCGCTTCGAGGCCACCGTGGAGATGCGGCTCTCCTCCGATCCGCGTTCGCCGGGGGTGAGCAGGAACTGCGCCTGCAGCCCCTCCGCGGTCCGCATCCAGGGGACCAGACCGAACGGGGCGATGATCAGGGCCGGCACCCAGGGGGCATCGGACTCGATGAACATCCACAGGGCCACCAGCAGCACGGGCACGCACAGGTGCAACCAGCGCGAATACGTGAGCGGTTGGAGGGGGGCTCTGATCAGTCGGTACATGCCGACATCGTGACATCCGCACGATCACCGCCGTCTCCCCCGCACGGGGGAGACGATCCCCCCGCACGGGGGAGGAACGGGGGTGGGTCCGGCAGCGAAGCTCGATCCATGAACGCAGCGACGCACACCATCGAGATCCGCCGGCTGACCAAGGAGTACGGCGCCACCCGGGCCGTCGACCACCTCTCCTTCGACGTGCTGCCCGGCCGGGTCACCGGCTTCCTCGGCCCCAACGGCGCCGGCAAGTCCACCACCCTGCGACTGCTGCTCGGACTGGACCGGGCCACTTCGGGCACCGCCACCATCGGCGGCCGCCGCTTCACCGACCTCGCCCGTCCGCTCCACCACGTCGGCGCCCTGCTGGACGCCCAGGCCGCACACGGCGGGCGCACCGGCCGCGACCACCTGCTCGCCCTGGCCGTGGGCAACGGCCTCCCGGCGCGCCGGGTGGAGGAGGTGATGGAGCAGGCCGGCATCGCCCCGGCGGGCCGCAAGCGCATCAAGACCTACTCGCTGGGCATGCGCCAGCGACTGGGCATCGCCGCCGCCCTGCTCGGCGACCCCGGGGTGCTGCTGCTGGACGAGCCCACCAACGGCCTCGACCCGGAGGGCATCATCTGGATCCGCGAGCTGATGCGCGGCCTCGCCCGGGAGGGGCGCACGGTCCTGGTGTCCAGCCACCTGATGTCGGAGACCGCCTCCTTCGTCGACCACCTGGTCGTCCTCGGCCGGGGCCGGCTGCTCGCGGACACCCCGATGAAGGACTTCATCGACGAGCGGAGCACCGCGCGGGTCCGGCTCCGCACCTCCGACCCGGTGCGCCTGCGCGCCGCCCTCGCCCGGGACGGCCTCGAACCGACCGAGGCCGGAGACGGCCGCTGGACCGTCGACGGGATACGGGCCGAGCAGATCGGCGCGCTCGCCGCCCGCGAGGGCATCCCCGTGCTCGAACTGTCCGACGAGCGGGCCTCGCTGGAACAGGCCTACCTCGACCTCACCGCCGACCACGGCGAGTTCGCCGCCACCCGCTGACCATGACCGAAGGAATGCGTGCCATGTCCACCACCGCCCTGCCCACCCCGGCCGCCGCGCCCGCCCGAGCCGCCCTGCCCACCCGAGATGCCCTGCACGCGGAATGGATCAAGTTGCGCTCGCTGCGCGGCACCTCGGTGTCGCTCGTGGCCGTCCTCCTGGCGACGGCCGGGATCCAGATGCTCACCGCCGCCGCCATCGGCAGCGCCGAGGACGGCAGCATGGGCCAGGACCCGATGTTCGCCGCCTTCTACGGGCTGATGTTCGGGCAGATCGCCGCCATCTCCTTCGGCGCGAACGCCTTCGCGAGCGAGTTCCACGACAACGCCCTGCGCGTCACCCTGACCTCGGTGCCGAACCGCACCCGCTTCTACCTCTCGAAGCTGCTCGCCGTGGGCGGACTGGCCTTCCTGACGGGCCAGGCGACCGCCTTCACGACCTTCCTGGGCGGCCAGGCGTTCATGGGCCGGTACGCCCTCGGCCTGGGCGACGACGGCGCGCTCCGCGCCACCGTCGGATGCGGTCTCTACCTGACCCTGATCAGCCTGTTCGCCGCCGGGCTCACGGCGGTGTTCCGCAGTGCGGCCGCGACGCTGAGCATCCTCATACCGTTCATGCTGATCGTCTCCTTCGTCGTCGGCGATGTGGTGGGCGGTGCCGCGCAGTACCTTCCGGACCGCGCCGGGCAGATGGTGATGCGCGTCGAGCCGTACGGCGAGCTGGGCCCCTGGAGCGGCCTGGGAGTGATGGCGCTGTGGACGGCGGCCGCGCTTGCCGCCGGCTGGCTGGCGGTCCGCCGACGGGACGTCTGAGGGGCGTCCTCGGTGACGGTGGGCCAGTTGTCAGTGGTCGCCGGAATACTGACGGCATGACCACGGCAGAGCACATCGAGACGATCGACCGGCTCCGGGCGTGTGGCTTTCCGAAGACCCGGACCCGGTCCGGGCAGGTCACCAGCGGCCCCGGTTACCACCTGGCGGAACTGGGCGAGAGCCGCTGGTACGGGGACGAGGACCCGGCCGACCGGATCGAGGGGGAGGAGCGGGTGTCCGCCGAATACGGCGCGCTGGCCCAGGCGCTGACCGGCCGCTGGGGGGCGGCCGACCTGGTGTGGACGCGGGGGATGCTGGAGCGGGCCGGTACGGGGGACCGGCTCGCCGAGCCCTGGCAGGAGTTGAGCGGCACCACCGACCACCTGCACCTGTGGCGGGTGGCCCCCCACTGGGTGGCGCTCTACGCAGCCCAGTGGGGGGCCGACCACTCCCCACAGCTCATGGCCGCCGTCACGGTGACGGACCCGCCCTGAGCGCGGGCCGGGAGACGGAGGGGGAGGGGGAGGGGGAGGAGGGCGTGTGCGGAGGGCCCGCCACGCAGACCGCCCGTGACCCCGTCCGGGAGGACGCGGTCACGGGCGGCGTTCGGTCCGTCGGGGACCAGGGGTCAGAGGATGGACCCGGGCGTGTACCCGGCGGCCTCCGGGTGCTGCTTGGCGATCTCCTCGATGCGGGACACCACCGCGGCCACCTGGTCGCCGGCCGCCCCGGTGAAGGACAGCTTGTCGGCCATCAGGGCGTCGAGCGCGGCCCGGTCCAGCGGGATCCGCTCGTCGGCGGCCAGCTTGTCCAGCAGCTCGTTGCGCTCCGCGCCCTGCTCGCGCATGGCGAGGGCGGAGGCCACCGCGTGCTCCTTGATGACCTCGTGCGCCACCTCGCGGCCCACACCGGCGCGCACGGCACCCATCAGCACCTTGGTGGTGGCCAGGAACGGCAGGTAGCGGTCCAGCTCGCGGGCGACCACGGCGGGGAAGGCGCCGAACTCGTCGAGCACCGTCAGGAAGGTCTCCAGCAGGCCGTCGAAGGCGAAGAAGGCGTCCGGCAGGGCCACCCGGCGGACCACGGAGCAGGACACGTCGCCCTCGTTCCACTGGTCGCCGGCCAGCTCGGCGGTCATCGAGGCGTAGCCGCGCAGGATGACCATCAGACCGTTCACGCGCTCGCAGGAGCGGGTGTTCATCTTGTGCGGCATCGCGGAGGAGCCGACCTGGCCGGGCTTGAAGCCCTCGGTGACCAGCTCGTGGCCGGCCATCAGGCGGACCGTCTTGGCGACCGAGGACGGAGCGGCGGCCAGCTGCACCAGGGCGGTGACCACGTCGTAGTCCAGCGAGCGGGGGTAGACCTGGCCGACCGAGGTGAAGGCGTGCGCGAAGCCGAGGTGGCCGGCGATCCGCTGCTCCAGCTCGGCGAGCTTGCCGGCGTCGCCGCCGAGCAGGTCCAGCATGTCCTGGGCGGTGCCGACCGGGCCCTTGATCCCGCGCAGCGGGTAGCGGCCCAGCAGGTCCTCCAGGCGGCCGTAGGCGACCAGCAGCTCGTCGGCGGCGGTCGCGAAGCGCTTGCCCAGGGTGGTGGCCTGCGCCGCCACGTTGTGCGAGCGGCCCGCCATGACGAGCTCGGCGTACTCGCCGGACAGCTTGCCGAGCCGGGAGAGCACGGCGACCGTGCGGTTCCGGGCCAGTTCCAGGGAGAGCCGGATCTGGAGCTGCTCGACGTTCTCGGTGAGGTCCCGGGAGGTCATGCCCTTGTGGACGTGCTCGTGGCCGGCGAGGGCGTTGAACTCCTCGATCCGGGCCTTCACGTCGTGGCGGGTCACCTTCTCGCGCTCGGCGATGGAGGCGAGGTCGACCTGCTCCAGGACGCGCTCGTAGTCGGCCAGGGCGGCGTCCGGGACCTCGATGCCGAGGTCCTTCTGGGCGCGCAGCACGGCGAGCCAGAGCCGCCGCTCCAGGGTCACCTTGTACTCGGGGGACCACAGGACGGCGAGCTCCGGGGAAGCGTAGCGGCCGGCCAGGACATTGGGGATGCGGGGCTTGGCAGTCACGGATAGGGATTCTAGCCGTCGCCGGGCTGTGCGTTTACGCAGGTCCGGGCCCTGTCTCGGGTTGTGGGTTGCTACGAGTACGGGAGCAGCTCGGGGCGCTTGGCGGGGCGGCCGTCCCCGGAGGAGCGGCCGGTCAGCCGGCGGCCGACCCACGGGACAAGGTGCTGCCGGGCGAAGCGTAGGTCATCGGTCCGCCGGGCCGTCCACCGGGCGGGCCGTGCCGGGGGGAGTTCCGCGCGCCAGTCCTCGGCCGGGGGCAGGCCCAGGCTCTGCCAGACCGCCTCGGCCACCCGGCGGTGGCCCTCGGCGGTCAGGTGCAGCCGGTCCACCGCCCAGAGCCGGGGATCGCCGAGCACGGGCGCCCCGTACAGGTCGGCCACCACGGCGCCGTGCCGGGCCGCGAGCTCTTCCAGGATCCCGAAGAGCTCCTCCATGCGGGGGCGGAAACGCTCCATCACCGGGCCGTTGCGGCCGGGGGAGCGCATGAGGACCAGCGTCCGGCAGCTGGGGGCCAGGCGTTCCACGGCCTCCTCCAGATGGCCGCGGACGCGGCTCATGTCCACCCGCGGGCGCAGTGCGTCGTTGAGCCCGCCCACCAGGGTGACCACGTCGGCCCGCATGGCGGCCGCCGGCTCCACCTGGTCGGCGACGATCTGCCCGATCAGCTTGCCGCGCACGGCGAGGTTCGCGTACCGGAAGTCCGGTTCGAGGGCGGCCAGGCGGGCGGCGAGCAGATCCGCCCAGCCCCGGTAGGAGCCGTCCGACAGCTCGTCCGACATGCCCTCGGTGAAGGAGTCGCCGAGGGCGACGAAACTGGTGTACGGCGCATTCATCTCCATGGCGAAGCGATGTTACCGCGCGGTCGGTCCGTTCACGGGCCGGTCGGCGGACTCCTGCCGAACGGCCGGCGGTCGGTGCCGATCGGTCGGTGCCGATCAGTCGGGGCCGACCGGTTCGGTTGGGTCCGGTGCCGATCGGTTCAGTGGCCCTTTCCGAACAGCTCGCGCAGCACGTCCTCCATCGTCACCAGCCCCGCCATCGCCCCGTCCGCGTCCAGCACGGCCGCCAGGTGCGTACTGGTCCGCCGCATCGCGGTCAGTACGTCGTCCAGCGGGGTGTCCGCACGGATCCGGGCGATCGGCCGCACGGCCGAATCGGGGAACGGCTCCTCCCGCGACGGGGCGTCCAGGGCGTCCTTGACGTGCAGGTACCCGAGGATCTTCCGCTGCTCGTCGACGACCGGGAACCGCGAGTACCCGGACGACGCCGACAGCTGCTCCAGCTCCCCGGGGGTGATGCCCTGCCGCGCCCGGACCACCTCGTCCGCCGGCAGCACCACATCGGTGACCGGCCGCCGCCCCAGCTCCAGCGCGTCGTGCAGCCGCTCGCTCGCCCGGTCGTCGATCAGCCCCGCCTCGCTGGAGTCGCGGACGATCCGGGCCAGCTCGTCGTCCGAGAAGGTCGCCGACACCTCGTCCTTGGTCTCCACCCGCAGCAGCCGCAGCAGCAGGTTGGCGAAGGCGTTCACCGCGAAGATCACCGGCCGCAGCGCCCGGGCCAGCGCCACCAGCGGCGGCCCCAGCGCCAGCGCCGTGCGCACCGGCTCGGCCAGGGCCACGTTCTTCGGCACCATCTCTCCGAACAGCATGTGCAGGTACGTCGCCAGGGCCAGCGCCACCACGAAGGAGACGGCGTGCGTCAGCCCGTGCGGGACCCGGAGCAGCTCCAGCAGCGGGCTCAGCAGGTGGGCGATGGCCGGCTCGGCCACCACGCCCAGCACCAGCGTGCACAGGGTGATGCCCAGCTGGGCCGCCGCCATCAGCGCGGACACGTGCTCCAGGCCCCACAGCACACTGCCGCCCCGCCGGTCGCCGCGCTCCGCGTACGGCTCGATCTGACTCCGCCGGACCGAGATCATCGCGAACTCCGCCCCGACGAAGAAGGCGTTGACGACCAGCGTCGCCAGGCCGATCAGCAGCTGTACCGCGGTCATCGGGCCCCTCCCTGACCCCCGGCGGGCTCCACCGGCGCGTGTAGCAGCACCCGTGCGGCCCGCCGCCCGGAGGCGTCCACCACCTCGATGCGCCAACCGTCGAGCTCCAGGCTGTCCCCGGCGGCGGGGATGCGCCCCAGCTCGGTCGCTATCAGCCCGGCCAGCGTCTCGTACGGTCCCTCCGGCACCCGCAGGCCGATCCGCTCCAGCTGGTCGGTGCGCGCCGCGCCGTCCGCCGCGTAGAGGCGCCGCCCGGCGGCGTCCGTACCGGCCGGGGCCAGGTCCGGGGCCTCGTGCGGATCGTGCTCGTCCCGGACCTCGCCGACCACCTCCTCGACGATGTCCTCCAGGGTGACCACCCCGGCCGTGCCGCCGTACTCGTCGATGACCACGGCCATCGTCTGCCGGCCCGCCATCCGGTCCAGCAGCCGGTCCACGGTCAGCGACTCCGGCACCAGCAGCGGCTCGCGGAGCAGCCGCGCCACCGGGTACCCGTGCCGTTCGGAGGCCGGCAGGGCCAGCACGTCCTTGATGTGCACCGTCCCGACCACGGTGTCCAGGCTGCCCCGGTAGACCGGGTAGCGGGACAGCCCGGTGGCCATGGTCGCGTTCGCCACGTCCTCCGCCGTGGTCTGCACGTCCAGCGCGGTCACCTGCACCCGCGGGGTCATCACGTTCTCCGCGGTCAGGTCGGCGAGGTTCAGGGTGCGGACGAACAGCTCGGCGGTGTCCTTCTCCAGCGCCCCCGCCTTCGCCGAGTGCCGGGCCAGCGCCACCAGCTCCTGCGGGGTCCGGGCGGAGGCCAGTTCCTCGGCCGGCTCCAGGCCGAACCGGCGCACCGTGTGGTTCGCCGTGGTGTTGAGGTGCGCGATCAGCGGCCGGAAGACGCGGGTGAACACGCGCTGCATGGTCGCCACCCGCTTGGCCACCGCCAGCGGCGAGGAGATCGCCCAGTTCTTCGGCACCAGCTCGCCGACCACCATCAGCACCACCGTCGACACGGCCGTGCCGAGCACCAGGGCGGTGGAGGAGGCCACGGCCGGGGACAGGCCCATGGCCTCGAACGGCCCCTGGAGCAGGGCTGCGATCGACGGTTTGGCGAGCATGCCGATGATCAGGCCGGTGACGGTGATGCCGAGCTGGGCCCCGGACAGCTGGAAGGTCAGGCTCCTGACGGCCGACAGGGCACTCTCCGCGCCCCGCTCACCCCGTTCGACGGCGCGTTCGAGTTCGCTGCGCTCGACGGTGGTCAGCGAGAACTCGGCCGCGACGAAGACACCGCAGGCCAGGCAGAGCAGCAGCGCCACGATCAGCAGAAGCACTTCGGTCATCGGTCCACCTCCATCCCATGATCAACCAGGAGGCGGCGGGACGCGCGGCGGGAGGCCCCGGGGAGGGGATCGCAGGGCAACGGCGACGAGGGCTCCGGGGAGGGACCGCAGAGAGCTCCGGGAGGGGCCCGCGGGGGATCCGGCGGGGGCTCCGGGGAAGGGCCCGCGGGGACCCTGGTGAGGAGTCAGGGGGGGAGGGGGCCGGGGCAGGCGCCCGGGGCAGGCGTCCGGAGGAGGGGGCCGGAGGAGGGGTCCGCGGTGCGGAATCCGGTGGCGGCGCCGGCCGACCGGGAATGGGGCCCGCGGGGGACCCGGCGAGGACTCCGGGGCAGGGGCAGGGGCAGGGGCTGGGGAAGGGGTCCGCGGTGCGGAATCCGGTGGCGGCGCCGGCCCCCCGCGTGCTTGGCTGCCGGCCATGATCGAACCGCAGCTCCGGGCCGCCGTGCCGGCCGATGCCGAGAACGTCCTCGCCTTCTGGAAGGAAGCCGCCGAAGGCACGTCCATCACGGACGACGTGGCCGGAGTGACCGCCCTGGTCAGCCGGGACCCCGAGGCGCTGATCATCGCCGAGGCGGCGGGCCGGATCGTCGGCTCGGTCATCGCCGGATACGACGGCTGGCGCTGCTCGCTCTACCGCCTCGCCGTGCTCCCGTCGCACCGCCGCCGGGGCATCGCCGGCCGCCTCCTGGACGCCGCCGAACAGCGCTTCCTCGCGGCCGGCGGCCGCCGCGGCGACGCCATGGTGCTGGAGGCCAACGAGCCGGCCCACCACGCCTGGGCCGCGGCCGGCTACCACCGCGAGGACCACTGGCGCCGCTGGGTCAAGCCCTTCCGGCCCGCCCGCGCGGATGCGCCGGCCGACCCCGCGGGGGCCGGCACCACGCCGGCAGACACCATGCAGGCCGACCCCGCGCCGGCGGAGGCTCCGTAGGGGTGTACCGCGACCACGTGTATCGCGGGCGTATCGAAAACCGCATACGCCACCGCAACTGCCCTCCGCCTCCAATCGGGGCATGAACCACGACGCACCCCCGGCGGCACCTGCCCGCCCGGCCGGCCCGGTCCACCCGGCCCACCCGGCACCGCCCCGCCGCACCCGGCGGATCGTGCTCGCCGGCCTGGCGGTCACCGGTCCGGCAGGCGCCGCCTTCGTCCTGCGGCGGCCGCTGATGATGTCCGCTCCGAGGTGCATGGCCGGGCGGTGGCACGGCTGCTTCGACACCTTCAACGGAGTGGTGCTGATGACCCTGGTCACGCTGCCGCTCGCCCTGCTGGTGTCATGGTTCCTGGCGCACCGCCGGCGGCGCGCCGGCCTCCCGGGGGCGTGGCGGACCTCGGTGGCCGAGGTGGGGATGGTGCACGGAACGGTGCCGTTCGTGTGGCTGACCATGATGCCGGGGGCCGGAGCCGGCACCGTCCCCGGCCGGCTGAGCCCGGTGCCGCTGCGGGACCTGGTCACCATGGGGCCGCTCGGGATCGCCGGCAACCTGCTGGTCTTCGCCGCGCTCGGGTTCTTCGCCCCGATGCGGTTCGCGGCGCTCGCCTCCGCACCGCGGATCCTGGCGCTCGGGGCGGGCTGCTCGGTCCTGGTCGAGACCGCGCAGTACGTCCTGCGCCTGGACCGGGTGTCCTCGGTGGACGACGTCCTGGTCAACGCCGCCGGCGCGGTGCTGGCCGGAATGGCTTCGCGCCGCTGGTGGCGCACCGTGGCAGAAGCGCCGCCGGACCGTACCGGCCCCGGGCCGGCGCCGGCCGGCTGAGCCCCCATACGTCCGGGATACACGGCGCTGCCTAGGCTTCCGGCATGCGCGTACTGATCGTGGAGGACGAGCCCTATCTGGCCGAGGCCGTCCGTGACGGTCTGCGCCTGGAGGCCATCGCCGCCGACATCGCCGGCGACGGCGATTCCGCCCTGGAGCTGCTGAGCATCCACTCCTACGACCTCGCGGTCCTCGACCGGGACATCCCCGGCCCCTCCGGCGACGAGGTCGCCCGGCGCATCGTCGCGTCCGGCAGCGGCATCCCGATCCTCATGCTGACCGCCGCCGACCGCATCGACGACAAGGCGTCCGGCTTTGGACTCGGTGCCGACGACTACCTCACCAAACCGTTCGACCTGAGGGAGCTCGTCATGCGGCTGCGGGCGCTCGACCGCAGGCGCGCCCACGCCCGGCCCCCGGTCCGCGAGATCGCGGGCCTGCGCGTGGACCCCTTCCGCCGGGAGGTCTTCCGCGACGGACGCTACGTCGCGCTCACCCGCAAGCAGTTCGCCGTACTGGACGTCCTCGTCGCCGCCGAGGGCGGTGTCGTCAGCACCGAAGGGCTGCTGGAACGGGCCTGGGACGAGCACGCCGACCCCTTCACCAACGCCGTCCGCATCACCGTCTCCGCGCTGCGCAAACGGCTCGGCGAACCATGGATCATCGCCACCGTGCCCGGCGTCGGCTACCGCATCGACACCCCCACCGACACCGACACCGACACCGACACCGACACCCACACCCACACCGCCCCCGACGCCGCCCGCCCCGACCCCGCTGCCACCGACCGCACCCGCCCCGGCCCCGCGCATGCGTAGACGTCCAGGGCTCAGCGCCCGGCTCAAACTCACCCTCAGCTACGCCGGATTCCTCGCCGTCGCCGGCGCCCTCCTGCTGGCCGTGGTGTGGGTGTTCCTGCTGCGCCACGTCCCCGACAACCCCCGGGGCCTCCTGGGGATCTCGCCCAACCGCTACCTCCTGGTGCACACGTTCGCCCCCGCCGCGGCCTGGGCGATGGCCTTCCTGCTCGTGTTCGGCCTCGCCGGCGGATGGATCCTGGCCGGCCGGATGCTCGCCCCGCTCACCCGCATCACGGCCGCGGCGCGGACGGCCGGGACCGGATCGCTGTCGCACCGGATCGGCATGGAGGGCCGGCAGGACGAGTTCCGTGAACTCGCCGACGCCTTCGACACCATGCTCGAACGACTCGGATCGCACGTCGCCGAGCAGCAGCGGTTCGCCGCGAACGCCTCCCACGAACTGCGCACCCCGCTGGCCATCTCACGGACCCTGCTCGACGTCGCCCGCAAGGACCCCGCGCGGGACCGCGAGGAACTCCTTGCCCGCCTGCAGGCCGTCAACACGCGCGCGATCGGCCTCACCGAGGCCCTCCTGCTGCTCAGCCGCACCGACCGGGGGACCTTCACCCGCGAGAGCGCCGACCTCTCCCTCCTCGCCGAGGAAGCCGCCGAGAACCTGCTCCACCTCGCCGAACGGCGCGGGACCACCCTAGAGGTCACCGGGGGAGCGGCACCCACGAGCGGCTCCGCGGAGCTCCTGCTGCGGATGGTGACCAACCTCGTCCAGAACGCCGTCGTCCACAACCTCCCCGCCGGCGGCACCGTGACGGTCCACACCGAGGCGCGGCACGACGCGTGCGTGCTGCGGGTCGAGAACACGGGCGGGCCGGTGCCGCCGGAACTGATACCGACCCTCACCGAACCCTTCCGGCGCGGCACGGAACGCGTGCGCACCGACGAGCACGCCGGCGTCGGCCTCGGCCTCGCCCTCGTGCACAGCATCGTCCGCGCCCACGACGGGACGCTCGACCTCACCCCCCGCCCGGACGGCGGCCTCCTCGCCACGGTCCGGCTCCCCCGTCACCCCGTGAGCGAGGCCCGGCCCCGGGGCCCTTCCGGCCCTGATCCGCGGACAGGGACCCAGACCGTCTCCTTCGGAGATCCTGGAGAGACCGTTCAGGCGGCCGTCCCGGCCCGGGGGCACCGTCGTCGGGGGCGGGCCGCCTGGGGCGGGATGGCCCGATGATCGCCACAGTGCTCTGGGAGCGCGAACTGCACCAGCGGGGCGGCGCTTCCGTTTTCGTCGTGGGGCCGGACTGTGTCGTCCTGCACGAGCGGCACACCCGGCTGGTCTGCCTGGAGCGTGCCGACGGCGCGGTGCGCTGGGACGTCCCGCTCGGTACCCGGCCGCGCGGGATCGTCCTCGCGGGGGACCGCGTGCTGGTGTTGCCACAAGCACCGAACCTGCTGTCCTGCATCGATCTGCGGACGGGTGCGTCGCTGTGGAGCGCCCCGACACCGAGTGGACGGGAAACCTCGCCGTCCACTCGGACACCGTGGTGATGGGCGGTTGGCGTGGCTACACCCCGATGAGCGGCCTGGACCTCGCCGACGGGGGCGTCCGGTGGACGACTCCGTCGCCGGCGACGTCCGTACGGACCCTCGCGTGGGCCGGCGGGGTGCTGACCGGCAGCGGGTACGAGGCGGTTCTCCTCGATCCGGCCGACGGGAGCGACCTGGCGCGGTGGCGGCTCGGGCAGGGGGTTCCTCGCGGTGGATCCCGCCGTCGGGACGTCGCGGTGGTCGGTCGGGGCGGATCGGCGGATGGTGGCCGACCCGCTGCCGTACGCCGACGGCCTCCTGGTGGGGGACGCCAACGGCGGCATCCGGCGGCTGGGGCCCGACGGCCGGACCGTGGAGGGGTGTTCCCTGCCGGGTCGGCGTCTTGACGCACTGGCCGCCGCCGGTGACGGGGGTCTGTTCTTCACGGCGAAGGGCAGCTTCGGCTCCTTCACCCTCACCCCGAAAGCCCGGCGGCCGACCACGTCTGCAGGCAGCGTGGGAGGCCTCTCCGTCCACGAGCCCACTCGGCAAGATCCGAAAGAGACGGCCTAGTCGTCCAGCGGGCGTCGTGCCGAGCCGATCACGCAGTACGAGGTCGGCAGCGCGGGCCCCCGCTCCGGAAGCCGGAACCGCCGCTGGCCGGTGATCCTGAAGCCGGCCGCCTCGATCGCCGCCACCGGGTCCCGCGAGGTGTGGCAGCCGCCGAACAGGTGGGGCCACACCGTCCGGTCCAACGCCTGCTGCACCGCCGCCATCCCCGGTCCCGGCGCCAACCCGTGCTCGAAGAAGCGCAGTTCGGCCCCGGGGCGCAGCACCCGCCGCATCTCGGCCAGCGAGCGCGGCAGATCCCGTACGGTGCACAGCACCAGCGAGGCCACGACCCCGTCGAACGCCTCGCTCTTCACCGGCAGTGCCTCGGCGGCCCCGGGGACCACGTCCACCGGGACCTCCGCCCGCAGCGCAGCCGTACGTGCCAGGCCGCGCAGGCTCCGCTCCGGCTCCACGGCGACGACCTCAGAGACGGCACGGGGGTAGTGGGCGAAGTTCAGGCCGTTGCCCGCGCCGATCTCGATGACCCGGCCGGAGAGCCCCGCCAGCAGCTCCTCGCGGAGCGCGGCGACCCCGGCGTGCGCGTCGGCCCGCACGCTCAGGCGGGCGTAGAACCGGGCGAACAGGGGATGGTGGACGGAATCCTGTGGAAGCGGCCGTTTCGGGCGCCACGGCATGGTGGTCCTCCTCGCAGCGGAACGTCTCCTACCGCGAGTCTTCCCCGGGGGCGGGCCGGAGAACACCCGACCCGCCCGGCAGCCGGAGCGCCCGGAGTGGCCCGGGGCCCGTCCGGCGGATCGTGACCGGGGCCCCGGCGGCGGATCGTGACCGGGGCCGCGGCGTCCGGCACGGCGCCTCGTCGGGTTGCCGGAAGGCCCCGATGGCTCCGCCGTCGATACGCTCCGGCGCGCCTCGCGGTGCACCGCACCGGACGCCGGGGCCTGTCCCGCCCTTGATCCGCCGCCGGACAGGCCTACGCCGTCCAGCGGGCCAGGAACCCGGCGGCCGGCCAGCCGCCGCCCAGCACCGGGTCCAGCCAGCCGGCCGCCGCCGCGCGGAACTCCGCCGGGGCCAGCGCACCCGCACCGTGCGGCACCGCACCCAGCAGCGGCAGCCCCGAGACCGCGGGCAGGTCGGCCAGGTTGCACCGCGAGGCCAGGTCCGGTTCGGCAGGCCAACTGCCCACCACCACACCCGGGGACCGCAGCGACCGGGCCCGCAGGGCCTCGGCGGTCAGCGCCGTGGAGTTGAGGGTGCCCAGGCCGGCCGGGGCCACCACGAGCACCGGAGCGCCGAGCAGCCGGGCCGCGTCGGCCAGCGTGTGCCCCTCCTCGTCGAACCGCACCAGGAGTCCGCCCGCACCCTCGACCAGCACCAGGTCGTGCGAGGCGGCCAGCTTCTCGGCGGCCTCCGCGACCCGCTCCGGCGACACCGTCGCCAGACCGGACCGGCGGGCCGCCGCGGACGGCGCCAAGGGCTCGGGGTAGCGGGCCAGTTCGGCGGTGGTCACCCCGGGCCCGGCCAGCCGCGCGACCTCCGCGGCGTCCCCGGGCTCCTCGGGACCGACCCCGGTCTGCGCGGGCTTGAGCACCGCCACCGACCGGCCCGCGGCCAGCGCCAGCGCGGCCACCGCCGCGGTCACCACGGTCTTGCCGATCTCGGTGCCCGTCCCGGACACCACCACGATCCGGCCCGCGCCCTCGCCCGTGCCCTCGCCCGCGCCGTTGCCCGGGCCGGCGGACCCGCCCGCCGGCCCGCCCGCGAACCCGCCCATGTCCTCGCCCATCTCAGCCCTCCCGTGCCGCCGCGCACACCGCACGGCAGATGCGTGCCACGTCCGCGTCACCGGTCACGAACGGCGGCATCGTGTAGATCAGGTCGCGGAACGGGCGCAGCCACACGCCTTCCCGGACCGCCGCCGCGGTCGCCGCGGCCATGTCCACCGGGTGGTCCAGCTGGACCACGCCGATCGCGCCCAGCACCCGTACGTCCTTCACGCCCGGCAGCGCCGCGGCCTCCGCCAGCCCCTCCCGGAGCCCGGCCTCGATCCGCTTGACCTCCTGCGTCCAGTCCCGGCCGAGCAGCAGGTCGATCGAGGCCAGCGCCACCGACGAGGCCAGCGGGTTGCCCATGAAGGTCGGGCCGTGGGCCAGCACCGGCACCTCGCCCTGTGAGATCCCGTCCGCCACCCGCGGCGTGCACAGCGTGGCGGCCATGCTCAGGTAGCCGCCGGTCAGCGACTTGCCCAGGCACATCACGTCCGGCGTGATGCCCGCGTGGTCGGCGGCGAACAGCGCCCCGGTGCGCCCGAAGCCGGTGGCGATCTCGTCGAGCACCAGCAGGACGTCGTACTCGTCGCACAGGTCGCGCAGCACCCGCAGGTACCCGGGGTGGTGGAAGCGCATGCCGCCCGCGCCCTGCACCACCGGCTCCACGATCACCGCGGCCAGCTCGTGCGCGTGCGCGGCCATCAGCGTGCGCAGGTGGTCGGCGTACGCCGGGTCGACGGGCGTGTCGAAGTCCCCGGGCGGGGCGTCGGCGAACAGCTGCTTCGGGAGGTGCCCCGACCAGAGTTCGTGCATGCCGCCCTCGGGGTCGCAGACGGCCATCGGCTGCCAGGTGTCCCCGTGGTAGCCGCCGCGCCAGGTCATGAGGCGGGTCTTGCCGGCCCGTCCCACCGAGCGCCAGTACTGCAGGCACATCTTGACCGCGACCTCGACCGCCACCGAGCCCGAGTCGGACAGGAACACGTGCTCCAGGCCCGCCGGGGTCAGCTCGACCAGCCTGGCGGCCAGCCGTACGGCGGGCTCGTGGGTGAGCCCGCCGAACATGACGTGCGACATCCGGCCCAGCTGGCCGGTGACGGCCTCGTTGAGCACCGGGTGGTTGTAGCCGTGGATGGCCGACCACCAGGAGGACATGCCGTCGACCAGCTCCTCCTGACCCTCCGCGGGGGCGGCCAGCCGCAGCCGGACCCCCGAGGCGGAGGCGACGACCAGCGGGTCCTGCCGACCGGGCATCGGCCCGTAGGGATGCCAGACGTGCTGCCGGTCGAGGGCGATCAGCTCCTCGACCGGCAGCACGTGGTGCAGGTCAGGCATTGGGGGCGAGCTCCGTACCGGCCCCGCGGCGGCGCACCGCCACCAGCTCGGGACGCACGTCGCCGGGCGCGGCCTGCGCCGGGGCGGCCTGCTCCGCGGCGGGCGCGTCCGCCTCCGCCGTCACCTCGGCCGTCACCTCGGCCGTCACCTCGGCCGGCTCGCCGGCGGTCTGTGCGGCCGGCTCGTGGGAGCCGCAGCCCCCGCAGCCCGAACCGCAGCCCGCGCCGGCCTCGGCACCGGCGCCCGAGCCGCAGAGCGAGGCACCCCCGCCGTGCGACCCGCAGCCGCCGCCCGCCCGGGCGGCCGCCACGTCCGCGCGGTGCGCGGGAAGGGTCGTCGAACCGGCGCCCTCCACCTCGAAGCCCGCGTCCGCGATCATGTCGAGGTCGGCCTGTCCGGCCTGGCCCTCACTGGTCAGGTAGTCGCCCAGGAAGATCGAGTTGGCCAGCTGGAGGGCGAGCGGCTGCAGGGTGCGCAGGTGCACCTCGCGCCCGCCGGCCAGCCGCACCTCGACGTCGGGGCAGACGAACCGCACCATCGCCAGGATCCGCAGCGCACGCTGCGGCGTCAGGTTCCACTCCTGGGCGAGCGGGGTGCCCTCGAACGGGATCAGGAAGTTCACCGGCACCGAGTCGGGGTCGAGCTCGCGCAGCGCGTAGACCACGTCGACCAGGTCCTCGTCGGTCTCGCCCATGCCCGCGATCAGGCCCGAGCAGGCCGACAGGCCGGCGGCGTGCGCCTTCTGCACGGTGTCCACCCGGTCCTGGTACGTGTGGGTGGTCGTGATCTCCCCGTACGTCCCCTCGGACGTGTTGAGGTTGTGGTTGTAGGCGTCGGCGCCCGCCTCGCGCAGCCGCTCCGCCTGACCGTCCGACAGCAGACCGAGGCAGGCGCAGACCTCCACGCCCTCGTTCTGCTCCTTGATCGCCTCGATGGTCTGCGAGACCCGCTCCACGTCCCGGTCCGTCGGACCGCGGCCGCTGGCCACCAGACAGACCCGCTTCGCGCCGCCGGCGACCCCGGCCGCAGCGGCACGGGAGGCGTCCTCCGGCTTCAGCCAGGTGTACTTCAGGATCTCGGCCTTGGAGCCCAGGCGCTGGGAGCAGTACGAGCAGTCCTCCGGGCACAGGCCCGATTTCAGGTTCACCAGATAGTTCAGCTTGACCCGGCGGCCGAACCACCGGCGGCGCACCTTTCCGGCCGCGGCCACCACGTCGAGCAGGTCGTCGTCGGAGGTCGCCAGCACGGCGAGCGCTTCTTCGCGGGTCGGCAGCTCACGCCGCAGTCCCTTTTCCACCAGGGTGTTCAGCAGGTCCATGAGGGCGATCCTGTCCCACAGCACCCATCCCGGCCAAGGAGGAACCATCCAAGATGGCTGGAAGGGAGTGTGTGTATCGCCACACCAACCACGCCGGTCACGGGCCGATAGGGTCGGGGATGGCCTGTGGACAGCCGACAAAAGACGATGCGAGGGACCGGCATATGGACGTGTTCGCCTGGATCGACGACGAGGCGCTGGCCCGGGAACGGGCCGGACTGGTCCGCACCCTGCGTCCCCGCCCCGCCGTGTCGGACCTGCTGGACCTGGCGAGCAACGACTACCTGGGCCTGTCCCGGCATCCCGAGACGGTCCGCGGGGCGTCGGAGGCGGCCGAGCGCTGGGGGGCCGGGGCCACCGGATCCCGCCTGGTCACCGGCACCACCGAACTCCATGCCGAGCTGGAGCGCGAGCTCGCCGCCTTCTGCGGCTTCGAGGCCGCCCTGGTCCTGTCCTCCGGGTACGCCGCCAACCTCGCCGCCGTCACCGCGCTGAGCGGCCGCGGCACCCTGGTCGTCTCCGACGCCGGGAACCACGCCTCGATCGTGGACGCCTGCCGGCTCTCCCGCGCCGAGACCGCGGTGGTCCCGCACTCGGACCCGGAGACCGTGCGCAAGACCCTGGCCACCCGCCCGGCCGGCAGCCGGGCCCTGCTGGTCAGCGACTCGGTGTTCTCGGTGGACGGGGACGCGGCGCCCCTCGCGGAGTACGCCGCCGCCTGCCGGGAGGAGGGCGCGGCCCTGGTCGTGGACGACGCGCACGGGCTGGGCGTCCTGGGCGAGGGCGGCCGGGGCGCGCTGCACGCGGCGGGGCTGGCCGGGGCGCCCGGCGTGGTCGCCACCCTGACCCTCTCGAAGTCCCTGGGCAGCCAGGGCGGGGCGGTGCTCGGCCCGGAGCGGGTGATCCGGCACCTGGTCAACACGGCCCGGACCTTCATCTTCGACACCGGCCTCGCGCCGGCCGCCGCCGGTGCCGCGCTGGCGGCGCTGCGGCTGCTGGCCCGGGAACCGGAACGCGCCGGGCGGGCCCGGGAGGTCGCCGCGGAACTGTACGGGCGGCTGACGGCGTCCGGCCTGACCGCGGCCCGGCCGGACGCCGCCGTGGTGTCGGTACGGGCCCCGTCGCCGTCGGCGGCACTGCGCTGGGCCGCCGACTGCCGCGGGGCAGGACTGTCCGTGGGGTGCTTCCGCCCGCCGTCCGTGCCGGACGGCATCTCCCGGCTCCGGCTGACCGCCCGGGCCGATCTCACGGGGGACGAGATCTCCCGGGCCGTGGAGACGATCCTGCGGACCGCTCCGGAGGGAGCGGCGGCCGGGTAGTCCGCCGCGGCCGCGCAGCCGGTACGGGCGTCCGCGACCGGGCAGTGCCTAGCGGGCGTCCGCCCGTACCGAGGCGAGGAAGCCGTGCCAGGCCGGCCCGGTGAAGAGCACGGCCGGGCCGTCCGTCCGCTTGGAGTCGCGGACGGCCAGCAGACCGCCGTCGAGGACGGCGGCTTCCACACAGTTGTTCATTCCGGTGCTGCGGCTGCTCTTGCGCCACACTGCGCTGTTCGGAAGTCCGCTGGTGCTGGAGGGGGTTGCGGACACGGGATTGCCTCCTTACGCGCCGTCAGCGATCACGCTTCCTGCGATCCCGCTGATCAGTTCCGACGAGTCCTGGGGCGGGAGGGCGTGCGACTGGATGGTGCGGAACGCGGCGCCGTACGCCTCAAGGTCTTCCTTCCGCTCCAGATAGAGGCTACTCGTCAAATGGTCGAGTACGACCACATCCAGATCGGCGATGTTCGGAAATGAGAAAATAACGAACGGTCCGGTCAGGCCGAGATGGCCCCCCACGCTGAACGGCAGTACCTGGAGCCGGACATGGGGCAGTGCCGCCACGTCCACCAGGTGCCACAGCTGCTCCGCCATCACCTCCGGCCCGCCGATCTGCCGCCGCAGCACCGCCTCGTCGAGTACGGCGTCCAGCTCCAGCGGCGGATCCGCCCGCAGCACCGACTGCCGCGCCAGCCGTACGTCGACCAGCGCGTCCACCTTGGGTTCCGGAAGCCCGCCCAGCGCGGCCCGGGTGACCGCCCTGGCGTACGCGGGGGTCTGCAGCAGACCCGGGACCACCGAGAGCTCCACCGTGCGGGCGGACCGGGCGCCCGCCTCCAGGCTGATGAAGTCCCGGTACTCCTGCGGCAGCAGGCCACGGTAGTCGTGCCACCACTGCCGCCCCCGGCCGGTGTCCGCGCCGGCCGCCGGACCGGCCGCCGAGACCGACAGCGCCTCCAGCAGCGCCCGTTCCCGCTCGCCCACCCCTCCGTAGGCGTCCAGCAGCAGCCGGACGTCCTCCGGTTTCACGCCACTGCGCCCGGTCTCGATCCGGCTGATCTTCGACTGGTGCCATCCCACGATCCGGGCGGCCTCGCCGCTGGTGAGTCCCGACCGGTCGCGCAGAGCTCGCAGTTCCTCGCCGAGCTTGCGCCGGCGCACCGCGGGGCCGTGCTGCATACCCGCCTCCTTCCACCGGCACAGATCGCACCAGTCTGCCTTTCAAATACGGTCTCTCGTAGCAGAGTTCACCGCTTTGAGCGACAGATATATGCAGATCTTGGGGGAACGGCCGCACCGGCCGGGTGAAGAGTGGCAGTCTGGCGCGAAGAACAGATCCGGGGCCTATCACCCCCGGTGGGAAAGGGACAGCGCGCCATGGCAGACCACCAGGAAGCATCCGTCACTCTGCCGAGCGATCCCGCCTCGGTGTCGGCCGCCCGCCGCTATGTCGCGGACGTGCTCGGTGAATGGGGCCTGCCGGACGAACACGTCACGGCGGACACCGTCCGGCTGATCGTCTCCGAACTCGCCACCAACGCCGTCCAGCACACCTTCGGCAAATCCCCCACCTTCACCGTGGACGTCCGCCTGGAGCGCGACGAACTGCTGCGCGTCGGCGTCACCGACAGTCACCCGCGCTGGCCCAGACGGCTCCCCGCCGCCGTGCAGCAGGACAACGGGCGCGGGATGGTGATCATCCGCTGGCTGGCCGCCGAATCGGGCGGCAGGCTGTCGGTCACGCCGACGGCGGACGGCGGGAAGACGGTCTGGATCGCCCTCCCGTGGACGGTCGGAGCCACCGCCGAGCCACGGACCCGCTGATCCCCCGTACGTCCCCGGCTCCCCGTACGTCCCCGGCTCCCCGTACGCCCCCGGCCCCCCGTACACCCCAGGCCCCTCACCGCACCCGCCCGTACCGGACGCTGCCGGTCCAGATCTTCTCCAGCCTGACCCTGGTCCCCGGCTTGGGCGCGTGCAGGATCCGCCCGTCGCCCGCGTACATCCCCACGTGGTAGACCCGCCGCCCGGCCAGGAAGAAGACCAGATCGCCCCGCTGCGGGGCACGACCTCCTATCCGGGAGGTCCGGTTGTACTGCTGGGCCGCCGTGCGCGGCAGGTGCTTGCCGACCTGTTTGTACGAGTACTGGGTCAGTCCCGAACAGTCGAAACCGTTCGGCCCGGTGCCGCCCCACTCGTAGGGCGCGCCCTGTTTGGTGACGGCGACCGCGAAGGCCTGGGCGGCGCGCGTCGCGGCCTCCGCCTCCGGGGCGGTGCCGGCGAGCGTCAGGGTGAGCGCGGCGGTGAGGCCGGCGCAGGTCATCACGGACGGGAAGGCGTTCTTCAGCGCGGACATCGGGACCCTTCGCACCGGCCCGCCTGGGTGGCGGGCTGTCGTCCCGGATCCTGGCGTACGAAATGCCCGATTTCGGCATTGATTAGACGGTATGTGACCTACATCACTTATTTAGCCCTTACGGTGTTTCGTGCTTCCGGAGTCCGGGTCAGGGTGACCAAACCCGCTCCCGACCAGCGCGGTTGCGTCCACCCCCGGCCCGGGGTCCGGGTAAGTCCACTCCGCCGTCGCCCCGTTCCTCCGCTACTCCGAACGGGCGAGGGTGTCGTGTGACTCCGCGTCCCGCACTGTGTACGGTCCGCAATCACGGGCCACTCGAAGTTGCGCGGTCCGTATACGGAGCGCGCACCGGCGGGGACCCTGTGTCGAACCGGGCCGCCGCCCGAAACGTGGGTTAACGCAACGGAAAAGGGCGCAGTCTAGCGTGGCGTGGCCGTACCGGTCGGTCTGCAATGACCCATGGGGCGGTAAAGCGCTGGTAGTTGGCTCGAAAAGGCTTTCCATGCTTCGGCAAGGAGTTGCCCCTGGATGGAAATGCGAAGGTCAACAACTTGTTGAAGAGGGCTAACGTCGCGCCCGGCGCGCAGACCGATCATGTCATGGGAACTGGGGGATTCAGGTGCAGTTGACACCTCACGAGCAGGAAAGGCTGCTCATTCACGTGGCGGCCGACGTCGCAGAGAAGCGCAGGGCGCGAGGTGTGCTCCTCAACCACCCCGAAGCCATCGCCCTGATCACGAGCCATGTGCTCGAAGGCGCCCGCGACGGACGGACGGTGGCCGAGCTGATGGCCTCCGGCCGCACGGTACTCGGCCGTGCCGAGGTCATGGAGGGCATCCCCGAGTTGATCAGCGACGTCCAGGTCGAAGCGACGTTCCCGGACGGGACGAAGCTCGTCACCGTCCACCATCCGATCGTCTGAGTCCGGAGGGGACAGTCGCAATGATTCCCGGAGAGATCCACTACGGAGACGGCCCGGTCGCCATCAACGAGGGCCGGCCGGTCACCCGCATCACCGTGCTCAACGCCGCGGACCGGCCCGTCCAGGTCGGTTCCCACTACCACTTCGCGGAGGCCAACCCGGGCCTCGAGTTCGACCGGGCAGCCGCCCGCGGCCTCCGCCTCAACATCGCCGCGGGCACCGCGGTCCGCTTCGAACCGGGCATCCCGGCCGCCGTGGAGCTGGTTCCGCTGTCCGGCCTGCGCGTCGTACCGGGCCTGCGCGGCGAAACCGGAGGGCTGCTCGATGGCTGAACTCACCCGTGAGGCGTACGCCGACCTGTTCGGCCCCACCACCGGGGACCGGATCCGGCTCGCCGACACCGACCTGCTGATCGAGATCGAGCAGGACCTCGCCGGAGGGCCCGGCCGGGCCGGCGACGAGGCCGTGTTCGGCGGCGGCAAGGTGATCCGCGAGTCGATGGGCCAGGCCCTCACCACCCGCGCGGAGGGCGCTCCCGACACGGTCATCACCGGGATCGTCATCGTCGACCACTGGGGCATCGTCAAGGCCGACATCGGCATCCGCGACGGCCGGATCACCGGCATCGGCAAGGCGGGCAACCCGGACACCATGGACGGTGTGGACCCGGCGCTCGTGATCGGCCCGGAGACCGAGATCATCTCCGGCAACGGGAAGATCGTCACCGCGGGCGCCATCGACACCCACATCCACTTCATCTCCCCGACCGTCCTCGACGCCGCCCTCGCCTCCGGGATCACCACCCTGGTCGGCGGCGGCACCGGCCCCGCCGAGGGCAGCAAGGCCACCACCGTCACCCCCGGACCCTGGCACCTTGCCCGGATGTTCGCGGCGCTGGAGGCCCACCCCGTCAACATCGGCCTCCTCGGCAAGGGCAACACCATGTCCACCGAGGCCATGCACTCCCAGCTGCGCGGCGGCGCCCTCGGGTTCAAGATCCACGAGGACTGGGGGGCCACCCCGGCCGTCATCGACGCCTGCCTGAACGTCTGCGAGGAGACCGGCGCCCAGGTCGCCATCCACACCGACACCCTCAACGAGGCCGGTTTCGTGGACGACACCCTCGCCGCCATCGCGGGCCGGACCATCCACGCCTACCACACCGAGGGCGCGGGCGGCGGGCACGCCCCCGACATCATCACCGTGGTCGGCGAGCAGCACGTGCTGCCCAGCTCCACCAACCCGACCCGGCCGCACACCGTCAACACCATCGAGGAACACCTCGACATGCTGATGGTCTGCCACCACCTCAACCCGGCCGTCCCCGAGGACCTCGCCTTCGCCGAGTCCCGGATCCGGCCGTCCACCATCGCGGCCGAGGACGTCCTGCACGACCTCGGGGCCATCTCGATCATCTCCTCCGACTCCCAGGCGATGGGCCGGGTCGGCGAGGTCATCATGCGGACCTGGCAGACCGCCCACGTGATGAAGAAGCGCCGCGGCGCCCTCCCCGGCGACGGTCCCGCCGACAACAACCGGGCCCGCCGCTACGTCGCCAAGTACACGATCAACCCGGCCGTCGCCCAGGGACTGGCCCGCGAGATCGGCTCCGTGGAGGTCGGCAAGCTCGCCGACCTGGTGCTCTGGGACCCGGCGTTCTTCGGCGTCAAGCCGCTCGTGGTCATCAAGGGCGGACAGATCGCCTACGCGCAGATGGGCGACGCCAACGCCTCCATCCCCACCCCGCAGCCCATGCTCCCGCGCCCCATGTTCGGCAGCTACGGACGGGCCCCCGCGCTGAACTCGATCAACTTCACCGCCCAGGCGGCGATCGACGACCACCTGCCCGAACGGCTCGGTCTCGGCAAGCAGTTCGTCGCCATCGAGTCCACCCGCAAGGTCTCCAAGGCGGACATGCGCAACAACGACGCCGTACCCCGGGTGGAAGTCGACCCCGACACCTTCACCGTCAGCATCGACGGGGAGGCCGTGGAACCCGCGCCCGCGGCCGAACTCCCCATGGCCCAGCGCTACTTCCTCTTCTGATGAGTCGCGCTGCCCTGCTCGTGCTCGCCGACGGGCGCTTCCCCGCCGGCGGGCACGCCCACTCCGGCGGGGCCGAGGCCGCCGTCAAGGCGGGCCGGATCCGTGACGCCGCCACCCTGGAGGCGTTCTGCCGGGGCCGGCTGCACACCGCCGGACTCGTCGCGGCCGCGCTCGCCGCGGCCGCGGCCGCCGGCCTGGACCCGGCGGAGCTCGACGCCGCCGCCGACGCCCGCACCCCCTCGCCCGCGCTGCGCGCGGCCGCCCGCAGACTGGGCCGGCAGCTGCTCCGGGCCGCCCGCGCGACCTGGCCCGTGCCCGAGCTCGACGAGCTGGCCGCCGCCTTCCCGCGCGGCGCGCACCAGCCGATCGTGCTCGGGATCACCGCCCGCGCCGCCGGGCTGGGTCCGGCCGACGCCGCGTACGCCGCCGGCTACGAGAGCATCGGCGGCCCGGCCACGGCCACCGTACGCCTGCTGGGCCTGGACCCGTTCCAGGCGAGCGGGGTGCTGGCCCGGCTCGCCCCCGAGCTCGACGGCGTGGCCGGACGGGCCGAGGAGTACGCCCGCCGGGCCCTGGCCGAAGGAACGGACGCCCTGCCGGCCGCCGCCTCCCCGCTGCTGGAGATCGGCGCGGAGGCCCACGCGGCCTGGCCGGTACGCCTGTTCGCCTCCTGAGGTCCCGTCCGCCACACCCCTCCCCACCCCCCACCCCGGGCGGCGGGACCGCCGGCCGCGGTCCCGCCGCCCCCCTGACCACGAGGAACCCGCCATGCACCTGGACCACGCCGAGACGTATCCCCACCGGCACACCCACAGCGCCGACCCCCTGCGCGCCGACGGCTCCCGCAGGGCCCTGCGCATCGGACTGGGCGGCCCCGTCGGCTCGGGCAAGACGGCCACCGTCGCGGCCCTGTGCCGGGCGCTGCGCGCCGAGTACTCCATGGCCGTCGTCACCAACGACATCTACACCCGCGAGGACG
Organism: Streptomyces sp. NPDC089799; assembly: GCF_040684755.1. Lineage (NCBI taxonomy): Bacteria > Bacillati > Actinomycetota > Actinomycetes > Kitasatosporales > Streptomycetaceae > Streptomyces > Streptomyces sp. NPDC089799. The sequence continues at coordinate 62,656 of NZ_JBFBGR010000016.1, read as the reverse complement.
CCGAGTTCCTGCTCCGCGAGGCGGTCCTGCCGCCCGAGCGGATCGCCGCCGTCGAGACCGGGGCCTGCCCGCACACCGCCATCCGGGACGACATCTCCGCCAACCTGGAGGCCGTGGAGGAACTGGAGGACGCCTTCCGCGAGCACGGACCGCTCGACCTGGTCCTCGTCGAGTCCGGCGGCGACAACCTGACCGCGACCTTCTCCCGCGGCCTGGTCGACGCCCAGATCTTCGTCATCGACGTGGCCGGCGGCGACGACATCCCGCGCAAGGGCGGCCCCGGCGTCACCACCGCCGACCTGCTGATCGTCAACAAGACCGACCTCGCCCCGTACGTCGGCTCCGACCTGGACCGGATGGCCCGGGACGCGGCCGCCCAGCGCACCGAGCTGCCCGTCGTCTTCCAGTCCCTGCGCAGCCCGGAGGGCGTGGACCCGGTCGCCCGCTGGGTGCGCGAGCAGGTCGGCGCCTGGGTGTCCCGTTGAGCACGGCCACCGGGCGGTCGCGCACCGGCCTGCTCGCCACCGCCCGCATCGTCGCCGAGGCCGACGGCCGGGGCGGCACCGCCCTGCCCGTCCTGGCGGGCGAGGGCCCGCTCGCCCCGCGCCGCACCCGCGGCACCGGCGCCGAGGCCGGGGTGATGCTGGTCGGCGCCATGAGCGCGCCGCTCGGCGGCGACCACCTCACCGTCCGGGCCTCCGCCGGGCCGGGCGCCCGCCTGAGCGTCGGTTCGGTGGCCGCCACCCTCGCCCTGCCCGGACCGCACGGCGAACCCGCCCGCTACGACGTCCACCTGAGTCTGGCCGACGGCGCCGAGGTGCGCTGGCTCCCCGAACCCCTGGTCTCCGTCCGCGGCAGCGACCTGCGGGTGCGCACCCGGGTCGAACTCGCCCCCGGCGCGCGGCTGCTGATGCGCGAGGAGCAGGTCCTGGGCCGGTTCGGCGAGGCCCCCGGACTGCTCCGGAGCCGGCTGAGCGTGCTACGGGCCGGCCGGCCGCTGCTGGACCAGGAGCTGTCCTGCGGGCCCGGCGCACCCGACGGCTGGGACGGCCCGGCCGGTCTCGCCGGGTGCCGCGCGGTCGGCCAGCTGCTCGTGGTGGACCCGGCGTTCGAGAAGGACCCGCCGGCCGGCGGCCCGCTCGGCGAACTCGCCGCCGTCACCCCGCTCGCCGGACCCGCCGTCCTGATCAGCGCCATCGCCCAGGACGCCCTGCGGGTGCGGGAGTTGCTCGACGAGGCGGTCCGCACGTACGCCTGGTGACCCGGCCGGCGCCGGCGGACACCATGGACCGGCGGACCGGCGGACTCGCGGTCCCATGCGGAACGGTCGGCCGCCGGGCCGCCGGCCGCCCAAGTCCCCGGCGGAACGCCACAGTCCGCTCGTGTACCGCTCTCCGGTACACGCAACTCCGGTTATCGGCTTGGCAAAGAACCCCGCCGGGACCTGTCGCCGGAGGTTACCCGGGAGGAAAGATCTCCCTGCATGTGACCGAGCCGCCACGCGCGGCACACCTGATGCAGGGGGAACCACCACGTGATACGCAACGCGGCGCTGGGGAGCGCCGCCACCTTCACCGTCGGCGCGCTCGCGGCCGGCCTGATGCTCGCCCCGTCGGCCTCCGCCGCGCCCGCGGAGAGCGCCTCGTACGGCGCCTCGTACGGCGTCCCGGAGTCCGTCGGCGTGCAGATCGCCGCCGCCCGTGCCCAGCACGCCGGCATCGACTGGAAGGACTGTCCGGCCGACTGGGGCTTCGAGAAGCCCATCCAGTGCGGCGTCGTCAAGGTGCCGCTGGACTACGCCAAGCCCTTCGGCAAGACGATCGACATCGCCGTCGACCGCATCGGCAACACCGGCACCAAGGACGAGCGCCAGGGCGCCCTCGTCTACAACCCCGGCGGCCCCGGCGGCTCCGGCATGCGCTTCCCGCGCCGCGTCACCACCAAGAGCCCGCTGTGGGTCAACGCCTCCAAGGCGTACGACTTCGTCGGCTTCGACCCCCGCGGCGTCGGCCACTCCACCCCGATCTCCTGCATCGACCCGCAGGAGTTCGTCAAGGCGCCCAAGGCCGACCCGGTCCCGGACAGCGAGGCCGACAAGCGCGCCCAGCGCAAGCTCGCCGCCGAGTACGCGGACGGCTGCAAGGAGCGCAGCGGCTGGATGCTGCCGCACATGACCACCCCGAACACCGCGCGCGACCTCGACGTCATCCGCGCCGCGCTCGGCGAGAAGAAGCTCAACTTCCTCGGCGTCTCCTACGGCACCTACATCGGCGGCGTCTACGCGACCCTCTTCCCGGGCCACGTCCGCCGCATGATCGTCGACAGCGTCGTGAACCCGAAGCAGGAGCAGATCTGGTACCAGGCCAACCTGGACCAGGACGTCGCCTTCGAGATGCGCTGGAACGACTGGAAGGCGTGGGTCGCCAAGAACGACGCCACCTTCCACCTCGGCAACACCGCCGCCAAGGTCGAGGCCCAGTGGCAGAAGCTCCGCGCCGCCGCCAAGGCCAACCCGATCGGCGGCAAGGTCGGCCCGGCCGAGCTGATCTCCTTCTTCCAGAGCGCCCCGTACTACGACTCCTCCTGGGTGCCGGTCGCCCAGACCTGGAGCGCGTACGTCGCCGGTGACACCCAGGCCCTCGTGGACGCCGCCGCCCCCGACATGACCGACATCGCGGGCAACATCGCCTCCGAGAACGGCAACGCGGTCTACACCGCCGTCGAGTGCGCCGACGCCAAGTGGCCCACCAGCTGGAAGCGCTGGGACCGCGACAACACCCGGCTGCACAAGAACTACCCGTTCATGACCTGGGCCAACGCCTGGATGAACCTGCCCTGCGCCACCTGGAAGGCCAAGCAGAGCAACCCGATCGAGGTCGGCGCCAAGCGCATCGCCCCGGTCCTGATCGTCCAGTCCGAGCGCGACGCCGCCACCCCGTACGACGGCGCCGTCGAGCTGCACCACCGGCTGGCCGGCTCCCGGCTGATCACCGAGAAGGGCGCCGGCTCGCACGGCGTCACCAGCCTGAAGAACCCCTGCATCAACGAGCGCGTCGACGGCTACCTGCTCACCGGCAAGGTGGACGCGGCCGACGTGACCTGCGCCCCGCACGCGGCCCCGGTCGCCCCGGCCCCGCAGGCCAAGGCGGCCGGAGCCACGCAGGCCTCCCCGCTCCTGGAGGAACTGCCGGCCGTCCGCCGCTAGCCTCGGCCCGGCGGGAAACCGCCGACCCGAAACGGGCCGTCCGCCCCGCGAATTCCTTCTCGCGGGCGGGCGGCCCGCCCACGGGAAAAGGGTCGCATGTGGACGGTCGCGGCCCCTTGCCCCGTGAAATTAACCCTGCGTTCGCCTCATGATCATGTTACGATCGCCTGACTCGGACCCTGATCGGGTCGTCTGACGATAATGCCATTGATTGCGGGGGCGCATGGCACTTCATCAGCATTTACCGGTTCCGGAACATCGCCGGAACGTGGGAGCGGTAATCCTGGCCGCGGGACGCGGAGAGCGACTCGGTATCGGCCCCAAGGCTCTCGTTGAAATCGGGGGCAGGCCTCTCCTCTTACACGTGCTGGATTCCGTCTGCTCAAATGCGGACGTGAAGTCCGTCGTCGTGACCGCTCCCGACGGCATGGCCGGGGAGTTCCGCCGCCTGATCGCTTCGGCGGAGCCCGGCACCGAGGTCCTCGTGACCCCTGGAGGGTCCACCCGGCAGGCCAGCGCGCACGCCGGTGTCCGCGCCCTGCCCCCGGAGGCGGACTGGGTGGCGATCACCGACGTGGCGCGGCCCTTCACGGCCCGGGGAGCGATCGACGGCCTGCTCGGGCACTTGCTGGGTGTGGCCGACCGTGTCGCACCCTCCGGCCGGCGGCCCTGCGGGGTCATCCCCTCACTGCCCCTGGTCGACAGTCTCCACCTCCTGGACGAAGAGCCCTTCCTGGGTGATCCGTTCGACCGGAACCGGCTGCGTGCCGCGCAGACTCCCCAGCTGTTCGCCCGTCGTTGCGTCAACGACGCCTACGAGGCGGCGGCCAGGGAGTCCATGGCCTTCACGGACGATGCGGGCATGGTGCGCTGGTTCGGCGGCAGCGTGGCCGCCGCACCGGGGGACGCCGCCAACTTCAAGATCACCTTCGAGCGTGACCTCGCTCTGGCGGAAGCCGTGCACGACCGCCTCCACGCATCCTCCACCCTGGGAAATCCCCGGCATGAGTGATCTGAAGGGCAAGGTCGCCGTGATCACCGGCGCCAGCTCCGGCATAGGCGCGGCGACCGCACGCAGACTGCACGAGCTGGGCGCCAGCGTCGCCCTGGGGGCCCGGAGAACGGACCGCCTCGAAGAGCTCGCCGAGGACCTGGGCAACGAGAGAGTGGTCTGGGCCGAGGCCGACATCCGCTCGCGGAGTCAGCTGGAGGACCTCTTCACCCGCGCGGTCGACGCCTTCCACGGGATCGACTGCCTGGTCGCCAACGCCGGAGTGGGTGCCTACGGGGGGATCCTCGACCTCTCCGACGAACAGGTCGAGGAACTCGTCGACACCAACCTCACCGGAACGATCTGGTCCGTGCGCCAGGCCGTTCCGCTCCTGTCCGGCCACGGTGGCGACATCGTCCTCGTCAGCTCCGTGGCGGGACTTCGCGGTCGACCGGACGAAGCCGTGTACGCGGCCACCAAGCACGGCATCGTCGGGCTCGCCGGTTCGCTGGACCGCGAACTCCGGCCCCTGGGTATCCGTGTCACCGCTCTCTGCCCCGGTGCCACGGAAACCGAATTCGCCATGGGCGCCGGACGCTCCCCGGAAATGCCCGGCCTCGGGTCGATGATGCGGGCCGAAGCAGTCGCGGACGCCATTGCCTATTCCCTTATGCAGCCGCCTTCCATGCGGACGCTGCTCTGGAGCATGCGCAGTGTTTCGTCGGAAAACTGAACCAGAAGGAATATCGGGCCCGCACCATGCCACTTGACCGATCCATAACCGTCCGCGCCCCCGCCAAGGTGAATCTGCAGTTGACCGTGGGCGGCCGCAGGAGCGACGGATACCACGAACTCGCCAGCGTTTTCCTCGCCGTGTCCTTGTTCGACCGGGTGACAGTGACTCCGGCCGAACAATTGGGGGTGACGCTTTCCGGCCCGACATCGGGCGGAGTGCCCGCGGACGCATCGAATCTCGCGGCGCAGGCCGTTGAGCTCCTCGCGGAGGTCAGCGGTGCGGAGCCTGCGGTCCATGTCCACATCGACAAGCACATTCCCGTACAAGGCGGAATGGCCGGCGGCAGTGCGGACGCGGCGGGGGCCCTGGTGGCGTGCAACACCCTGTGGAACCTGGGCATGAGCCGTCATGACCTCGCGTCCCTGGCCGCCGAGCTCGGCAGTGACGTGCCCTTCGGCGTCCTCGGCGGCGCGGCGTTCGGGTCGGGAAGGGGCGAGCGGCTGACACCCCTCACCGTCGGAACGACCCACCACTGGGTGTTCGCGACCGCGGCGTTCGGAATGTCCACGCCGGAGGTCTTCGCGGCCACGGAGTCCGGCCGCCGGAACGCGGGGCTGCCCTGGGCCGCGGATGCCGTCCCGTCCCCGCGCATGTCACGGCGCCTCGTCGACGCCCTGGCGGGAGACGACAGCCATGCGCTGGCCGAGACGCTGGTGAACGACCTGGAGCCGGTCGTCACGAGGCTGCGTCCCGAACTGGCCGCGACGCTCGCGACCGGAAGGGGAGCGGGTGCGCTCGCGGGCATCGTGTGCGGCTCCGGAGCCACCGTCGGATTCCTGGCACCGGACCGCCACCGGGCACAGGCCGTGGCGGAAGCGCTCAGGGCATCGGGAACCTGCGCCGCTGCCCGGATCGCCCACGGTCCGGTCCAGGGGCCCGAACCAGAAGAGACCGACACCACCGGGGAGACCCCATGACGATCCAGGCCCAGTCCGGCGACCGCGTACTGGAGACGCTCCGGCGCATCTGGGAGGAGGTCCTGGAGACTCCGGTGGACGATCCGGACGACAACTTCATCGACCTGGGCGGGGACTCCCTGCTGGCTCTCGTCGTGGCCAACCGCGCACAGGAGGAGGGCATCGACATGCCCCCCACCGGAGTGCTGCGCCGGCCGACGCTGAGGGAACTCACCGCCGCGGTCCTGGACCCCAGCCGGTTCGAGCAGTGGTAGCCGCCCGCACGATCCCGGAGGCCGCCGCCCCTTCCAGGGGAACCGGTGAAAGGCTGTGACATTGTCCTCGCGGCAGAACGTCTCCTGGACCCAGCGACACCGGCTGGGGCAGATCCTCAAGGAAGCGGACTCCGGTGTGTACCGGCCGCACCATCCTTTCGTCGCTCTCCGGATCCGTGGCCCGCTCGAGACCGGGGCGCTCGAACGGGCTTGGCTCCGCCTCCAGGAACGCCACCCGGTGCTCCTGTGCGGATTCGACCTGGGGGACTTCACCTGGCGCCTCGATGCGCCGGCCGGGGCGACCGGCATCGTCCTTGCCACATCCGCCACGGACGACCCCGCCGACGCCGTGCACCGGATGGAACGGCTCGCGGACGCCCCGTTCGACTTCGCGCACGGACCGCTGGCCCGGCTCGTCCTGCTTCCACGACCCGGCGAAACCCTCTTCGCGCTGGTCCTCGACCACCTCGTGGGCGACTTCTGGTCGCTCGACCTGCTCATGAGCGACCTGACGGCGTTCTACGCGGAGGAACTCGGACACGCCGCGGAGCCGTTGCCGCCGGTCCGGCTCCCGTATCCCGAGCAGGTGCGGGAGCAGAACGCGTACCTGGACTCCGCAGCCGGCCGACGTGTGCTGGACCGCCTCTCCGAACGGCTCAGGACGATCGGGCCGGTCCCCGAAACGCGCTTCGCCGGATTCTCGGGAGCGGCCCACGCCGGCTACGACCGCACGGGTCTGGTCCGCGCGGACTTCGGAGGCGACCTGACCCGCGCGGTCTTCTCCTGCGCCCGTGGCTTCCGCATGACCCCGTGGGCATTCATCCACGCGGCGGTCCACCGGGCCCTGTACGGGCTCAGTGACCAGCCGTCCATCGGTACCACGCTGATGACGGCCAACCGGGAGTCCGCCACCGTCCACCAGACGGTCGGATTCCTCGCCAGCAAGGTGGTCGTGGGCACCCGGCGCGATGACGGGGCCACCACGGCGGAGTTCCTGCGCGGATTCCAGCAGGCGATGATGGACGCTCTCGACACCATGGCCGTGCCCTGGCCGAGGCTCATCGCACACATGGATCCGGAGGCCTTCGGCTGCCATGCCAGGGTTCCGTACATCTCGTTCAACCCGCAGAACGCCACCATGCGGCGATGGCTCGGCGACTGGCGCTTCGTCGACTGCGAGGCGTCACCGCTGGAACTCGCCGGCAGTACCCCGGACGCCGCCGTGGTCATCTCCCTCACCGAAGCCGACGGGAACATCGAGGTGTCCCTGTACCACCGGACGGACTGGTACCCGGCCGAGGCCGTCGAGGGGCTCTGGAGAGCCACCGAGCAGACCTTGCGGGACTGGGTCCGGGAAGCCGGAGCGGGTGACGTGGCTCCGTGAGACCGATCCCCGGACTGCCCCGTCTCGAAGGACCCGCTCGGCCACTGCTCCTCGGGCAGTTCTGCTACGCCCTGGGCCGGGGGATGTACAGCACGGGAAGCATCGTCTTCTTCAACCTGTCCTTCGGCCTCTCCGTGCGGCAGATCGCACTGGCCCTCTCGGCAGCGGGCGTCGCCGCGTTCCTCGCAGCGCTGCCGGCCGGCTACCTGGCCGACCGCTGGGGCCCCCGCCCGATGGCCGTCGGCCTCACCGTGGCACAGGCACTGCTGCTGTGCCCCATGCTGTTCTCCGATTCCCACTCCGTCGTGGTGCCGCTGGTGGTGGCCCTCGGTGCGGCCGACCGGGCCAACTCCGTCGCCCGGCGCACCCTCGTCTCCCATGTGATCGGCGAGGCGGACCGAGTCCGCACCCAGGCGTACCTGCGCAGCGTCGCCAACACCGCGATGTCGATCGGCGCGCTCGCCGTGGCGCCGCTCCTCGCGGTCGGTACGCACACGGCGTTCGTGGTTCTCGTCACCATCACGATGGCGGCCTACCTCGTCGTCGCCGTGACGACCACCGTGCTCCCCACCAGGCCCCGGACCTCCCCGGTCCGGTCCGGTGCCGCCTCCGGTGATGCCTTGGATCCGGAGCGGGAGCCGCGGCCGGAGCGCCGGCGTCTCGCCGCGTTCACCCTCCTCGGGCTGCTGAACGGTACGTTCGCCCTGCACATCAGCCTTCTGGAGGTGGGTCTGCCGCTCTGGGTGACGGAACACACCGACGCGCCCGCCTGGACGGTCGCCACGCTCGTTTTCGTCAACACCGTGCTGGCGATCCTCCTCCAGGTCGCGGCGAGCCGCGGGTCCTCGAGCGTCCGGGGCGCGGCCAGGGCACTGATCATGTCGGCGGTCCTCACCGCGTCCGCGTGCGCCGTGTTCGCCATGACCTCGGGGCGCACCGGGCCGCTCCTCGTCGCCGCGCTCCTCGTGGCGACCGTGGTCCTGACCCTCGGCGAGATCCTCCAGTCGGCCGGGGAATGGGGACTGTCCTTCGGCCTGGCCCCCGCCAACGCCGAAGGCAGGTACATCGGAGCCTTCACGGTCGGGACCACGGTCCAGGACATGGTCGGTCCGGCCCTGGTCGGTGGTGTGGTGATCGCGTATGCGCCCGAGGGCTGGTTCGTGCTCGCTGCCGTCTTCCTCGTCGGCGCGGTTCTGGTCGCTCCCATGACGAACTGGGTGGCCGGTCTCCACGGTGACCGGGAGGACGTCGCCGCCGAGCACAGCGAAGGAACGTCCCGCACACCCGCCCCGAGCGAGAGGAGCCGATCGTGAAGAGTGTCCACCGCACCATCCATGAGCGCTTTGCCGAAGCCGCGCGCCGCCATCCCGACGCCACCGCGCTGGTCGATGAGGAAGGCCCGGTCTCCTACGGGGAGCTGCAGGCGTCCGTCGACGAGCTGGCCGGGGTGTTGGCACAGTGGTGCACGGAGGACGACCGGCTGATCGCCGCCCGCGTCGGTCGCAGCAGGTCGGCGCCCCTCGGTTTCCTCGGCATCCTGGCCGGCGGACGGGGTTACGTTCCCGTCGATCCCGACCACCCACGGGCACGCCGGGACCTCCTGCTCGACGACAGCGCCGCGCGGCTGGTGCTGACCGACGGTCCGCCGGAAGCCGACGAGACGCCGCTGGCCGAGGTCGCCGGCCTCACACTGGCCTCCCGCCGGGTCCGGCCGCACCGTTCCGGCACCGACATCCCGGAACGGACCGCGTACGTCATCTACACCTCCGGCTCCACCGGGACTCCGAAGGGCTGCGTCGTCGGTCACGACCAGGTACTCGCCCTGTTGGACGCCTGCGCAGAGGTGTTCGATCTCCGTCCCCGCGACGTGTGGACCGTTGCCCACTCCTTCGGTTTCGACTTCAGCGTCTGGGAGCTGTGGGGTGCCCTGCTCAACGGAGGCACGGCCTTGATCGTCCCTTCCGATACGGCCCGGGACCCCGAAGCCTTCGCAGCGCTGCTGGCCTCCCGGGAGGTCACCGTCCTCAGCCAGACACCGTCCATGTTCGGCTTCCTGGTCGGGACGCTCAGCCGGCACGGACGCTCCCTGTCCCACCTCCGCCATGCCGTCCTGGGAGGTGAGCCGGTCAACCTCCGCGACGCCCTCGCCTGGCTGGAAGGGGCGTGCGCGCCGCGTGCGCGGCTCGTCAACATGTACGGCATCACCGAGACGACCGTGCACGTCACCTACGGAGAGCTCGACGCGGACACCTGTCGGGCGGCGGAGGCCGGGCGCACCCCCATCGGCAGGCCGCTGCCCCATCTGCGGATCTCTCTGCGGGACGCGGCCGGGCAGCCGGTCGCCGACGGAGAACCGGGGGAGATGTGGGTGGCCGGCAGCGGCGTGGCCCACGGATACCTGCGGCGGCCCGACCTCACCGCCGAGCGTTTCGTCACGGAGCCCTCCGGGGACCGGTCCACGCGCCACTACCGGAGCGGAGACTGGGCGGTCCGCGGCACCGACGGGACCCTGCACTACGTCGGGCGCACCGACAGCCAGGTCAAGGTCCGGGGGCACCGGGTCGAACTCGGCGAGGTGGAGGCCGTCCTGACGACCCTCGACGGAGTCCGCGGCGCGGCATGTGTCGTGCAGACGAACCGGACCGGACAGCACATCCTCGTGGCCTACATCGTCGACGACGCGTCGGCGGGTCTGAACCCGGGGCGGATCCGCGCACACCTCGCCGACCGCATACCGGCCCACATGCGGCCGCACCGCTTCAAGCGGGTGGAGGCGATCCCGGTCACCGCCAACGGCAAGCTGGACCGTGCCGCGCTGCCCGCGCTCGCCGTGCTCGACTGGTCCGCGGTGCCCACGGGGGCGGCGTGAACGCGGCTCCCGCACTGGTGGTCGTCTACGAGCGGGGGGCGGCCAACGTCACCGAGATCGCCAGATCCCTCGCCAGGCTCGCACCGCTCGTTTTCGTGACCCGCGAGGACTCCGGGCACACCCGCCCGCTCCTGCCCCTGCTCAGGGACCTGGGCCGGGTGTTCACCTACCGCGGCACCCCGGACGAAGTGGCCGGCGGGCTGAGCACGGCCGGAGTCGGCGGCATCGTCACCTTCAGCGAGACGATGCTGGCGGTCACGGCCGAACTGGCCGAAGGGCTGGGCCTCGCCCACCACAGCCGGGAGACCGCACGGTTGCTCACGGACAAGTGCCTGCAGCGGCAACGGCTGAACGCGACCGGCACGGGTCCGGTCGCGGCATCACTGCTCACGCGGCCCGAGGACTGGCCGGACGCCGTGCACCGGGTGGGGCTTCCGGCCATCGTGAAACCGGTACACGGCGAAGGCAGCCGGAACACGTTCCGGGTCGACGACCCCGACGAGGGGCAGGTGCTCGTGCGTCGGCTCCTGGACTCCGAGTCCGCCCTCGCGGTGGAACACCTGCTGCGGGGAAGGCCGTGCGCGCCCTACGGGGACTACGTGTCGGTGGAAAGCGTCACCTGCGGCGGGACGACCACGCACCTGGCCGTCACCGGAAAGTTTCCCCTTCTGCCTCCGTTCCGTGAGACCGGCCAGTTCTGGCCGGCCGCCCTGCCGGCCGAGGAGTACCGGGGTGTGCTGGAACTCGCCGGCGAAGCGGTCACGGCCCTGGGAGTGACCACCGGAATCACCCACACCGAGATCAAACTCACCCGGGCCGGGCCACGGGTGATCGAGGTTAACGGCCGACTCGGCGGGAACGTCAACGAACTCTCGCTCCGCGCCGCCGGCCTCGACCTGGTCGAGCTGGCCGGCCGGGTGGCGCTCGGCCACCCCGTCGACATCGCCCCGGTGCGCCACGACCGGGTCGTGTTCCAGTACTCGAACCCGGTGCCGCCCCGCCCCTGCCGCCTCCTCGGCGTCCGCGGGCAGCGGGAGCTGCGCCGTACACCGGGCGTCACCGGATACCGTGCCTGGATCCGTCCGGGAGCGTCCGCGGACGGAGGGGTGTCCACGCAGGACCTGGACCTGATCACGGGTGAGGCCGCGGATCACGCCGGGATGCTGGACGTGGTCGCCGGGGCCCTGGGCCACCTCGCCTTCACGTTCTCCTTCGACCCCGCGGAGGACCCGGTCGAGATCACCGCCCGGGACCTGCCCGCGAGCGGTGCCGAACCGGAGTAGGACACGGGCGCGGGGGAGGGCTCATGCCGTGCGGCGCCGGGTCCTTCTCCGCGCTTCCTCCTCCTCGGCCTTGACGTCGGAGGCGTAGCGGTCGACGTACTCCTGGCCGGAGAGGGCGTGGATCTTGTACATGATCTCGTCGGTGATCGCCCGCAGCACGGCCTTCTCGCCCTCCATGCCGGCGTACCGGGAGAAGTCCAGGGGGCTGCCGAAGCGGATGGTCACCCGGCGGCCGAAGCGGGGGACCACCTTCCCCGGTGGCTGGAGCTCGAAGGTGCCGACCATGGCGCAGGGGATCACGGGCACCCCGGCGCCCAGGGCCATGGCCGCCACTCCGACCTTCCCCTTGTAGAGCCGGCCGTCGTGGGAGCGGGTGCCCTCCGGGTAGATGCCGAGCAGCTCGCCCTTGGCGAGGACGCCGAGCCCCTCGCGGATCGCCGCCGCTCCGGCCTCCTTGCCGGACCGGTCGACCGGGATCTGGCCGGCGCTGCGGAAGAAGGCGGCGGTCAGCCGGCCCTTGGGGCCCCTGCCGGTGAAGTACTCCGCCTTGGCCAGGAAGGTGATCCGCCGCCGGAGGATCGCGGGCATCAGGAAGTGGTCGGAGAAGGACAGGTGGTTCCCCGCGACGATCGCCGGGCCCTCCTCCGGAATGTTCTCCAGCCCTTCGATCCGGGGCCGGAACAGCAGCCGCAGCAGCGGCCCGAGCAGAACGTGCTTGAGCAACTGGTAGAACACCGGGGTGCTTCCCTTCACCTGGCGGGAAGGTCAGTGTGACGCACCCGCTGCCGGTCCCGTCACCCCTGGTACGCACGGCGTTGCAGGAGGTTCAACGGCACCGGAGGGTCACCGGGACGCGGTCAGGTGCCGCGCGAGGCCGCCATCGCGGCGGTGATCATTCCGAGGACGAGCCAGCCGAACCAGAGCCAGCCGTTGCTGCCGAGGGCCACCGAGTACGCGGCGACGACCACGAGCGTGGCGAAGGTCACCACCGCCATTGCCTTGACGGATCCGGTCATGCCCCATGGTGGCGCCAAAAGGCCGCGGTGCGCTACTGGCCACGCGTCTGCAATGAGGCCAGATAGGCGTTGTACGCCTCCAGCTCCTTGTCCCCGTCCCGGTCCGCGGCCCGGTCGGCGCGCTTCGCGGCCCGCTGCTCCGAGTGGTACCACTGGTAGACCAGCGCGATCAGCACCAGCACCGAGGGGATCTCGCTGAAGGCCCAGGCGATGCCGCCGGCCCACTGCTGGTCCTGCAGGGCGTCGATGCCGAGCGAGGCGGGCGGGTCCGCGTACGTGCCGATCATCGGCTCGGTCGCCATCATCAGCGCGATGCCGAAGAAGGCGTGGAAGGGCATCCCCGCGAACAGCTCCAGCATCCGCATCACGTAGCCCGGCCGGTGCGGGCCCGGGTCCACGCCCATGATCGGCCAGAAGAAGACCAGGCCGACGGCGAGGAAGTGCAGCATCATCGCGATGTGCCCGGTCCTGGACTCCATCAGGAAGTCGAACAGCGGGGTGAAGTACAGCGCGTAGAGGCTGGCGATGAACATCGGGATGGTGAACACCGGGTGGGTGACCACCTTCATGTACCGGCTGTGGAGCAGCGCCAGCAGCAGTTCGCGCGGGCCGCGGCGGCCGCGGCCGGCCGGCGGCAGGGCGCGCAGGGCCAGCGTCATGGGGGCGCCGAGCAGCAGCAGGATCGGCGCCACCATGCTGATCACCATGTGCTGGACCATGTGCACGCTGAACATGACCATGCCGTAGTCGTTCAGCTTGGTGCACATCATGAGCGCGATGCTCAGCACGCCCAGGACGAACGCCGCAGTCCGGCCCATCGGCCAGGCGTCCCCGCGGCGGCGCAGCCGGAGCACGCCCCAGCCGTACAGGGCGAGGCTCGCCAGGCAGCCGAAGAGGAAGAACGCGTCGAAGGAGAACTCCAGGCCCCGGCCGAGGGTGAAGGGCGGCAGGTCCATGTCCATGTGCATGTCCATGCCGTGACCGCTGTGATCCATGCCTTCACTCCCTTGACCTTGGTGCCCCACCACAGTAATGGGGCCCCCGGACGCCGACGCGTCCGGGGGCCCCATCGAGTCACCTTCGGGACATCAGAGGACGTTCTGGGCCTCGGCGAAGCGCTCGGCCGGCACCGTCTTCAGGTGCGAAGTGGCCTCCGCGAGCGGCACCATCACGATGTCGGTGCCGCGCAGCGCGGTCAGCATGCCGAACTCGCCCCGGTGCGCCGCCTCCACCGCGTGCCAGCCGAAGCGGGTGGCGAGCACCCGGTCGTACGCGGTGGGGGTGCCGCCGCGCTGGACGTGGCCGAGGATGACCGGGCGGGCCTCCTTGCCGAGCCGGGCCTCCAGCTCGACGGCGAGGAGGTTGCCGATGCCGGCGAACCGCTCGTGGCCGTAGACGTCCTTGCGGCCCTCCTCGAAGTCCATCGACCCCGCGCGGGGCTTGGCGCCCTCGGCGACCACCACGATCGCGAACCGCTTGCCGGCCGAGAAGCGCTCGCCGACGATCCGGGTCAGCTCGTCGATGTCGAAGGGGCGCTCCGGCACCACGATGGCGTGCGCGCCGGCGGCGGTGCCGGACTCCAGGGCGATCCAGCCGGCGTGCCGGCCCATGACCTCGACCACCATGACCCGCTGGTGCGATTCCGCGGTGGTCTTGAGCCGGTCCAGGGCCTCGGTGGCCACTCCGACGGCGGTGTCGAAGCCGAAGGTCCGGTCGGTGGAGGCGATGTCGTTGTCGATGGTCTTCGGCACGCCCACGATGGGCAGACCGGCCTCGGACAGCAGGTTGGCGGCCTTCAGGGTGCCCTCGCCGCCGATCGGGATGATCGCGTCCAGGCCGAGGTCGGCCACGTGCCCGCGGGCGCGCTCCACGCCGTCCCGCAGGTGGGCCGGCTGCACCCGGGAGGAGCCGAGGATGGTGCCGCCGCGGGCCAGGATGCCCGCCACGTCCTCCAGGTCCAGCTTCCGGTAGTCACCTTCCAGGAGCCCCTTCCAGCCGTCCTGGAACCCGATGACCTCGTCGCCGTGGTCCACGACGGCGCGGTGCACGACGGAGCGGATGACGGCGTTCAGGCCGGGGCAGTCGCCACCGGAAGTGAGCACACCTATGCGCATGGCACAAAAAACCTTTGCAACGTGGGCCGACGACCGGACCACGTCGTCCGGTTGGAACTACCCGTCACCCTACAAGCGGATCGGCAGTGGACTGAACCATCCTCCAAGCCCGCGTTCAATTCTTGGATGAAAAGACCGCCGGGGGGCAGCGGCAGGACTGTGCAAAGACTGCGGCCCGGACTCCACGGGGGAGTCCGGGCCGTACGTCGGGGCCGCCGGGGGCCTTATGCGGGCTGGGTGGCCGCCGCGATGCGCTCCGCGCGCAGCGCCTCGTACCACCGGTCGTCGACCGGCGGCAGCGCGTTCACGTCCAGGGCCAGCTTCAGCAGCAGGTCCGCGATGTGCGGGTTGCGGGCCATCACCGGTCCGTGCATGTACGTGCCGAAGACGGTGTCGTTGTACGCGCCCTCGGTGCCGTCGCCGGTGCCGTTGCCGCGGCCGATCCGGGTCCGCGCGAACGCCCGGGCGGTCGGGCCGAGGTGGGTGACGCCCTGGTGGTTCTCGAAACCGGTCAGCGGGGGCAGGTTCAGCTGCGGGTCGATGTCGGCGAGCACGTCGCCGACGCACCGCTCGCCCTCACCGCGCACGGTGACCACGTCCAGCAGGCCGAGGCCCGGCTGGCGCTCGCCCATGTCGTTCACGAACTCGTTGCCGAGGATCTGGTACCCGGCGCAGACCGAGAACACGATCGCCCCGTTCGACACGGCGCGCTCCAGGCCGCCGTCGCGCAGCAGCCGCTCCGCGGCCAGCCGCTGCGGCCGGTCCTCGCCGCCGCCGATCAGGTAGATGTCCCCGGAGGTGGGGATCGGCTGGTCGCTGCGGACGTCCAGGCGCTGGACGTCCAGGCCGCGCTGCCGGGCCCGGCGCTCCACGACCAGGGCGTTGCCCTGGTCTCCGTACGTGCTCAGCAGGTCCGGGTAGACCCACACCAGACGCAGGCTGTTGTCGCTCATGCTGTTGTCGTCCTTACGGCTGGGTACTAGTTGCCGACGCGTCGGCGGACGTCCTGGAAGGCGGTGTAGTTGGCGATCAGCTCGATCTGTCCGGGCGGAGCCAGCTGCACGGCCTCGTCGAGGGTCTCGCACACGCGGAAGTCCAGGCCGGCGACCTCCAGGCGGACCGCCAGGTCCAGCTTGCGGTCACCGATCACGAAGATCGGGTGCCCGGCCAGCCGCGGGTAGTCCACGTCCCACAGCCAGGAGGTGTCGGTGCCGTCGGCGCCCCGCGCGTTGACCGAGAGGATCACCGGCGTGGGCGGCGGGTCGATCAGCGAAAACGTTTCGAGCCAGCCCGCGGGGTTCTTCGCGAGCAGCAGCCGCAGCTGGCGGTTCTGGAAGGTCACCACGTCGTAGCGGCCGGCCACCGCCTGCACCTGGTACATCCGCTCCAGCGCGACCTGCGGCGGGACGCCGAAGACGGCGGCCACGGCGGCCGAGGTCGCGGCGTTCGCCTTGTTGGCGCGGCCCGGCAGCTGCAGGTGGATCGGCCACGCGCTGCCGTGCGGGTCGAGCACGTGGTCGCCGGAGAGCGCCCAGCTCGGGGTGGGGCGGCGGAACCCGCACTCACCGCAGAACCAGTCGTCGCCGGGGCGCTGCATCACGCCGCCGCAGGAGGGGCACGACCAGGCGTCGTCCTTCCACTCCTGGCCGGCCGCGACCCACACCACGTTCTGCGAGGACGAGGCGGACCACACGATCAGCGGGTCGTCGCAGTTGGCGATCACCACGGCCTTGGTGCCGGCCAGGCCCTCCCGCCACTTCTCGGCGAGCATCCGGGTCTCGGCGGCCCGGTCCAGCTGGTCGCGGGAGAGGTTCAGCAGCGCGATCGCCTTCGGCGTCGTGTCGCGGGCCACTCCGGCCAGGTACTTCTCGTCCACCTCGATGACGCCGTACTTGGCGTCGCCGCCGCCCGCGAGGGCGGAGGTGATGCCCGCCGGCATGTTCGCGCCCAGCGCGTTCGAGACCACCGGGCCGCTGGCGCGGAGGGCCTCCGCGATCAGGCGGGTCGTGGTCGTCTTGCCGTTCGTCGCGGACACGAGGACGACATCGAGGTGCTGCGCCAGCGCGCTGAGCAAATCGGGGTCGAGCTTGAGTGCGACCCTGCCCCCGATCACCGATCCGCTGCCACGCCCCGCGGCCCGCGACACCGCCGCCGCGGCCTTGCCCGCCGTCACGGCCAGCTTGGCGCGCGGCGAAAGCGGCTCCGTGTTGCCTGCCATCGTCCCTTGTCCTCCTTGCGTCGGTCCGGCCCCAGCCTATCCAGAACCTGTCGGGCCCCTGACCTCGGCGCCGCCTTGACGCCCCGGATCTCCTCATATGGTCGTCCCGCGTACCCTTACGGCCATGCGACAACGCCCTATTCCCGGCACTTCCGGTCTCGTCCGCACCATGAGTCTGCTCGGCGATCCGGTGCTCCATTCGGCCTGTGCCGAGGTCACCGAGTTCGGCCCGGAGCTCGACCGGCTGATCGAGGACATGTTCGCCACGATGTACGCGGCGCAGGGCGTGGGGCTGGCGGCCAATCAGATCGGGGTCGGGCAGCGGGTGTTCGTCTACGACTGTCCGGACGACGAGGACGAACGGCACCTCGGGCACGTCGTCAACCCCCGGCTGGTGGAGGCCGACGGGGTGGAGGTGCTCGGGCCGGAGGGATGCCTTTCCCTGCCGGGGCTGGAGGCGGGCACGGCGCGGTACGACCGGGCGGTCGTGGAGGGGGTCGACTCGGCGGGGCGGCCGGTACGGGTGGAGGGGACGGGGTTCTTCGCGCGGTGCCTGCAGCACGAGTGCGACCACTTGGACGGCGTCGTCTACCGCGAGCGGGTCGAGGGCTTCAGGCGCCGCCGCCTCGACCGTGCGATCCGCAAGGCGGGCCGGCCGTCCTGACGGGGCTGCGCCCCACGCCCTCCGGCGCTCCGCCCCACCCCCTCCGCGGCTGCACCCCGCCGGTCGCCCGGTGGGCCTGGCCCACACCGGGGCCCCCGTACGCCGACCGGGCGGGACGGGTCAGAAGCCGGGGCCGTCGGCGAGGTTGCCGGCGGTGGCGAGGCGGCCCCAGAGGAGATCGGTGAGGCCGGTGACGAGCGCCTCGCGGGAGCAGGGCCGTTCGCCGAGCCACCAGTCGCCCGCCGCGTGCATCATGCCGACGATGCCGTGCCCCCAGATGCGGGCCAGCTCGTCGCCGCCGGGCCCCAGGTCCACCCGTTCCCCGATCACCTTGGCGAGTTCCTCGCCCAGCCGCCGCAGCAGCGGCGCCGAATGCTGTCCGACCTCGAAGCCGCGCTCGCCCGTGTGCGAGTCCTCCGCCGGGTGCATCAGGAACCGGTACACCTGCGGCCGGGCCTCGATCGCGGTGAGGTAGGTGTCCAGCGTGGCCTCGACGCGGCGGCGGCGCTCGGCCGGGGCGTCCAGCGCCGCCCGCAGGGAGTCCAGCAGGGCGTCGGTGTGGCGTACCGCGAGGGCCTGGTAGAGCCCCGCCTTGTCGCCGAAGTGGCGGTAGAGGATCGGCTTGGTGATGCCCGCCTCCGCCGCGATGGCGTTCATGGACGCCTTGGGGCCGTCCCGGAGCACCACCCGGTCGGCGGCTTCGAGCAGCTCCCGGCGCCGGCGTTCGGCCGTGCCCGGCTCCCGGCCGGCCTGCTGCGTGGTCTCCATGACGTTCTCTCTCCCCGCCCGTGCGATGTGCGTGACGCACACGCAACGTAACACCCCGCCCCTCCCCCCGATCGAATCGGAGGTACTCAGACCGGATCCGATGCCGGTTGACAGTTACTACTCGTCAGTAACAGACTGTAGCCCTGCTGCGGGTTACCGCAGGTAACGAACGTGGTGCACCGATACAGCTGGAGGGGACATGGCGGAGTTCACCATGGAGCTCAACGAGGACCAGAAGCAGGTCCGGGACTGGATCCACGGCTTCGCCGCCGATGTCATCCGCCCCGCCGCCGCGGAATGGGACGAGCGTGAGGAGACTCCGTGGCCCGTCATCCAGGAGGCCGCCAAGGTCGGGATCTACTCCCTGGACTTCTACGCCCAGCAGTTCTTCGACCCCACCGGCCTCGGCGTCCCCATGGCGATGGAGGAGCTGTTCTGGGGTGACGCGGGGATCGCCCTGTCCATCGTGGGCACCGGCCTCGCCGCGATCGGCGTCGTCGCCAACGGCACCGAGGAGCAGATCGGGACCTGGATCCCGCAGATGTACGGCACCCCGGACGACGTGAAGGTCGCCGCCTTCTGCTCCTCCGAGCCCGACGCCGGCTCCGACGTCGGCTCGATGCGCACCCGCGCCGTCTACGACGAGGCCAAGGACGAGTGGGTGCTCAACGGCACCAAGACCTGGGCCACCAACGGCGGTATCGCCAACGTCCACATCGTGGTGGCCGTGGTGGACCCCGCACTCGGCTCCAAGGGCCACGCCTCCTTCATCGTCCCGCCGAACACGCCCGGCCTGTCGCAGGGCCAGAAGTTCCAGAAGCACGGCATCCGCGCCTCGCACACCGCCGAGGTGGTGCTGGAGGACGTACGGATCCCCGGTTCCTGCCTGCTCGGCGGCAAGGAGAAGCTGGACGAGCGGCTGGCTCGGGCCCGCGAGAAGGCCAAGGCGGGCGGCGAGCGCGTGAAGAACGCGGCGATGGCCACCTTCGAAGCGTCCCGCCCGGCGGTCGGCGCCATGGCGGTCGGCACCGCCCGGGCCGCGTACGAGGTCGCCCTCGACTACGCCAGAACCCGCACCCAGTTCGGCCGGCCGATCATCGACAACCAGGGCGTCGCCTTCCAGCTCGCCGACATGCGCACCCAGATCGACGCGGCCCGGCTGCTGGTGTGGCGGGCCTCCTGGATGGCGGTCGCGGGCAAGCCGTTCGAGGCGGCGGAGGGCTCGATGTCCAAGCTCTACGCGAGCGAGGTGGCCAAGAAGGTCACCGCCCAGGCGATACAGATCCTGGGCGGGAACGGCTACACCCGCGAGTACCCGGTGGAGCGCATGCACCGGGACGCCGCCATCTACACCATCTTCGAGGGCACCAGTGAGATCCAGCGGCTGGTGATCGCGCGGACCATCTCCGGCATGCCGATCCGCTAGGCGTCGTCTCCGGAAGGCGCCGTGGGCCCACGGCGCAAGCCCCCGGCGCCCGGCTGCGGCCCGGCCGGTGTTGTCAGTGGCTGCGGTTAGCGTGAACGCATCACCCACCCACCCGATTGCTGCCGGGCGGTTGGCCACTCGGATCCGCCCCGACGGACCCCGCGAGGGGACAGCGCCCGCCGGGGCGGAGCTGCGTCCGGCCCCGGCCGCGGGGCCGTTGCGGGTCCGCTGTGAGACCGTTGCGTAACAGAGCGGCGGAATGCCCGGTTTGGGGTTGGGGGTGGCGGAGAGCGGCTGCAGGATCCATCGGTGGCGCGACACAGTGATCATCGACAGGGGAGGATCCCGTGCGTTCCATCCGACGCCGCCGTACGGCGGCCGTGCCCGCACTGCTGGCGGGCCTGCTGGCGACAGTGGTGCTGTTGCCCGGCCAGGCTCGGGCCGAGGGCGGCACCGCCGCGCCGGCCCTGGGCCCCGTGGCCTTCAACCCGCCGACGGCGTCCCTGCGGTTCCCGCTGGACGCCTACACCGACTCGCCCGCCGAGCAGCGCCTGCTGGAGACCGCCCAGAACCGGCTGACCACCCGCTGCGCGGCCCGGTACGGAATCGCCTACGCCCCGCGGGACCCCGTACCGCCCGCCGGCCCCGAGGACCGATACGAGTACCTCTTCGGCCTGGCCGACCCCGCCCGTGCGGCCGCCTACGGCTACGACCAATGGGGTGGCCGCACCCGGCCGCCGGGCAAGGAGCGGCCGGAGCTGACCGAGGAGGCCCACCTGG
Source organism: Streptomyces sp. NPDC089799 (assembly GCF_040684755.1). NCBI lineage: Bacteria > Bacillati > Actinomycetota > Actinomycetes > Kitasatosporales > Streptomycetaceae > Streptomyces > Streptomyces sp. NPDC089799. The sequence goes on along the minus strand of NZ_JBFBGR010000016.1, from coordinate 41,971 downwards.
TGCTGTACGGCGTCCGGCCCGGCGAGCCCGAGGGGCCGGAGGTGCCGCGGGGGCCCATCTCGGAGGAGGAGGCCCGGGAGCTGGACAGCGGGGTCGTCGTGGGCGGGCGCACCGTTCCCGTCCACGGCTGTCTCGGCGAGGGCTACCGGATCCTGAACCGCCCCACCAGGGCGTCCATGGACCCGCTCTACGGGCAGTGGGCCTCCTTCGACGCTCATCTCCGGGCGAAGGAGGACCCCAGGATGATCGCCGTGGTCCGCGGGTGGTCCCGGTGCATGGACCGGGCCGGTTACCCGGGCATCCCCAACCCGTACGAGGTGGAGAGCGTGCTCGGGCTGGACGACCCGGCCGGTCCCGCCGCGGTCGCGGCCGCCGTGCAGGACGTCCGCTGCAAGCGCCAGGTGAACCTGGTCGGCTTCGGGGCGGCCGTCATTTCCGCCCACCAGCGGCAGCTCCTCGCGCAGCACGCCGGGGACTTCGCCCGGTACCGGCAGCAGCGGGAGGCGCGCCTCGCGCTGGCCGCCGGCCTCGTCTGACCCGGCGGCCCGGCCCGCTCGTCGGGCCGGGCCGTCTGCAGGCCCGCCCGCCGGTGCCGGGGCCGCCCGTGGTGGAACGGCGCGGCGGTCCTTGTCACAGGGCTGTCGCGGGGCGTCACGGTCCCGTCACGGACGGCCCCGGCGGGGCCGGGCGCGGCCAGCATGGGGTGATGCGTACACATCAGGAACGTGCCGTTGCCCTCGCGTGCGCCGTCGTCGCGGCGTTCGCGCTGTCCGCCTGCGGCAGTGACGGGAAGAAGGACGAGAAGGCCGGCGGCGGCGCGCCGCCCGTCTCCGGGAGCCCTTCGCCGGGCGCGTCCGGCGGCCCGGGGGCCTCCGCGCCGGGTTCGCCGGCGCCGAGCCCTTCCGTGCCCGGGAGCGCCGAACCGTCCGAGCGGTACACCAAGCCGGTGGGACAGAAGCGGATCGTCTACCTGGCCGGGCTGAAGACCGTGCACCCGTCCCTCGTCGCCGACGAGGAGAAGGCCCTGGAGAACGGCGTGCAGCAGTGCTACGCCCTCACCCTGCCCGGGATCGACGGCGAGGAGGAGGCGGTGAAGCGCTTCAGCACCCCCGAGCACCGGGTCACCGACGTCGACGCGATCTTCATCAACACGGTCGCCAAGAGCAGCATCTGCCCCTACTGACCCTCTGCGGTCCCCGTTGGTTCCCCACGGTCCCCGCGGGCCGCTCCCCGGCCCCCGCCGGTCCCGGCCGGTCCCGGCGCCAGGAGGCGGTCCACGGCCCGCCCGAAGAGCCGGCGGCCGGCCACCGCCACGAGCGGGTCGAGGAGCCGGGGGAAGCCGAAGAGGCGCAGTTCCTCGCGCCAGTGCACCTCGCTGCCGGTGTCCGCGGCCGGGCGGACCTCGATCTCCGCCCAGCCGTGGACCAGGCGGCCCCGCTTCTCCAGCCGGGCCAGTCCCGGAGCCCGTCCGAGGGGCGGACGCCAGACCGTGACCTCCATCACGTCATTCACCACGAACCGTCCCATTCCGGTCACCGCGGTGAAGCGCGTGCCGACCCGGGTGGGGGGTGCGGTGTGGAGCGACGTACGCGTGAACGGCACCTGGGCGCCGTGCCGTTCCCAGTCCGTGAGGCGCGTCCACGCCTCGTACGGAGGCATCGAACTACCGCGAACAATCCGAATTCCGGGCATGAACGCATCGTAATCGGGCATACGCTGGGTGAACTGGGCCTCGAATACGGGTTCCGCCGCACGGCAGCGATCAGTAATACTCCTCGCCACCGTGGATGGCGGAAGCGACCGGGTGACCACCGGACCCCCGCCCCACTCAGCGAGGAGGTGCGCCATGTGCTCCCACCAGCCCCCCTGCCCGCCCGCCGAGAGCGCCGACCGGGAAGCCGCCCGCGTCCTGGTGTCCCATCCGGAACAGGGCTGGAGCCTGCTCTGCAACGGTGCCGTGATCTTCGAGGACACCGGCGAGCTGCTCCCTGACGGCCGTACGGTGGCCCCCCACCGCCCGGTCCCGGTTCCGGCCTGAGAGCGGGGGTCCCGATGCGCCAGCAGTTGATCCGCAAGCCCGTGCCGAAGCCGGCCCCGAGGGAACTGGACCTGCGCACACCGTCGGGCAGACCCCTCCCGTACTGAACGGGAGCCCCGGCAGCAGGACAGGACCCACACCCAGGACCCGCACCCAGGGCCCGAGACGGGGCCCGGGACAGGGCCCGTACCCACGACCCAGGACAGGGCGCAGCGCCCACCGGTAGGAACTCAGCCGGTGGGCGCCTGTGTACCTCCCAGGAAGGCGGCCTCGTACGCCTCGTCGCCGATCGAGGCCCGTGCCCGCCGCTCGCCCTCGTCGCGCAGGGCGGCCAGTGAGGGCGCCCCCATCTGCGGACGGCCGACCGTCCGCCACCACGCGTGGCTGTTGCCCAGCAGCCGGGCCGCCAGCTCGCCGTCGCCCAGTCCGGCCACCGCCGCCGCCAGCAGGTCCAGGCCGAGCGCGATCCCGAACCGGTCGCCGAGCAGCCGCTTCCCCGAGAGCATCGCCCGGACGTGCCGGGCCGCCTCGCCGTGCTGTCCCAGGCCCAGCGCCGCCACCGCCAGGACGTAGTCCGCGTACGCGCGCATCCAGCGCTCGCCGAGCCGTACGCAGGACTCCCGCAGGCCCGCCGCCTCCTCCACGGCCTCCTCGAAGCGCCCCAGGTCGCAGAGCGCGTACGAGGTCGCCAGCCGGCACAGCAGCCCGCCCGCGCCGTCGGCCCGCCCGCCGTGGGCGGCGCGGGCCGCCGGTCCGGTGATCTCCAGGGAACCGCCCGGGTCGCCGGGCATCAGCAGCGCGGCGCCCTTCAGGTAGGCGGCCCTCAGCTCCCGCTCCGGATCCGCCAGCCGGGCCGCGGCGGCCGTGGCCCGCTCGCCGTACTCCCCGGCCCTGGCCAGGTCGCCGCGCAGCAGGCAGACGGCCCCGGCCGCCCAGAGCGCCTGGGCGTACGCCGGTCCGGTCGGCCGGGCCGTGCGCAGGGCCCGCTCCAGGAACGCCCCGCCCTCGTGGACGTGCCCACAGGAGAACCACAGGAACCACAGGGCGCCGGCCATCTCCAGCGCGGCCTGCGGGTCGGTGCCCAGCAGGTGTTCCAGGGCGGCCCGCAGCTGCATGTGCTCGGCGGTCATCCGGCGGTACCAGTCCACCTGGCCGGACCCCAGCCAGCCGCGGTCCGCCGCCTGTGCGAGCTGCGCGTACCAGTGGGCGTGCCGGTCCGCCACCGCGTCGGCCTCGCCCAGCTCGGTGAGCCAGTCCTGGCCGTACTCGCGGATGGTGTCGAGCATCCGGTAGCGGGTGCCCACGCCGGCCACCGCGGTGCGCAGCACCACCGACTTGGCGGTGAGTGCCGTGAGCACCTTCTCCACCCGGGCCGCGGGCAGCGGGCCGCCGGAGCAGACCGCCCGGGCCGCCGCCAGGTCGAAGCCCCCGGCGAACACCGACAGCCGCGCCCACAGCAGGCGTTCCAGCGGCTCGCACAGTTCGTGGCTCCAGCCGATGGCCGTACGCAGGGTCTGGTGCCGGGGCAGCAGCGGGGAGCCCGTGTCGGCCAGCAGCTCGAAGCGGGCGCCCAGCCGCACGGCGATCTGCTCCACGCTCCACAGCCGCAGCCGGGCGCCGGCCAGTTCGAGGGCCAGCGGGATCCCGTCCAGGCGGCGGCACACCTCGGCGGCGACGGCGGTGCGACCGGGGTCGGTGAAGGCCTCGGCGGCCAGCGGGGTCGCGGCGAGGGCGCGTTCCCGGAACAGGGCCAGGGCGTCGCTGTCCGGCCCGTCGGTGGGCAGCGGGCGGACCTCCACGAGGGTCTCGCCGGGGCAGCGGAGCGGCTCGCGGGTGGTGGTCAGGACCGTCAGGCCCGGCGCGGTCTGCAGCAGTTCGCCGACCAGGTGGCGCGCGGCCGGGACCATGTGTTCGCAGGTGTCGAGCACCATGAGGAGCTCCTTGTCCGCCATCCAGGAGCAGAGTTCCTCGTCGGGGGAGAGGCTGGAGTGGACCGCGAGCCCCAGCGTGTGGGCGACGGTGGAGGTGAGCAGCTCCGGGTCGCGCAGCGGGGAGAGCTCCACCCACCAGACGCCGTCGCGCGGGGCGGGTCTGCGGGAGGCCGCCAGGGTACGGACGGCGCGCAGGGCGAGGCGTGACTTGCCGACCCCGCCGACTCCGGTCAGGGTGATGAGGCGCTGCCCGCGCAACAGGGATCCGAGCAGACCGAGTTCGTGCTCACGTCCGACGAAGGTCGCCGTTTCCGGCGGCAGGTTTCCCGGCACGTCGGCAGAGTCTGGCTCAAGGGCTCCGCCCTTCGGGCCCTGCTGTCCGTTGTTGACCGGGTACTCACCGTGCACGGACGTATTGTGCGCGATCCCCGTCCGGGGGGCGGCGTCTTCCGGCCACTCCGGTCACTCCGGCCGCTCCGGTCGCGTGACCGGTCCGCTCAGCGGACCAGTTCCACCCGTCGTTCCGCGGAGAAGGAGCCCCAGGTGCCGTCCGGGAGCCGGGCCCGGATCTTCAGGCGCCACACCGTGCCGGGCGGCTCGGCCACGGTCAGGCGGTGCGCGGCCCGGCCGTCGGGCACCGCGCCGGGCGCGAACTGGATCACCGTGGTCGGGCGTCCGTCGACGTACAGCTCGTACGCGCGGACCTCCTGTCCGGTGTCCGGCGGGATCCAGCCGAGTTCCACGGCGCCGGGCGACGCGGTCGCGGTGAAGTCGCCGGGCACGGTGGGCGGCTCCCCGTCGTCGCCCGGGGGCGTGGTGATCTCGACCGGCGGGCCGTCGGGCGAGGAGTTGTCCGCTCCGTCGCGGGCCCGGACGGTGAAGGCGTAGGCGGTGTCCGGCCGCATCCCGGTCAGCCGGGTGCCGGTCTCGGTCGCGGCCGCGGTGTGGATCCGTACGCCGCCCTGGTAGACGTCGTACGCCGTGACCCCGGTGTCGTCCGTGGCGGCCGACCAGGACAGCAGGACGGTGCGGGGGCCGTCCGGCCGGCCCGCGGCCCGGGCCGGCGCGGTCGGGGGCCGCCGGTCGCCGGCCCGGGCCGGCGGCGTGGTGACCTCGGCGGTGACGGCGGCCGGGGAGAGGTTCCCGGCCGCGTCCCTCGCCCGGACGGTGAACGCGTAGCGGGTCTGCGGCACCAGACCGGTGATGTCCGTCATGTGCCGTTCGCCGGGCAGGTCGCGGACGGGCACGCCGCCCTGGAGCACCTGGTAGCCGGTGACCCCGTCCCGCTCGTCGGCCGGCTCCCACATCACGTGCACCGAACCGGCGCTGCCGGCCTGTGCCGTCAGCCCGGCCGGGGCCGGCGGGGGATCGGTGTCGGCCCGCGCGCAGGCCGCCGTACCGGCGGCGACGACGGCGGCGAGCAGGAACGCCGTGCCGGTGGGCAGGAACGCCGTGCCGGCGGGCAGTGCGGAGCGTCCTCGCACGGGGTCTCCCTCGCCTCGCGCCAACAGGTCTGGACCTTTATGGCACGGGCGGCCGCGGCCCGACAAGCCCCGCGTCCCAGGTGTGCCCGGATGTCCTGACCTGCCCGATTGGGGGCGCGAACCGTGATCGTCAAGGGGTGGGAGCCTGTCACGGACGGTCAACACCCGTTCGGCGGACACGTCATGCCCCCGTCCGGCCCTCCGGCTGCGCCACGATGGCGCCGCACTAGGAGGTTGCGATGGTGATTTCCCTCTCCGTGGTCGTGCTGCTCCTCGTCCTGGCCTGGATCTTCCTGCGCAGCGGCGGCCTGAAGTTCTCCCATGCACTGGTCTGCGTCTTCCTCGGTTTCTGCCTGGCGGGCAGCGGCATGGCCGCGTCCCTGCAGAGCGGGCTCGCCACGGCCGCCGGGGTGGTCGGCAGCCTCAGGCCCTGAGGTGCCCGCGAGCCCGCCCGGCCGCCCGGTTCTTGATCATCCATTGCGAATTCGTGAATCATCCTCACCTTCCATGGACTCCTCCGGTCCTGCGACCTACCGTCGGGCGGCGGCGCGATGTCAGACGCAGTGTCAACAGAGAAACGGAGGACGACCGCATGTTCCGAAGAGCGCTGAACTGCGCTGTGGTGCCGGCCCTGGCCGCGCTCGCGGTCCTGAACGGGGCGCTCCCGGCCCAGGCCGACGAGATACCCCTGGCCCCCGGCCACCGCCTGGTCAGCCACTACGACGGGAGCCCGGCCACCGCCGCCCCGCTGCCGGGCGAGGCCCCGCCGCAGCACCCGTACCTCGCCCCCAACGGCCGCAGCGGGATGCACTCCGACGCCGCGGGCAGCGCCACCTCGCCCTGGTCCGGTCCGCTGGGCCGGAACCCGCAGGTGACCAGCGAGAAGATCGCCGCCCTCGGCGGCGAGTGCGCCACCGCCACCTTCGACAAGGGCGGCCGCCTGGTCACCGTGTGCGGCACCTTCACCGGGTTCAAGGTCAAGCTCCTGGACCCCCGCACCCTCGCCACGCTCGCGGAACACCAGCTCCCGCAGCGCTCCTCGACGGTCGAGGCGATCACCTCGCTCGACTTCTCGAAGATCTTCAAGGACACCTCGGGCGGTGCCTACTTCTACCTGGACGACCAGGACCGGGCCGTGCTGGCCGACTCCCGCCAGCACGTCCTGCGGCTCGCGCACGCGCAGAACCCGGACGGCAGCTGGAAGTTCACGGTCGAGAACGACTGGGACCTGACGGGAGTCGTCCCCCATGACTGCGTGAGCTGGACCAACCTGTGGCCCAGCGGCACCTGCGACCCCGTCACCTCCGTCATGCCGGACTGGGACGGCCGCATCTGGTGGGTCACCCGCCAGGGCCGGGTCGGCACGGTGGACCCGGCGACCGGGGCGATCCGCCACGTGCGGCTGCAGGGCGAGGAGATCCAGAACTCCTTCTCGGTGGCCCAGGACGGCGTCTCCATCGTCTCCGACCACGCCCTCTACAGCTTCCGCGCCGCTCCCGACGGCACCCCGCAGGTGCAGTGGCGGCAGACCTACGACCGCGGTACGGGAACCAAGCCCGGCTCCGTGAACCAGGGCTCGGGCACCACTCCGGACCTCTTCGGCAACGGCTACGTCGCCATCACCGACAACGCCGACGACCGGATGAACGTCCTCGTGTTCCGGCGCGGCACCGACGTGCCGGACGACAAGAGGCTGGTCTGCAAGGTGCCGGTGTTCGGCTCCGGGGCCTCCACCACCGACAACTCCCTGATCAGCTGGGGCAACAGCCTCGTCGTCGAGAACAACTACGGCTACGAGAACCCGACCAGCCTGCTCTTCGGCAAGAGCGTCGTCGGCGGGGTCTCCCGCATCGACGTCCGCCCCGACGGCAGCGGCTGCGACACGGTCTGGCAGAGCGCGATCCGCTCGCCCTCGACGGTGCCGAAGCTCTCCACCGGCAACGGGCTGCTCTACTTCTACGAGAAGGACCCCAACTTCTGGGGCTTCGACGCCTGGTACCTCACCGCGGTGGACTTCCGCACCGGTGAGCGCCGCTGGCGGCAGCTGACCGGCACCGGCCCGCTGTACGACAACAACTGGGCACCGATCACCCTCGGCCCGGACGGCACCGCGTACATCGGCGTGTTCAACGGCATCGTCGCCGTCCGCGACAGCTGATCCCTCCGCACCGAACGGGACCGGACGGCAGCGGCGGCGCCGTCCGCCCGGACCGGGTGCCGGACCCCCGTGCGACGGGGTCCGGCACCACGGCGGCCGCTACTTGTTCGGCCGCTTCATCCGCTCGGCGGACTCCTGGACCTTGCCCGTCATGTGCTCGGCGCGGCCCTCCATCTCCATGCGCTGGTCGTCGGTCATGTCACCGGCGGTCTCCTTCATCTTGCCCTTGACCTGCTTGGCCTTCGCCTTGGCCTTGCTCATGACGGATCCTTCCGAGAGGTGTGGGCGTTTTGCCCGGCTTTACTCTCGTTGCGGGTCCGTCGGGCCGCAACCGGGGGCGCCCACGCATCCCCGGCCCGGCACGGGGTACCCGCACGGCATGGACGACACGCCGGCGCCGGCCGGGCGCCCCCTCCCGTACTGGCTGGCCACCGCCGACCGGCCGCCGCGCCCGCGCCTCGACGCGGACCTCGACACCGACGTCGTGGTCGTCGGGGGCGGCATCGCAGGCCTCGCCACCGCCCTGGAGCTGGCCGCCGCGGGCCGCGAGACGGTACTCCTCGAAGCCGACCGGATCCTCTCCGGCACCACCGGGCACACCACCGGCAAACTGACCGCCCTGCACGGCCTGCGCTACGACCGCCTGGCCCGTACGGTGGGCCCCGAGGCCGCGGGCCTCTACGCGGCCGCGCAGCAGGACGCCCTGGAGCGGGCCGTGGCCCTCGCCGCGGAAGCGGGCGCCGACGCCGGCTTCGAGCGGCTGCCCGCGTACACCTATGTGACCGATCCCGCCCGGGCCGGGGAGATCCGCGCCGAGGCCGACGCCGCCCGGGCCGCCGGGCTCGACGCCCGGTTCGTCACCGGGACCGGCCTGCCCTTCCCGGTCGCCGCCGCCGTGTGCCTGCCGGACCAGCTGCAGATCCACCCCGCCGCCTTCCTGGGCGGACTGGCCGGGGCCTTCATCGCCGCCGGCGGCCGGATCCACGAGCAGACCCGGGTCACCGACGTCCACGAGCACGCCCGGATCCGGCTGGAGACCGCCCACGGCCCCGTCGTCCACGCCGCCGAAGCGGTCCTGGCCACTCACTTCCCGCCCTTCGGGCCGGTGTCGCTCATGGTCCGGCTCACCCCGCGCCGGGAACTGGTGATCGCCGCACCCGTGCCCGCGGCGGCCGACCCGCAGGGCATGTACCTCACCCCGGAGGACCGGATCCGCTCCGTCCGCACCGCCCCCTACCCCTCGCCCCCGGGCTCGGCCCAACGGCTGCTGATCGTGGCCGGGGAGGAGTTCCGGCCGGGTGAGCCCGGCACCGCGGAGCGGTGGGACCGGCTGGCCGAGTGGGCCCGCACCCGGTTCCCGGACTTCGGCGCCGGCGGCCCCGTCTTCCGGTGGGCCGCGCAGGACCTGGACTCCGCCGACGGCCTGCCCTTCGTCGGCCACCTCCACCCCGGCACCGAACACGTGTACGTCGCCACGGGCTTCGGCGGCTGGGGCCTCAGCGGCGGACTGATGGCCGGCCGGCTGCTGGCCGCGCACGTCCTGGGCGGCCCGCGCCCGGGCTGGACCGACCTGTTCGACCCGCGGCGGCTTCCCCCGGTGCGCGAGATACCCGGGCTGCTGGGCGGACAGGGAGAGATCGCCGGACACTACGTCGGCGACCGGATGCACCTGCCCGGAGCCGACGCCGCCGACGCCCTGGCACCCGGCGAGGGGGCCGTCGTACGGGGCGGGGGGCACCATCCCTGCGCCGTGCACCGGGACGCATCCGGTGCCCTGCGCACCGTCGACGCCCGCTGCACCCACATGGGCTGCGTGGTCGCGTTCAACGACGCCGAACAGGCATGGGAATGCCCCTGCCACGGCTCCCGCTTCGCGACCGACGGCACCGTGCTGCAGGGGCCCGCCACCACCCCTCTGCCCCCGCGGGAGCTCCGATGAGACGCCGGCACCACTTCCACACCGACCACCTCGGGCACTCGGTCAGCGCCACCGTCCAGACCGGCCACACCGTGGTGGTGGAGGTCCTGGTCGACGGCAAGGAGACCGGCTACGCCACCACGCGCAAGGACGTCCCGGTCACCGTCACGATCGAACTGCCGACCGACCCGCCGACATCGGCGTCGGTGCTGGCCGCGGCGGGCCCCGACGGCCCGCACGTCACCTTCACGGCCCCGGACGCCGAGCCCCGCCCGATGCCCCCGCGTCCCTACTGACGCCCCTGCCGGACTTACTGACGTCCCCGCCGGACCGGCTGACGCCCCTGTCGGACCGGCCGGTCCCGGTGCCGCAGTCCCGAGGCCCGACCGGGCACGGACGGCCGTCGTTCCCACCGCCGTCCGTGCCCGCGGATCCTGCTCGTACTCGTACTTTCGGGGGAATACGGTGCCCGGACCCCCAAGCCGGGCCGGCCGGCTGCCGAAGAGAGGGTGCGGGCCGGTTCCGGTCCGGCGGCGCGTCCGCGCCGTTCGATCAGCAGGAGGACTCTCCTATGTCGCGTGTGTACAGGACCGCCGGGCTCGCCCTGGCCGCCGCCGCCCTCGTTCTGGGCGGCTCCGCCACGGCCATGGCCGACAGCACGGCCGAGGGCTACGCCGTCGGCTCGCCGGGCGTGCTCTCGGGCAACCTGGTCCAGATCCCGATCCACGCCCCGATCAACGTCTGTGGAAACAGCGTCAACGTCATCGGTGCGCTGAACCCGGCCGGTGCCACCACCTGCGCCAACGTCTGACACGGACGGCAGGTGCCGCCCCGTACCGCGCGTGGAGGCGCCGACGGTACGGGGCGGCACGCAGTCCGGACACCCGGCGGATCAGCCGGTGGCAGTGCCCCGTTCGGGGGAGAGCAGCGGGTCGTCGCGCCGGACCAGCCGGTAGCCGTTGGCGGGACGCGCCGGACGGCCCGTGCGGCGCCCGCCGCGCGGCGGGCGCTTCCCGGACCGGGCCCGCTGGGCCGCCGCCATCAGTGCGCCCACCGCGGGACTCTCCCGCCGCAGCCGGTCGAAGCCGCGGATGGAGAACCCGGCGAGTGCCGCCGCGGCCGGCCAGGGCGCCCCGTCACGCATCGCGGCGAGCAGCAGCCGGAGCCTGGCCGGGGTGGGGCCGGCCCCGGGCCGGAGCCCGTGGGCGTCGGCGAGGGCGTGGGCGGCCCGTAAGGCAGCGGCGAAGGCCACGTCCAGTTCCAGCCATTCCCGGAGCATGCGCTCGGGCACCCCGGCCGCCACCGCGCACGCGGCGAGGTCGAGGCCCTGGGCGGCGGCCCGGACGGCGTCCGCCATCCGGGTGACCGTCTCCTCGCGCAGGCTGGGGGACCGGCCCAGGGCCTCCCGCAGCGCCCGGTCCACCTCGCCGGTGGGTTCGACCCGGGCCACCAGGTCGTCGGCCCAGTCGTCCCGGTCGTCCCGGTGGGTGTGCCGCTCGTTCCCGTTCAAGGTTCCCCCGTGCTGTTCCCCTGCGCGTGCCGGCGTGAGGGCCGGTGCGAGGGTCGGTGTCTGCCGTGTTCCCCCGTGGTCGCGGGGCGGCCGGGCGGCCGTCACGGGCGGCTGGTCAGGTATCCGCCCATGGAGGTGAAGTATTCGGCGGCTGGCATCTCGACGCCGTCCTCGGTGCGGACCCGGGTGAGGGCGAGCCCGTGGTTGCGGCCCGTACGGGCGTCCGCGCCGGCCACGATCACCACGCCCTCGCCCTCCCGGTAGAAGACGCGGCCGGGCGTGCCGCCGTACCGGGCCTGCGAGACCACCGCGGCGAGCACCTCCAGCCGCTTGCCCCGGTGGTACGTGAACGCGGCCGGGTACGGGGCGGACTGGGCGCGGACCAGCCGGGCGAGGTCGGCGGCCGGCCAGGTCCAGTCGATGCGGACGTCCTCGGCGGAGCGCTTGTGGAAGAAGCTCGCCTGCGAGCGGTCCTGCGGGGTGAAGCCGGTGTCGCCGGCCGCGATCCGGTCGAGCGCACCCACCGTCACCGGGGCGATCAGGTCAACGGTCTTGTGGAACAGGTCGGTTGCCGTGTCGGTGTCACCGACCGGCACGGCGCGCTGCAGCACGATGTCGCCGGCGTCGAGCTCGTCGTTCATCATGTGCGCGGTCACCCCCACCTCCTTCTCGTCGTTGATCAGTGCCCAGATCAGCGGGGAGAAGCCGGCGTACTTCGGCAGCAGGGAGTCGTGCACGTTCAGCGTGCCGTGGCGGGGGAGGCCGAAAATGCGCGGAGGGATCCACGTGCGCCAGTTGTTGGCGACGATGATGTCCGGGTCCGCGGCCTTCAGCGCGTCGAACAGCTCTTCGTCGTCGGGGCGGTTGCGGATCATCACCGGGACCCCGTGCTCCTCGGCGAGGTCGGCGACCGAGTCGCTCCAGATCTTCTCGTACGCGTGCTCGCTCCTGGGGTGTGTCACGACCATCACGACGTCGTGCTCGGAGTCCAGCAGCGCCTGCAGCGTGCGGTGACCCCACGTCTGATATCCGAACATGACAACCCGCATGGGGGTTCCTCCTCAGGACTGTAGCTGACCACGTGTGAGTAAAGCAAGGCTTACCTAACTTATCAACCGGGCCTGTTTTCAAGGGTGTTCGGTGCCCTGATCGAACGTCACCTTCCGCTTCCGCGCGTCGACAGGCTTGATTGATCAGGTTAGCCTTGCCTAAATTGTTGCTCGGTCGCCGTTCCTCCGGCGTGCCCAAAGCGGCTACACCGCACGATTGGGAGTCCCATGTCTCAGGCTCTTGCTGACGACGCACCACTGATCCATGACCTCATCGGAATCGGCTTCGGGCCGTCCAACGTGGCCATGGCGATCGCGCTCAGCGAGCACAACGCAGGCGTCGCACGCGAAGAGGCGGTCACCGCCCACTTCTTCGAGCGGCAGCCGCAGTTCGGCTGGCACCGGGGGATGCTGATCGACGACGCCACCATGCAGGTGTCCTTCCTCAAGGACCTGGTGACGCTGCGGAACCCGGCGAGCGAGTACAGCTTCCTCTGCTACCTGCAGAGCAAGGGCCGGCTGCTCGACTTCGTCAACCACAAGAACCTCTTCCCGCTCCGGGTCGAGTTCCACGACTACTTCGAGTGGGCGGCCGCCAAGGTCGACGACATGGTGTCCTACGGCTGCGAGGTCGTGGCCGTACGCCCGGTGACCGAGGACGGCGTGGTGCAGTACCTCGACGTCACCGCCCGCTCCGGCGGCGAACTCGTCACGCACCGGGCCCGCAACCTGGTCGTCGGCACCGGCCTGCGCCCCCGGATGCCCGAGGGCGTCGAACGTACCGAACGGGTCTGGCACAACTCCGACCTGCTCGCCCGGGTCGGGGAGCTGGAGGGCACCGAGCCCGGCCGCTTCATCGTGGTCGGCGCCGGCCAGAGCGCCGCCGAGAACGTGGCGTTCCTGCACCGCACCTTCCCCGGCGCCGAGGTCTGCGCGGTCTTCTCCCGGTACGGCTACAGCCCCGCCGACGACAGCAGCTTCGCCAACCGGATCTTCGACCCGGACGCGGTCGGCGAGTACTACGCCGCCCCCGAGGAGATCAAGCGCAAGCTGATCGACTACCACGGGAACACCAACTACTCCGTCGTCGACATCGACCTGATCGACGACCTGTACCGGCAGGAGTACCGGGAGAAGGTGCTCGGCACCGAACGCCTCCGGTTCCTGAAGGTCTCCCGCCTCACCGACGTGGTGGAGACCCCGGACAAGGTCCGCACCACCGTCGAGTCCCTGGTCACCGGCGAACGCACCCCGCTCGACGCCGACGTCCTGGTCTACGCGACCGGCTACCGCTCCGCCGACGGCCTCGAACTCCTCGGCGGCATCGAGGAGTACTGCCACCGCGACGAGCAGGGCCGGGTCCGGGTCGAACGCGACTACCGGGTCACCACCGATCCCGAACTGCGCTGCGGCGTCTACCTGCAGGGCGGCACCGAGCACACGCACGGCATCACCTCGTCGCTGCTCTCGAACACCGCCGTCCGCGTCGGCGAGATCCTCGACTCGATCGTCGGCCGCACGCCCGTCCGCGTACCGGACCGGGCCGGCACCGCCCCCGAGCCCGCCGCGAACGAGATCGGCTCCTCGCTCTAGCAGCCGCCCCCGCCCCGTACCAGCCCCGCCCGGTGCCGCCCGGCCCCGGGCCGGTGGCCTGCGCGCCCCGCACCACCCCCGTGAAAGGAAGCCCACGTGACCGTTCGACCACGCCCCGAGCTGACGAGGATCGCCGGAGCCGTCCCCCGGGTGGCCGTCGCCGCGGCCGCCGCGCTCGCGCTGACCGCCTGTGGCGGCGGCGACGACGGAGACAAGGCCGGGACCAGCGCGTCCGGCGGCACGTCGGCGGCCTCCGGGGCCTTCCCGGTCACCGTCGAGCACAAGTACGGCAGCACCACCATCTCCGCCGCCCCCAAGAAGGTCGTCACCCTCGGCCTGTCCGACCAGGACGCCGTCCTGGCCCTCGGCGTCACCCCGGTCGGCTCCGTGGACTGGTTCAAGGAGCAGCCGTACGGCAAGTGGCCCTGGGCCAAGGACAAGTGGGGCACCGACGCGCCGAAGATCGTCGGCGAGCGCGACGAGTACAACATGGAGAAGATCGCGGCCCTCAAGCCGGACCTGATCATCGCCCAGTACTCGGGCATGAAGAAGGAGCAGTACGAGACCCTGTCGAAGATCGCCAAGGTGGTCGCGCAGCCCAAGGGCGCCGAGGACTACCAGGCCGACTGGCAGGTCATGACCCGGCAGATCGGCAAGTCGCTCGGCAAGGAGGCCGAGGCCGGCAAGCTCATCGACGGCATCGACGAGCGCTTCAAGGCCGTCCGGGACAAGCACCCGGAGTGGAAGGGCAAGACCGTCGCGGTCGGCGAGCCCTACGAGCCCGGCAAGTTCTCCGCGTTCTCCCCGAACGACCCCAAGCTGAAGTTCTTCGCCGGCATGGGCTTCGGCACCTCCGAGGGCTACCGCACCGCGCTGGGCAAGGAGAACATCGCCGACCTCAGCTCCGAGCGCCTCGACGTGATGGAGGCCGACCGGACCGTCTGGCTGGGCACCGCCGAGACCGAGCAGGCCATGAAGGCCGACCCGCTCTACGCCAAGACCAAGGTCAGCCAGGAGAAGCGGGACCTGTTCCTGCCCTACGACAACCCCGACATCGGCGCCGCGCTGTCCTTCAACACCGTGCTGAGCATCCCGTACGCCATCGACCAGGTGGTGCCGAAGCTCGAAGCCATCAAGTAACCCTCCCCACCCCACGCACGACCAGGGAAAGGCCCTCGAACGATGCTTGACGCCGTGCCGGACCGGAACTCCGCCGCCGCGCTCCCGCTCACCGGCGGACAGACCGGAGTCTGGCTCGCCCAGCGGATCGAGCCGGACAGCTCGGCCTTCAACGTCACGTTCACCCTGGAACTGCGCGGTGACGTGGACCTCGGCAGCCTCGCCGCCGCCGTGCGGCAGGCCGTCGAGGAGGCCGACTGCCTCCACGTGCGGATCACCGAGGAGGACGGGCGGCCCGTGCAGCGGGTCCACCGCCTCCCGGTGACCGTGCCCGTGGTCGACCTCCGGGCCACGCCCGACCCGGAGGGCGCCGCCTGGGAGTGGATCGAGGAGGACCGCCTCCGGTCCGTCGACCCCGGCGAGGGCCCCCTGTCCGCCCACACCCTCCTGCGCCTCGCCGACGACCGGGTCCTGTGGTGCCAGCGCTACCACCACCTGGTCATCGACGGTGTCGGCATCGGCCTGCTCTCCCGCCGGGCCGGCGAGATCTACACCGGCACCCACCCCGTGACCGAACCCGGCTGGGAACTCTGCCGGCTCACCGCCGCCGAGGACACCTACCGGGGCTCCGGGCAGTACGCCACCGACCGCGCGTACTGGCTGGAGCGGTTCGCCGACCGGCCCCGCCCCGTACGCCTGGTCGAACCCGGCCAGAAGATGATCTCCCGCCGGTGGCGGCGCGCCACCGAACTGTCCGTGGCGGACACCGAACGGCTCAAGGCGTCGGCCGGGGCGTCCGGCGCCCGGCTGTCCACCCTGCTCGTCGCCGCCGCGGCCGCCTACGTCCACCGCACCACGGGCGAACAGGACATCGTCCTCGGCCTGCCCGTCACCACCCGCCGCGACCCCGCCGCCGCCGGCGTGCCCGGCATGGTGTCCAACATCATGCCGCTGCGCCTCGACGTCCGCCCCGGCACGACCATCGGCGAGCTGCTGACCCAGGCCGCCCGGCGGATCGCCGAGACCGTCGAGCACGGCCGCTACCGTGCCGAGGACCTCGCCAAGGACCTCGGTCTGGTGGAAGGCGTCGCCGAACTCGTCGGCCCCACCGTCAACCTCCTTCCCGGCACCGGCTGGATGACCTTCCGCGACCACGCGTCCGACCTGCGCCCGCAGTGGCTCGGCCCGGTCAGCGACCTCGCCCTCACCGTCGGCGAGTCCGTCCGCGGCGCGATCCGGCTCCTGTTCGACGCCGACGCGGACCAGTGCACCGAGGACGGCCTCGTCGCCCACCAGGAGCGCTTCGGCATCCTGCTCGACGCCTTCGCCGGCGACCCCGGCCGCCCCCTGGGCCGGATCGACCTCACCGCCGCCGCCGAACGCGCCCTGCTGCTGGAGGAGTTCGGCATCGCACCGGCCGAATCCCCGGAGGTGTCCTGGCCGGACGCCTTCGAGGAGCAGGTCCGCCGGGCCCCGCACTCCGTCGCCCTGGTCTGCGAGGACCGCGAACTCACCTACGCCGAACTGGACGCCGCCGCCAACCGGCTGGCCCGGCTGCTCGCCGAACGCGGCGTCGGCGCCGAGGACGTCGTCGGCGTGGCCCTGCCCCGCTCGCCCGAACTCGTCACCGCGCTGCTGGCCGTCATGAAGACCGGCGCCGCCTACCTGCCGCTGGACGCCGACCACCCGCGGGACCGCCTCGCCTACATGCTGGACGACGCAGGCGCCCGGACCGTCGTCACCACGGCCGGACAGGCCGCCGGCCTGCCCGAGCCGTCCGCACCCGGCCTGCTGCTCCTCGACGACCCGGGGACCGCGGCCGCCCTCGCCGCCCAGGACCCCACCGCCCTCGGCCGTCAGATCCCGCTCGACCAGGCCGCGTACGTTATCTACACCTCCGGCTCCACCGGCCGCCCCAAGGGCGTGGTGGTCTCCCACGACGGGGTCGGCAGCCTGATCGCCACCGCCACCGGACGGATCGGCATCCGCCCCGACAGCCGGGTCGTCCAGTTCGCCTCGGCCGGCTTCGACGTGACCGTCTGGGACCTGGTCATGTCCCTGTGCGTGGGCGGCCGCATCATCGTCGTACCCGCCGAACGCCGGGTCGCCGGACCCGCCCTCACCGACTACATCGCGGCCCACCGGGCCACCCACATGATCCTGCCGCCGTCGCTGGTCTCGGCGCTGCCGCGGGACTGCGAACTCCCCGAGGGCTCCGTCCTCGTCGTCGGCACCGAGGCCGTGCCCGCCGAGCTCATCGCCCGCTGGGCCGGCCGGGTCCGCATCGTCGTCGCCTACGGACTCACCGAGGCCACCGTCAACTCCACGCTGTGGCTCGCCGACCCGGACCGGACCGGCCCCGCGCCGATCGGCGAACCCGATCCCAACACCCGCGCCTACGTCCTGGACCCCGCGCTGCGCCCGGTCCCCGTCGGAGCCGAGGGCGAGCTCTACGTCGGCGGCCGCGGCCTGGCCCGCGGCTACCTGGGCCGCCACGCGCTCACCTCCGAGCGGTTCGTCGCCGACCCCTACGGGGAGCCCGGCAGCCGCATGTACCGCACCGGGGACCGGGTGCGCTGGACCGAGGACGGCAACCTCCTCTTCCTCGGCCGCGCCGACGGCCAGATCAAGATCCGCGGCCACCGCATCGAACCCGGTGAGATCGAGAGCGCCTTCATGGCCTGCCCGGGCATCGCCCAGGCCGCCGTACTGGTCCGGGAGGACCACCGCAACACCAGGCGGCTCGTCGCCTACCTGGTCGCCGGGCCGGGCACCGACGCCGACGCCGGTGACGCCGAGGCCGGGGCGGACGCCGTGGTCGCCGCCGCGCGCGACGCCGTCGCGCGGGCCCTGCCCGACCACATGGTGCCCTCCGCCGTGGTCCGCCTCGACGGGCCGCTGCCGCTCACCCCCAACGGCAAGCTCGACACCCGCGCGCTGCCCGAGCCCCGGTGGACCGCCATGACGGGCGGAGCCGCCCCGACCACCCCCGCCGAAACCGTCCTCGCCGGGCTGTTCGCCGAGGTGCTCGGACTGCCCTCGGTCGGCGTCCACGACAGCTTCTTCGAGCTCGGCGGCGACAGCATCGTCGCCATCCAGCTGGTCACCCGCGCCCGCACGGCCGGCCTCGCCGTCACCCCGCGCGACGTGTTCCGGCTGCGCACGGTGGCCGGTCTGGCCCGCGCGGCCGAGCTCGCCGCCGGGGAGCAGGACGCCGCGGGGACCCGGTCCGCCGCGGACACCGCCGCCGGCACCGCCGCCGTGCCCGAGCCCTTCTCCCTGGTCCCGCTGACCGGCGAGGAGCGGGCCGAGTACGCCGACGGCATCGGCGGACTGTACGACGTGGTGCCCGCCACCCCGCTCCAGGAGGGCTTCTTCTTCCACGCCGCCCTGGACCGCGCGGACCGGGAGGGCGACGCCGACGGGTACACCGTCCAGGACGTCCTGGAACTGGCCGGGGACGTAGACCCGGAGGCCCTGCGCACCGCCGCGCAGCGGCTCCTGGACCGCCACCCGGCGCTGCGGGCCGCGTTCCGCGCCCACTCCGGCGGCGGCATCGTCCAGGTCATCGGCGAGCGCGTGGAACTCCCCTGGGGCTTCACCGACCTGACCGGTCTCGACCCCGACGAGCAGACCCTCCGTACCGGCGAGGTCGCCGCGGCCGAACGCGCCGGGGGCTTCGACCTGGGCCGGCCGCCGCTGATGCGGGCCGCCCTGGTCCGGCTGGGCGCCGACCGCTCGCTGCTGGTCCTGACCCTGCACCACATCATCGTCGACGGCTGGTCGGTGGGCCTGGTCGTGCGCGAACTCCTCGACGGCTACCGTCCGGGCCTGCCCGCCGTCGGCGCCGCCGAGCCGTCCCCCGCGTACCGCGCCTACGCCGGCTGGCTGGCCGGCCGTGACCGGGACGGCGCCCGCGCGGCCTGGCGCGCGGCCCTCGACGGGCACACGGAGGCGGCCGGGCTGCCCCACCGGGCCGCCGGCGCCGGCCAGGACGCCGCCGGAGCCCTCACGGTGGAGCTGTCCGCCGCGGAGACCGCGGCCCTCACCGAGCGGGCCCGCCGGCTCGGGCTCACCCTGGCGGGCGTGGTCCAGGGCGCCTTCGGCCTGGTCCTCGGCGATGTCCTCGGCACCCGGGACGTGGTGTTCGGCACGACCGTGTCCGGCCGTCAGGCGCCCGTCGCCGGGATCGAGACCCTGGTCGGGCTGCTCATCAACACCGTGCCCGCCCGGCTCGCCTGGACGCCGGAGCAGCCGCTCGCCTCCGTCCTGGCCCGCTTCCAGGAGCAGCAGGCCGACCTCCTGGAACACCAGCACCTCGGACTCGCCGAGATCCAGCGGGCGGCCGGCCGCACGGACCTGTTCGACGCCCTCGTGGTGGTGGAGAACCTGCCCGGGACGGGGGAGCTCACCGACCCCGCCGGCACCCTGCGCATCACCGACTCGCGGATCAGCGACGGCGTGCACTACCCGCTCGCGCTGACCGTGCTGCCCGGGCAGCGGCTCACCCTCCGCCTGGAGCACGACCGGTCCCGCCTGGACGACCGCGCCGCCCGCGGCTTCGCCGACCGGCTGCGCGCCGTACTCGACCGGCTGACCGCCGACCCGGAGCTGCCGGTCGGCCGGCTGCCCCTGGCGCCCGCCGGCCGGCTCCCCGCCCTCCCGGCCGGCCTCACCGGCGAACCCGGCGCCGCCGCGGCCTCCCGCCCGGCGGTCCACGAGCTGATCGCCGCCCAGGCCGCCCGTACGCCCGGTGCGACCGCGGTCGTGACGGAGGACGGCACCACCGACCACGCCGCCCTGGACGCCCGGGCCGAGGCCCTCGCCCGGCGGCTGACCGCGCTCGGCGCCGGACCGGAGACCGTCGTCGCCGTCGCCGTGCCCCGCTCCGCGGAGTCCCTGGTCGCCCTGCTCGGCGTATGGAAGGCCGGCGCCGCCTGGCTGCCGGTGGACGTGGACCACCCCGCCGACCGGGTGCGGCACATGCTCACCGACTCCGGGGCCCGTCTGGTCGTCGTCACCGACGACTCCCGGCTCCGCCTGCCCACGGGCACCGGCGCCGAGCCGGTGCCGATCGGCCCCGGCCACGAGGAGCGCCTCCCGGCGGACGCGGCCCCGCTGCCCGCCGTCCGCCCGGACTCCGCCGCGTACGTCATGTACACCTCGGGCTCCACCGGGGTGCCCAAGGGCGTCGTCGTCCCGCACGGTGCGCTGGCCGCCCAGCTGACCTGGACCGCACGGCACTTCGGCTTCGGCCCGGACGACCGGGTGCTGCACCAGTACTCGACCGGCTTCGACCCCGCCCTCCAGGAGATGTTCGTCCCGCTGCTCACGGGCGGCACCGTGGTCGTCGCCCGGCCGGACGGCCACCGCGACCCGGCCTACCTCACCGGGCTGATCCGCGCCGAACGGGTCACCACCGTCGACCTGGTGCCGTCCGTCTACGGCGCCCTGCTCGCCGAGGAGGCCGGGGAGGCGGCCGCGCCGGCCACGGACGGGACCGGCACGGACGGGCCCGCCACGGACGGGCCGTGGTGGCGCACCCTGCGCCGGGCCTTCAGCGGTGGCGAGGCCCTGCCCGCCCGGCTCGCCCGCCGCTGGCACGAGGCCACCGGCGTCCCGCTCCACAACGTGTACGGGCCCACCGAGGCCGTCATCCAGGTCACCAGCCACCGGGCCGACCCGGCCGGGGCCGGCGGCACCGGGGGCACGGTGCCCATCGGCCGCGCCGTCGGCGGCACCCGCCTCTACGTCCTCGACCGGTACCTCCGCCACGTCGCGGCGGGGGAGCCCGGCGAGCTCTACATCGCGGGCGGACAGCTCGCCCGCGCCTACCACGGCCGCGCCGCGCTCACCGCGGAGCGGTTCACCGCCGACCCGTTCGGCGGGCCCGGGGAGCGGATGTACCGCACCGGAGACATGGTCCAGTTCAGTGGCGACGGAGCGCTCACCTACCTCGGGCGCACCGACCACCAGGTCAAGATCAGGGGAAACCGAGTGGAACTCGGGGAAATCGAAGCCCGGCTGCGGGACGAACCGGCCGTCGGGGAGGTCGTGGTGACCGCCCGTGAGGACGAGCGCGGCACCAAGCAGCTGGTGGCCTACCTGGTCCCGGCCCGGGGCGCCCGCCTCGACACCGAAGCCGTCCGGGCCGCCGCCACCGCCGCGCTGCCCGCCCCGATGGTCCCGGCGCACTTCGTCACCCTCGACGCCCTGCCGCTGACCCCCGGCGGCAAGACCGACCTCAGGGCGCTGCCCGCCCCCGAGGTCCGCCGCACGGCGGCCGCCCCGGCCGCCCCCGCCCCCGCGGTCGGCCGGGAGGGCCGCGAGGAGCGGCTCCGCGGCATCTTCGCCGCCGTCCTCGGCCTCGACGGGGTCGGCGCCGACGAGGACTTCTTCGGGCTCGGCGGCGACAGCATCCTCTCCATGTCGGTCGTCAGCCGCGCCCGCAAGGCCGGCATCACCATCGGCCCCCGCGACGTCTTCGAACACCGCACCCCCGCCGCCCTGGCGGCCGCCGCCGGCGGCCCCGCGGACACCACCGCCGCCCCGGCCGCCGACCCCGACGGCATCGGCGACCTCACCCTGCTGCCCATCGTCCACCAGCTCCGCGAGGACGGCGGCCCCATCGGCCGGTTCAACCTGTCGATGCTGCTCCAGGCCCCCGCCGACGCCGACACCGGCCGGCTCGCCCGGGTCCTGCAGTCCGTCCTCGACCACCACGACGGCCTCCGCCTCACCCTGACCCGGATGGACCTCGGCCCGGCCATCCCCGCCCTCTGGTCCGCCCGGACCGCCGAGCCGGGCGGCACCGACGCCGCCGCCCTGCTTCGCCGCGCTGACGCCGCCGGACTCGACGACACCGCACTGCGCGCACTGATCGCCGCCGAATCCGACGCCGCCGCCTCCCGCCTCGACCCCGACACGGGCACCACGGTGCAGGCCGTCTGGTTCGACGCCGGCGCCGGAACCCCCGGCAGGCTGCTGCTGGTCGTGCACCACCTCGTCGTCGACGGGGTGTCCTGGCGGGTGCTGCTCGGAGACCTCGCCGCCGCCTGGGACGCCGTCGCCGACGGCCGCACCCCGGCCCTGGAGCCCGTACCCGTATCGCTGCGCCGGTTCGCCCGGACCGTCGCCGAGCAGGCCACCTCCCCCGAGCGGCAGGCCGAACTCCCGTACTGGGCACAGGTCCTGGCACCCGGCGCCGAGCTCGTCCCGGGCGCCGGCCGGACCGGCACCGCCGGCGCCGCCCGCGACCTCACCCTCACCCTGCCCACCGAGCTCACGGGCGCGCTGCTCACCAGGGTCCCCGCGGCCGCGGGCGCGGACGTCACCGAGGTGCTGCTGGCCGCCCTGCGCACCGCGGTGTCCGTCCGGCGCGGCGAGTCCGCCGGAGCCACGGCCGCCGGAGGCGCCCTCGCCGACGCCGACCTGCTGGTCGACCTGGAGCGGCACGGCCGCCAGGGCACCGGCCTGGACCTGTCCCGCACGGTCGGCTGGTTCACCTCCCTGCACCCCGTACGGCTGCCCGCGGCCGGCACCGCCTTCGAGGCCCTGCGCGCCGCCAAGGAAGCCGTACGGTCCGCCCCCGACGCCGGCGCCGGCTACGGCATGCTGCGCTACCTGAACCCGCAGCTCGCCCCGGTCTTCGCGCAACTGTCCACCGCCCAGGTGCTGTTCAACTACTTCGGCCGGCTGCCCGCCGACCAGACCCGCGACTGGGCGCCCGCCGCCGAGACCGACGCGCTCGCCGTGGCACCGGACGACGGCCTGGCCATGCCCTACCCGCTCCAGCTCAACGCGCTCTGCGCGGACACCCCCGCCGGCCCCGAACTCCGCGCCACCTGGACCTGGGCCGACGGCGGCCCGCTGACCCGCGAGGACGTCGAGGGCATCAGCCGCGCCTTCGCCGCCGCCCTGCGCGAACTCGCCGAGCAGACCGCGGACGGCCCCGTCCGCGCCGCCCTCACCCCCTCCGACCTGCCACTCGTCGTACTCGACCAGGACGCGATCGACCGCGTCCAGGAAGCCGCCCCGCTCCCGGTCACCGACATCTGGCCGCTGTCCCCGCTGCAGGAGGGCATCCACTTCCACGCCAGCTACGACACCGAGGGCCTGGACGTCTACACCGCCCAGGACTGCTTCGACTTCGACCGCAGGCTCGACGCCGACCGGCTGCGCACCGCCATCGGCGCCCTCCTCGCCCGGCACCCCGCCCTGCGCACCGGCATCACCGCGGACGGGCTGCCCGCCCCCGTGCAGTTCCTCGCAGCGGCCGCGGACGTCCCGGTCCCGCTCACCGAGACCGACCTCACCGGCCTGGACGCCACCGCCCGGCAGGCCCGGCTCGACGCCATCTCCGGGGCCGACCGCACCCGCCGCTTCGACCTGGCCGCCCCGCCGCTGTTCCGGCTCCACCTGATCCGGCTCACCGACACCACCGACCGGCTGATGCTCACCCACCACCTGGTCGCCTGGGACGGCTGGTCGCAGTCGCTGTTCCTCGACGAGCTCCTCGGGCTGTACGCCTCCGCCGGCGACACCACCGGCATGCGCGAGCCCGGCAGCTACCGCGACTACCTGGCCTGGCTCGCCGGACAGGACGCCGACGCGGCGCGTGCCGCCTGGCGCGGCGCCCTGGCCGGCCTGGACGAGCCCACCCTGGTCGCCCGTACCCGCGGCGGCGAACCCGTCATCCCGCGCCGCCACAGCCTCGACTTCGAGGACGGGCTCGGCGACCGGCTGCGCACCGCCGCCCGCGAGCACGGCCTGACCGTCAACGCGGTGCTGTCCGCCGCCTGGGCGCTGGTGCTCTCCGCCGCCGTCGGCCGCGACGACGTGGTCTTCGGCGCCACCGTGGCCGGCCGTCCCGCCGACGTGCCCGGCGCCGACACCGCCATCGGCATGTTCCTCAACACCGTCCCGCAGCGGATCACCCTCCGCCCCGACGAGCCGGTCGCGGACCTGCTGCACCGCATCCAGGCCGAGCGGGTCGCCCTGATGGACCACGAGTACCTCGGACTCGCCGAACTCCAGCAGGCCGGCGGCCACGGCGTCCTCTTCGACACCCTGTACGTGCTGCAGAACTTCGCCGACGAGGGAGGCTTCCGCGCCCTCACGCAGCGGCACGGCATCACCGGCGTGGACAGCGTGGACGCCACCCACTACCCGCTCACCCTGATCGTGAACCCGGCCGCGACCGTCCGGGCCAAGCTGGAGTACCGCCCGGACCTGATCACCGACCGCCAGGCCGCCGCGATCCTGGACCGCTTCCGCACCCTGGTCGAACGCCTCCTCGGCGACCTCGGCGCCGCCACCGGCACCGTCGACCTGCTGCTGCCCGGCGAGCGCGCCGACCTGGAGTCCGCCTGGGCCGACAGCGACCGGCCCCTGCCCGACGAGACCGTCGCCGACCTGCTCGCCGCGCAGGCCGCCCGTACGCCCGACGCCACCGCCGTGGTCTTCGGCGGGGAAGTCCTCACCTACGCCGCACTCGACGCCCGGATCAACCGGACGGCCCGGCTGCTGCTGGCCCGCGGGGCCGGCCCGGAGCGCACCGTGGCGCTGGCCCTGCCCCGCTCCACCGAGATGGTCGTCGCGCTGTTCGCGGTGCTCCGCACCGGAGCCGCGTACCTGCCGCTCGACCTGGACCACCCGGCCGACCGGCTGCGCCTGATGGTCGAGGACACCGGCCCGCTGTGCCTGCTGACCACCACCGCCGTCGCCCCCGCCCTGCGCGGCCCGGACGGCCCGCTCGCCCCTGAGGTGGCCCTGGACGACCCGGCCGTCGCGGACGCCCTCGCCGCACTGCCGGACACTCCCGTCACCGACGCCGAACGGCCCGCGTTCGCGCCCGGCACACCCGGCCGGCTGGAGCACCCGGCGTACGTCATCTACACCTCCGGCTCCACCGGCAAGCCCAAGGGCGTCGTCACCCCCTACCGGGGCCTGACGAACATGCAGCTCAACCACCAGACCGAGGTGTTCGACCCGGCCATCGCCGCGGCCGGCGGACGGCGGCTGCGGATCGCGCACACCGTCTCCTTCGCCTTCGACATGTCCTGGGAGGAGCTGCTCTGGCTGGTCGAGGGCCACGAGGTGCACGTCTGCGACGAGGAACTGCGCCGCGACGCCGAGGCCCTGGTCGCCTACTGCGACCGGAACCGCATCGACGTCGTCAACGTGACCCCCACCTACGCCCAGCTGCTCATCGAGGAGGGCCTCCTCGACCGCGACGAACCGGCGGGCGAGCGGGACGTACCCGCGGGTGGGCAGGACGTACCCGCCGACGAGCGGGGGGAGCACACCGGCCGGCACCGGCCCGCCCTGGTCCTGCTCGGCGGCGAGGCCGTCTCCGACACCGTGTGGACCCGCCTCGCCGAGACCGAGGACACCTACGGCTACAACCTGTACGGGCCCACCGAGTACACCATCAACACCCTCGGCGGCTCCACCGCCGACAGCCCCACCCCGACCGTCGGCCGGCCCATCCGCAACACCCGCGGCTACGTCCTGGACGCCAGGCTCCGCCCGGTGCCGCCCGGCTGCCCCGGCGAGCTGTACATCGCCGGCACCGGCCTGGCCCGCGGCTACCACGCCCGGCCCGGCCTCACGGCGGAACGGTTCGTCGCCGACCCGTTCGGCGCCCCCGGCGGCCGTATGTACCGCACCGGCGACCTGGTCCGGCAGCGCCCCGACGGCCTGATCGACTTCCTCGGCCGCACCGACGACCAGGTCAAGATCCGCGGCTACCGGATCGAGCTCGGCGAGATCTCCACCGCCCTCGCCGACCACCCCGCAGTCGCCCACGCCGCCGTGGTCGTGCACGAGACCGCGGGCACCAAGCGGCTCGTCGGTTACGTCGTCCCGGCCGGAGGGGCCGCCGCGGACGGCGGACACCCCGCCGGAGCGGAGGAGTGGGTGCAGGCCCTGCGCGAGCACCTGAAGACCCGGCTGCCCGACTACATGGTCCCGGCCGCCCTGGTGACCGTCGCCGTCCTCCCGCTCACCGTCAACGGCAAGCTCGACGTACGGGCCCTGCCCGCCCCCGAGTTCGCCGCCGCCGGCACCGGCCGCGCCCCCCGCACCCCGCAGGAGGAGATCCTCACCGCCCTCTACGCCGAGGTGCTCGGCCTGCCCGCCGGCAGCGTCGGCATCGACAGCGACTTCTTCGAGCTCGGCGGCCACTCGCTGCTCGCCACCCGGCTCATCGGCCGTGCCCGGACCGCCCTCGCCGCCGAACTCGCCATCCGCGACCTCTTCGAGGCCCGGACCCCCGCGGAACTCGCCGGACTCGTCGGGCGCGGCGCCCGCTCCGGCGGACCGGCCCGCCCCGCGCTCACCGCGTACGAGCGGCCCGACCGGCTCCCGCTCTCCCACGCCCAGCAGCGCCTGTGGATGATCCAGCAGATCGAGTGCACCTCGGCCGCGTACAACTTCCCCCTGGTCATGCGGCTGCGCGGGACCCTCGACCGGGACGCCTGGACCGCCGCCCTCGGTGACGTCACCGACCGGCACGAGGCCCTGCGTACCCTGTTCACCGACCACGACGGCCAGGCCGTCCAGCGGATCCTCCCGGCCGGCACCGCCCGCCCCGCCGTGGAACTGCTGCACGCCGCCGAGGACGAGGTCCCGGCCCTGGTCGACGCCGCCGTCGGCCGGCCCTTCGACCTGGCCCGCGAACTCCCGCTGCGCGCCACCCTGATCGAGACCGCGCCCGACAGCCACGTCGTCGTCCTGCTGCTGCACCACATCACCACCGACGAGTGGTCCGACCGCCCCTTCCTGCGCGACCTCGCCCGGGCCTACGCCGCCCGCCGCGCCGGCACCGCGCCCGCCTGGGAGCCGCTGCCCGTCCAGTACGCCGACTACGCCCTGTGGCAGCAGGAGCTCCTCGGGGACCCCGCCGACCCGGCCTCCCCCGCCGCCCGCCAGCTGGACCACTGGAACACCGTCCTGGCCGGGGCCCCCGAGGAACTGGAGCTCCCCGCGGACCGGGCCCGCCCGGCCCGCCCGGCGTTCACCGGCGCCGAACTCGACGTCGATTTCGACGCCGCCGCCTACCGGGGCCTGAAGGCGCTGTCCCGGGAGACCGGCGCCAGCATGTTCATGGTGGTCCACGCGGCCGTCGCCGCACTGCTGCACCGCATGGGCGCCGGCACCGACATCCCGCTGGGCGCGCCGATCGCGGGCCGCGGCGAGGAATCCCTCGACGACCTGGTCGGCTTCTTCGTCAACACCCTCGTGCTGCGCACCGACCTGTCCGGCGACCCCAGCTTCACCGAGCTGCTGGCCCGGGTCCGCGACACCGACCTGGCGGCGTTCTCGCACGCCGACGTGCCCTTCGAGGCCGTCGTGGAGAAGCTCAACCCGACCCGGTCGCTGGCCCGGAACCCGCTGTTCCAGGTGATGGTCGGCTACCACCAGCGCACCGACGGCGCCCTGGACCTGCCCGGCCTGACCGTGGAGCACGTCCCCTTCCGGATCGGCTCCGCCAAGTTCGACCTGGTGTTCAGCTTCACCGAGCACACGACCGACGAGGAGGACAGCGGCTCCCTGGAGTGCCGCCTGGAGTACGCCACCGAACTCTTCGACCCGGAGACCGCCGACCGCCTGGCCGCCTGCCTGCGCCGCCTGGTCGCCGCCGTCGCCGAGGCGCCCGGCGCCCCGCTGTCCGCCGCCCGCGTCCTCGGCGAGGACGAGCGCCGGCTGGTCCTGGAAGGGTTCAACGGCGGCCCGCGCCCGGTCGACGAGCTGTCGATACCCGCCCTGTTCGCCCGGCACGTCACCACCCGCCCCGACGCGACGGCCCTGGTCGACCGGTCCGAACGGCTGACCTACGCCCAGCTGGACGCCCGCTCCAACCGGATCGCCCGCCTGCTCGCCGAGCACGGCGTCGGCACCGAGAGCGTGGTCGGCGTCGCCGTCCCGCGTTCCGCCGACATGATCGCCACCGTGCTGGCCGCCCTGAAGCTGGGCGCCGCCTTCCTCCCGCTGGACCTGGTCCACCCCGGGGACCGGCTCGCCTACATGACCGCCGACTCGGCCGCCGCGCTGGTCGTCGGCACCGAACCGGTCGCCGGGAAGATCCCCGCCGTCGACGGCGTCCCGGTGCTGCTGCTCGACGAGCCGGCCACCGCCGCCCGCCTCGCCGTGCTCCCCGACACCCCGCCGGCCGTCCCCGAGGTGCCGCTCGACCAGGCCGCGTACGTCATCTACACCTCCGGCTCCACCGGCCGCCCCAAGGGCGTGGTCGTCCCGCACGAGGGCATCTCCAGCCTGGTCGCCACCGCCGTGGACCGGATGGGCCTCCGGCCCGACAGCACCGTGCTGCAGTTCGCCTCGATCGGCTTCGACGTCTTCGCGTTCGAACTGGTCATGGCCCTCTGCCACGGCGGCACCCTGGTCCTGATCACCGAGGAGGCCCGGGTCGCCGGACCGGAGCTCACCGACTTCCTCGCCGAGCACGCGATCACCCACATGATCCTGCCGCCGTCCCTGGTCTCCGCGCTCCCGCCGGGCTGCACCCTGCCCGAGGGCTCCACCGTCCTGGTCGGCACCGAGACCGTACCGCCGGACCTCTTCGAGCGGTTCGGCGCCACCGCCGACCTGATCTGCGCCTACGGACTGACCGAGGCCACGGTCAACTCCACCCTGTGGGACTCCCGGCGGGCGGTCACCCGCCCCGCCGGCCGCGTCCCGATCGGCATTCCCGACCCCAACACCCTGTGCTACGTGCTGGACGACCGGCTCCGGCCCGTCCCGCCCGGCGTGGTCGGCGAACTGTACGTCTCCGGACGGGGCCTGGCCCGCGGCTACCTCGGCCGCCCCGGCCTCACCGCCGAGCGCTTCACCGCCGACCCGTTCGGCGCCCCCGGCACCCGCATGTACCGGACCGGAGACCGGGCCCGCTGGCGCACCGACGGAAACCTCGACTTCCTCGGCCGGGTCGACACCCAGGTGAAGATCCGCGGCTTCCGCATCGAGCTCGGCGAGATCGAGGCCGCGCTCGCCGGACACCCCGGCGTCGCCCAGGCCACCGTGCTGCCCGACCGCGACGGCGACATCGTCCGCCTCGTCGGCTACGTCGTCCCCGACCGGGACACCGCCCTCGACCTGCGCGAACTCCGCGCCCACGCGGCCGGCGCCCTCCCCGAGTACATGGTCCCGGCGCTGCTGGTGCCGCTCGACGGCCCGCTGCCGCTCACCCCCAACGGCAAGCTGGACCACAAGGCGCTGCCCGCGCCCGACTGGTCCGGCATGACCGGCGACGCCCGCCCGGCCGGCGGGACCCAGACCCGGCTCGCCGCCCTCTTCGGCGAGATCCTCAGGCTGGACGCCGTCGGCGCGCACGACAGCTTCTTCGCCCTCGGCGGGCACTCCATGGCCGCCATGCGCCTGCTCGGCCGGATCCGCTCCGAGTTCGGCGCCGAACTGACCATCCGCGACGTCTTCGACGCCCAGACCGTCGCCGGCATCGCCGACCGCCTGCACGGCGCGACCGCCACCGCGGCCGCCGCCCGGCCGGAACTCCGCGCGGCGGAGTCCGGCGGCGCGCACGGGACGCGCGCCCCGGCACCCGTACAGCACTGGCAGTGGTCCGCGTACCGGCGGTACGCGGCCGACGACCACGCCCTGGTGCTGCGCTCCCCGGGCCTGCTGGACCCGGCGGCCCTGGCGGCCGCGCTCGACGACCTCACGGCCCGGCACGAGCCGCTGCGCACCCGCTTCGCCGAACGGGACGGGCAGCTCACCGCGCTGCCGGCCGACCCGCCGGCACTGGAGCACGAGACCTGCGCCGACCTCGACGCCCGGCTCGCCGAACTCGCCGTGGAGGAACCGGACCTGGCCTCCGCCGCACCGCTGCGGGCCAGGCTGCTCAAGGCCCCGGACGGCAGCCAGGCACTGCTGCTGCGGGCGCACTACCTCGGCGTGGACGAATGGTCCGTCGTACCGCTCTTCCGCGACCTCACCACCGCCTACGCGGCCCGGGAGCGCGGGACGGCCCCCGACTGGCAGCCGCTGCCGGTCGGTTACGGCGACTACGCCCGCTGGGCACGGGAGCTGCTCGGCGACCCGGCCGACCCCGGGTCGGCCGTCGCCCGCCAACTCGCCTACTGGCGGCAGGCACTGGACGGCGCGCCCGCCGGACTGGCCCTGCCCACGGACCGGCCGCGCTCCGCGGACGACTCCGGGCCCTCGCGCACCGACCACGTCCCCTTCGTGCTCGACGAGGAGCTCCACTCCGCCCTCGACCGGCTCGCGGCATCCACCGGCACCAGCCTCTTCATGGTGCTGCACGCCGCCCTGTCGGCGCTGCTCACCGCGCACGGCGCCGGCACGGACCTGCCGATCGGCACCATGGTCGCCGGACGCACCGACGAGCGGCTCGCCGACCTGGTCGGCTGCTTCTTCAACACGGTCGTCCTGCGCACCGACACGGCCGGCGACCCGTCCTTCGCCGCCCTGCTGGAGCGAGTACGGGAGACGACCCTGGCCGCGCTCGACCGGCAGGACGTCCCCTTCGACGAGGTGGTCCGCGCGACCGGACTGTTCGCGGCGGGCCCCCAGGTCATGGTGGTCCACCACGAGCAGGCGGACTTCGCCGAACTGGAGGGCGGCATGGGCTCGTTCCACGCCGTCCCGACCGGTGCGGCACGCGGCGAGCTCACCTTGAGCTTCTACGAGCCGCGCGGCGACGGCCCCGTCCCCTGCGAACTGGTCTTCGCCACACCGCTGCTGGGCCGGGGCAAGGCGGCCCGGCTCGCCGGCGAACTGCACGTGCTGCTGCGCTCTGTGGCAGCAGATCCCGGACAGCCGCTCTCCGAGCTGTTCACCATCATGTCCACGAGGAGCGAAAACGCATGAGCGCCAACCCCACCACCTCCACGAACCCGTTCGAAGACCCGCAGGGCCGATTCCTGGTCCTGGTCAACGACGAGAACCAGCACTCGGTCTGGCCCTCCTTCGCGGAGGTGCCGGCCGGCTGGCGGACCGTCTTCGGGGAGGACACGCGGGACGCCTGCCTGACGTACGTGGAGAACAACTGGACGGACCTCCGGCCGGCGAGCCTGATCGCTGCGCAGCAGGGCTGACCCGCCGCGGCGCGACCCCGCCCGGCGGGCCCCGCGCCGGCTGCCCCGGGAGAGCCCCCGCACCCCGCCCCACGGCGGCGTGCGGGGGCTCGCCCGCTTATCGCCCGCTGCGCGGGCGGGCGCCACATGCCCGCGCAGCGCCGGGCACCCCGCGCGAGGGATCGCCCCGCGAGGGGACGCCGGAGGCCCGGCCGCCTCGGAGGAGGGGGCCGGGCCTCAGGGGTGACCCCCGTCAGGGGGTCGGGGTGCGCGGGGTGGACCAGGCGGACCAGAGGGCCGCGTAGGGGCCCCCGGCGGCGACCAGCGCCTCGTGCGTGCCCGTTTCGGCGATGCGGCCGTCGGCGAGGAGCACGATGCGGTCCGCGGCAGCGGCCTGGGGGAGCCGGTGGGCCACCAGGAGACCGGTCCGGCCCCGCAGCGCGCGTTCGGCGGCAGCCTCCAGCTCGCGGGCACCCGCGCTGCCCGCGTCGGCGGTGGCCTCGTCGAGGATGGCGACGGGCGGGTCGGTCAGGACCAGGCGGGCCAGGGCCAGCTGCTGGGCCTGGGCGACCGTCAGCGCGTGCCCGCCGTCGCCGACCACGGTCGCCGGACCGTCCGGCAGGGCCGCCACCCAGCCGGTGGCGCCCACCACGGCCAGGGCGGCGTCGAGTTCGGCGTCGGTGGCGCCGGGGCGGGCCAGGCGCAGGTCTTCCGCGAGCGGACCCGCGAACACGTGCACCTCCTGGCTGATCAGGACCACCGCCCGGCGCATCCCGTCCGGTCCGAGGTCCTCCGCGTCGACCCCGCCGAGGACCACCGTTCCGCCGGCCGGTCGGTGCACCCCGGCCAGCAGCTTGGCCAGGGTGGTCTTCCCGGCCCCGCTGGCGCCGACCAGCGCCACCCGTTCCCCCGGTTCCACCTCCAGGGAGACGTCCCGCAGCACCGGGTGCCCGTCCCGGTAGGAGTGGTTCAGTCCGGACACCTTCACGGAGCCGTCCGCCGGGCGGGCGGGACGCTCCGGGCCGGCCTCCGCCGGCAGGTCCGCCACCCCGACCAGGCGGGTCAGGCTCGCGCCCGCCGACTGGACGTCGTCGAGCAGGAACAGGGCGGCGTTGACCGGGTTGAAGAGGCTGTGGAAGTAGAGCGCGGCCGCGGTGGCCGTGCCGATGGTCACCTCACCGCCGTCCACCAGCAGGAAGCCGGTGACCAGGATCCCGCCGAGTCCGATGAACTCGGCCAGGTTGAGGCGGGAGAAGAACCCCGTCACCACGTGGATGCCGCGCAGGGCCAGGTCCACCGCCGCCCGGGACCGCCGCTCGATGAGCGCCGCGTGCTCCTCGCCCAGCCGGAAGGCGCGTACCGTACGGGCCCCGCCGACGCTGTCCAGCAGCTGGTGCTGGAGGGCTCCGGTGGCCACCCGGTGCGCCGTGTACACGGGGGTGGCGCCGCGCAGGTACCACCGTACGGACAGGATCTGCACCGGCACGGCGGGCAGTACGGCGAGCAGGAACCGCCAGTCCAGGACGGCGAGTCCGGCCAGGGTCAGGGCGATGGTGAGGGTGGAGCGGGCGAATTCGGGCAGGGCCTGGCGTACCGAGCGGGCGACGAGGGTGACGTCGCCGGTCACCCGGGAGACCAGGTCGCCCGAGCCGGCCCGTTCGACCCGGTCCAGCGGCAGGTGCAGGGCCCGTTCGACGAACCGTTCGCGCAGCGCCGCCAGGACCGTCTCGCCGAGCCGGGCGACGAGGGCGCTGCCGGCGGCGGTGGCGGCGCCGCGGCCCAGCGCGACCACGATCAGCAGGACGAGCGGCACGGTGAGCGCGTCCGTGCCGCGGTGTTCGACCACGAGGTCGACGACGTGGCCGAGCAGCGGGGCGGTCAGCAGGCCGATGCCGGTGCCCAGGAGCAGGACGGCCACCGCGGAGGCGGCCAGGGCGCGGTGGCCGCGCAGCAGCCCGCGGAGCGCGGCCACGGTGCGGGCGCCGGTCGCCACCGGCAGCAGGGCGGGCCCGGGGTCCGGCGCCGTCTGCCCCACGGAGCCCGGCTCCACGGGAGTCCCGTCCCCTGGCCTCTGCTCCATGGCAGTCCCGTCCCCGGGAGTCTGCTCCACGGGGCCCGCCTGCACGGGGTCCGGCTCCGGGCGGGGATCCTCCGCGGGCTTCCGCTCCCCGGTCCTCTGCTCCACGGGCCGCTGCTCCACGCGGGTCTCCTCCGGTTCACGGTTCATGCCAGCACCGCCGCGCGGTACGCCGGGTCGGCTCCGGCCAGTTCGTGGTGCGGGCCGTCGGCGGTGACGGTGCCGCCGTCGAGCACCACCACGCGGTCGGTGACCGCGAGCAGCGCCGGGCTGGTGGTGACCAGCACGGTCGTCCGGCCCTTCCGCAGCTCGCGCAGCCGGCCCGCGATCAGCGCCTCGGTGAGCGCGTCCACCGCGGTGGTCGGGTCGTGCAGCACCAGCACGGGCGGGTCTCCGGCCAGGGCCCGGGCGAGCGCCACCCGCTGCCGCTGCCCGCCGGACAGGGAGCGGCCGCGCTCGGCGAGCAGGGTGTCGACCCCGTCGGGCAGCGTCCGGGCGACCTCGTCGGCCGCCGCGGCGTGCAGCGCGGCCTCGATGCCGTCGGCGCTGAGCCGCGTCCCGGCGGCCCGGGCGCCGGCCCGTACGTTGTCGAGCAGACTGGTCTCGAACAGGTCGGCCTCGTGGTGGGCGACCCGGACCGCCGTACGGACGTCCGCGGGATCCAGCCCGGCCAGCGCTACGCCGTCCAGCTCGACGGAACCCCCGGCCGGATCGGCCTCGCGGGCCAGGCACAGCAGCAGGTCGCGGGCGGCAGCCGGGTCCCGGGCGACCACGCCGACCGTGGACCCCGGCGCGATGTCCAGGTCGACGCCGCGCAGGGCGCCCAGCCGTACGCCGCGCAGCCGGAGTCCGCCGGCGAGGTGTCCGGGGAGGCCGGCGGGGTCCTCGGTGGTGACGGCGCCCGGGGCGTCCAGCACCTCGGCGATCCGCCGGGCGGAGGCGCGGCCCTGGGCGAGTTCGGCGTTCACCCAGCCCAGGGTCTGGAACGGACCGAGCAGGAACTGGGCCAGGCCCACCGCCGCCACCAGCTCGCCGACGCTCAGCGAGCCGCGCATCGCCAGGTGGGCCCCGGCCATGCCGATGCCCGCGACGAACAGCCCGGTCAGGGCGAGTACGGCGCCCTCGTGCCCGGCCCGGCTGCGGGCCGCCCGCAGCGCGGCGGAGAGCGAGTCCTGGCTGGTGCGCCGGTACCGGGCCACGGCCGCCGACTCGGCGCCGATGCCCTTGAGCACGCGGAGGCCGGAGACCAGGTCGGCGGCGACCCCGGAGGCGTGCGCGGCCCGTTCCTGCTCGGTCTCGCTGCGCTGTTCCAGCGGCCCGCTGATGCGGTGGCCGAGCCAGAGCAGCGGGGGGATCCCGAGCAGCACCAGCAGGCCGAGCGGGACGGAGACGCGCAGCAGGGCGACGGCGCTGACGGTGAGTCCGGCCAGGGCGGCGATGCCGAACGGCAGCATCAGCGCGACGGCGCCGACCCGCCTGGCGTCCTCGGTGGCGATGCTGGTGAGTTCGCCGGGCAGCCGGCCGGCCTCCGCACCGCCCCGGGGCTGGAGGACCCGCGCCCCGAGCTCCACCCGGAGTTCGTGCGCGGCTTCCTCGCCCGCGCGCTCCGCGAGCCGGGCCCCGGTCCGGTAGCAGGTGGACAGGACCAGGAACAGCACGGCCAGCAGGAGCAGGCGGTTGACCAGGGCGCCGGACGAACCCGTCGCGACGGCCTGGTCGATGACCACGCCGATGACCACGGGAACGAGTGCCTCGCAGCCCTGGTGTGCCGTTCCGAGCAGGGAAGCCCAGGCGATCAGGCGCCGGCGGCCCCCGATCGCACGCCGGAGGACATCGCCTCCGGCCGGACTCCGTTCGGGCATGGGTGACCTCCGGAGATGGTCGGATAGTTAGGTAAGGCTAGTCTAAGTGGTGGCCGTGGACCGGATGGTGGGCCGGATGGGGGACGGTCGCCTACTCCCTTGCTGCGCAGTCGCGTTGACCCTGCGGGTGAGGCTCGGTTAGCCTCACCTAAGTTGTGAGGTGTCGGTGGAAACGTCGCCTTTATTCGGACATGTGCGATGTGTGCGCCCTGTGCTGTGTGACTGGGGGGAGTCTTCCGTTGGCGGTCGATACGAAGCCGGCGATCGCGGCCGGCGCCGACGGTCCCGTACGGCCGGCCGGCCGGCGGAGCACCGCCGCCGCCCTGCGTGGAGCCGGCCTGCTGGCCGCGCTGGCCGTCCTCCTGCTGGTCTCCCTCCTCGGCATCTGGTGGGGCACCAGGGACATCCCGTTCACCGAGACCTGGCGCCTGCTCTGGGCCCCCGACGGTTCGCAGGCGTCCGTCATCATCCACGAGTACCGCATCCCCAGGACCCTCCTCGGGATACTCGTCGGCGCGGCCCTCGGCCTCTCCGGCGCGCTCAAGCAGGCCCTCACCCGCAACCCGCTCGCCGATCCCGGACTGCTCGGAGTCGGCCTCGGCGCCGCCACCGGAGTGGTGCTCGCCATCGGCTTCTTCGGGGTCGTCACCGCCCTCGGCTACGTGTGGTTCGCCTTCGCCGGCGCGGCCATCGCCTCCGTGGTGGTCTACCTGCTCGGCTCGGCCGGGCGTAGCCTGGTCACCCCGGACCGCCTCGTCGTGGCCGGCGCCGCGGTCACCGCCGTGCTGTTCGCCTTCAACTCCGCCGTGCTCCTGCTCAAGCCGCGCGCCTTCAACCAGTTCCGGTTCTGGACGGTCGGCTCCCTGGCGGGACGTCAGATGGACGTGTTCTGGGTCGTCCTGCCCTTCATCCTGGTCGGCCTGGTCCTCGCGCTCGCCCTCGCGCCCTCCCTCAACGCCCTGGCCATGGGCGACCAGATGGGCCGCGCCCTCGGCGTCAACGTGGGCCGCACCCGCGCCGCCGGCATGTTCGCCGTCATGCTGCTCTGCGGCGCGGCCACCGCCGCCGCCGGGCCCATCGCCTTCGTCGGGCTCGTCGTCCCGCACATGGCCCGCTTCCTCGTCGGTCCCGACCAGCGCTGGCTGATGGCCTATTCGGCCGTGCTCGCGCCCGTCCTGCTGATCGCCTCCGACGTCCTCGGCCGCGTCATCGGTGCGCCCGGCGAGGTCCAGGTCGGCATCGTCACCGCGTTCGTCGGCGCGCCGCTGTTCCTCGCCCTGTGCCGCCGCCGAAAGCTGGTCTCCCTGTGAACGACCCCGCCGTGACGACGTCCGAGGGGACACCCGCAGGGAACCCCGGAGCGAACCCCGGGGAGAACCCGGCAGCAGGGGGGCCGGCATCGGGGAAGCCCGCCGCCGGCCCGCGGACGGTCACCGGGACCGTGTGGCGCAGCCGCGGCGGCCGGACCTCACTGCGCGTCCACGCCCGCACCGTGGCCGTCACGCTCACCCTGCTGACCCTCCTGGTGCTCGTCATGGGCATCACCCTGACCACGGGCGACTTCCGGCTGTCGGTCGGCGAGGTGATCGAGGCCCTGACCGGCACCGGCTCCGGCGCCGCAGACTTCATCGTCAACACCCTGCGCATGCCCCGCCTGGTGACCGCCCTGTGCGTCGGCGCGGCCCTTGCGGTCAGCGGAGCCGTCCTGCAGAGCCTCACCCGCAACGCCCTGGGCAGCCCGGACATCATCGGCTTCACCAACGGCTCCGCCACCGGCGCCCTGGTGGTCATCGTCGTCTTCAACGGCAGCATGAACCAGATCGCGATCGGCGCCCTGGTGGGCGGCCTCGCCACCGCCCTCGTGGTCTACCTGCTGGTCTTCGGCGGCGGAACGCCCGGCTTCCGCCTCGTCGTCATGGGCATCGGCGTCAGCGCCCTGCTGCTCGCCGTCAACAGCTACCTGATCACCAGGGCCACCTGGCAGGAAGCCCTGGAGGCCCAGGCCTGGCTGCTCGGCACCCTGGGCAACCGCACCTGGGACCACGCCGCGGCGATCGGCCTCGCCACCGCCGTCCTGCTGCCCGTCGCCTTCGGGCTCGGCCGCCGGCTCACCGTGATCGAGATGGGTGACGCCACCGCGACCGCGCTCGGCGTGAACGTGGCCGCCACCCGCGTCGCCCTGCTGTTCACCAGCGTCGCGCTCGCCGCCTTCGCCACCGCCGTCACCGGCCCGATCATGTTCGTCGCGCTGGCCGCCCCGCAGCTCGCCCGCACCCTGATCCGCTCCTCCGGCCCCGGACTGGTGCCGGCGGCCCTGATGGGCGCCCTCCTGCTGGCCGTCAGCGACCTCGCCGTACAGCGGCTGTTCTCTCCCGCCCTGCTTCCGGTGGGCGCCGGCACCGGCACCATCGGCGGGCTGTACCTCATCTGGCTGCTGGTCACCGAATCCCGAAAGAGCCGAGCATGACAGCGACACCCGCGTCCACCACCCCCTCGGCCCGGCTGCGCGCCGAAGGACTCACCCTCTCCTACGACCAGCGCACCGTGGCCACCGGCCTCGGCGTCGTCATCCCCGACCGCTCCTTCACCGTCATCATCGGCCCCAACGCCTGCGGCAAGTCCACCCTGCTCAAAGCCCTGGCCCGGATGCTCAAACCGAAGGCCGGCGAGGTGTACCTGGACGGCGCGGCCATCTCCTCGTACCGCACCCGCGAGGTGGCCCGCCGGCTCGGCCTGCTCCCGCAGTCCTCCACCGCCCCCGGCGGCATCACCGTGGGCGACCTGGTGGCCCGCGGCCGCTACCCGCACCAGCGGATGCTCAAGCAGTGGTCCGCCGAGGACGAGACCGCGGTCGCCGAGGCCATGCGGCAGACCGGGGTCCTCGACCTCGCCGACCGGCCCGTCGACGACCTGTCGGGCGGCCAGCGCCAGCGGGTCTGGCTGTCCATGGTGCTCGCCCAGGAGACCGACATCCTGCTCCTCGACGAACCCACCACCTACCTGGACATCGCCCACCAGGTCGAGGTGCTGAACCTGTGCGCCGACCTGCACGAGCGGAAGGGCCAGACGATCGTCGCGGTCCTCCACGACCTCAACCAGGCCTGCCGCTACGCCAGCCACCTGGTCGTGCTCAAACCCGGCGGCGTGGTCGCCGCCGAGGGCGACCCGTCGACCGTGATGACCGCGGAGCTGGTCGAGGAGGTCTTCGGCCTGCCCTGCCGGATCATCGACGACCCGGAGACCGGCACCCCGCTGATGGTGCCCACGGCCCGCACCCGGCACCACGCCGCTCCCGTGGTGCCCGCCTCCTGACCTTCCTCCGGACGCCCTCCGGACCGCCCTCCCGGGCCTCCCGGCCGTGCCTGTCCGCGGCGGGACGGCCGGACGGCGGTACGGCAGGACGGCCGGGAGGCGGACGTACGGGCAGGCGGACGTACGGGCCTCCTCGGGCCCGGCCGGCCCCCGCGCCCGCCGGGCACCGGCCGGAGGCCCTGCCCCGCCGTGCCCTGCCACGACCCGCCGTCGGCCATCCGCCCCCGCCGGCACCCCGGCCCGCCGCTCCACCGGCCGTACCCGCCCCCGTACGGCCCCACTGCCACCGCCCCCTCCGCCCGCCCCCGACGACCTGCGAGGAACGAGACTCCATGCTCAGTACGAGGCTGACCAACGCCAACATCGTCACCATGGACCCGCGCCACCCCGTCGCCCACGAGCTGGGCATCTGGAACGGCCGGATCGTGGGCCTGGACGACGCCGTCGCCTCCCTCCCGGCGCAGGAGGTGGTCGACCTCCAGGGCGCCACCGTCCTCCCGGGGTTCATCGACGCGCACGTCCACCTCGCCTGGACCGGCCTGAAGGCGGCCACCCCCACCGTGGCTCCCTGCACCCGCGTCGACGACGTGCTGGCCGTGGTCGCGGGGGCGGCCGCCCGCGCACCGCACGGCGCCTGGGTCGACATCGCCGGATACGACCAGCGGGCCCTCGGGCGCCACCTCACCGCCGCCGAACTGGACAAGGTCAGCGACGGCCGCAGGGTGTTCATGCTGCACGACTCGGGCCACGCCTGCGTGGTCAACAGCGCGGTCCTGGACCTCCTCCCCGCGGAGATCGCCGGGCAGGGCGCCTTCCTCGCCGAGAGCGCCATGACCGCCGCCCGCCGGCTGCGGCTGCCCTACTCCCAGACCGAGCTCGCCGACGCCGTCGAGCGGGCCGGCCGGGCCTGCCTGGCCGAAGGCGTCACCGCCTGCGCCGAGGCCGGCATCGGAGGCGGCCTGCTCGGCCACAGCCCCGTCGAGCTCGGCGCGTACCAGCTGCTCCGCGACGAGGGCCGGCTGCCCCTGCGGGTCCAGCTCATGGCCACCGCGGACACCCTGACCCCCGTCGCCGCCCACGAGGCCGACGGCATCCCGCGCGCCCTCGACCTCGGTCTGCGCACCGGCTTCGGCGACGACTGGCTGTCCGTGGGTGCGCTCAAGGTCTACACCGACGGCGGCATGATGGCCCGGACCGCCGCCCTGACCCGCCCGTACGAGGGCATCGGGGCCGCGGACCGCACCGGGGAGTTCCAGGACGACCCGGACCGGATCAGGGACACGGTCGTGGCCGGGCACCTGGCCGGCTGGCAGCTGGCCGTGCACGCCATCGGCGACCGCGCCGTCGACCTGGCCCTGGACGCCCTGGAGGCCGCCCAGCGCGCCCGGCCGCGGCCCTCCGCCCGGCACCGGATCGAGCACGCCGGCCTGGTCCGCCCCGACCAGCTGGAACGGTTCGCCGCCCTCGGCGTGGCCGCCGTGGTGCAGCCGAACTTCCTGCGGTACCTCGGTGACGACTACGCCACGATCATGGGCGAGGAGCGCGCCCCCTGGCTGTACCGGGGCCGCGGCTTCCTCGACCACGGGGTCACCCTGGTCGGCAGCTCCGACCGGCCCGTCACCGACGGGGCGCCGCTGCGCGCCGTCCAGTTCATGGTCGAGCGCGCCACCCTCTCGGGCCGGCTGGTCGGCCCCGACGAGGGCATCACCGTGGACCAGGCGCTCCGCGCGTACACGGTGGGCGCCGCCTACGCCTGCCACTGGGAGGACGTCGCCGGCAGCCTCGCCCCGGGGCACCGCGCCGACCTGGTCGTGCTCGGTGACGACCCGCGCCGGGTCGACCCCGGACGGATCGGTGCCATCGACGTGGTGCAGACATTCGTGGACGGTCGCGCTACCGTGAGGACGGCCGCATGAGCGCGCTCGCCGGACAGCACGACACCGATGTCGACGCCCTGGGCCCCTACACCCACCTCTGGCAGGATCCCGGCCTGCCCGCCCGCTGGGTGCTGTGGAACACCCCCGAGGGCACGCTCGTCTTCGACACGGAGATCAACTGCCCCGTGTTCATCGACGACGAGCCGGTCCTCGGCCGGGTCCTGCACCGGATGCGCCGGGCGGGAGCCCCGGAGAGCCGGGACTACCCGGGCCGGCCCTGCTCGTAGGACCGCCCCCGGGCCCTCACGCCAGGCCCACGCGCCCGGGCCCCGTGCCCGCACGCCCGTCGTGCCACCCCAGGAAGGAAGGTCAGCTCCTTGACCACGGTCACCACCCGGCGCCGCCCCGGCGCGACCCTGCGTTCCCCGCACGGACCGCGTCTTGTCCCGTCGCCGGTACGGCGCGGGCGCCGGGAGGACGCCACCGCCCTCCAGGCCCTGTCCCGGCCGTTCGTCCACACGGGCGCGCTCCGGGACCGGCCGCTCTCCGTGTACGCCTCGGAGGCGTCCGACTTCCTGGTGTACCAGGCCCCGGACGGCACCCTGGGCGGCTGCCTGGGCCTGCGGATGCACCCCGGGGAGGGTGACCGGGGGCCCGCCGGAGTGCTGTTCAACTTCTGTGTCGCCCGTCACATGCAGGGGCGGGGGGTGGGCGGCATGCTGCTGCGTGACGCCCTGTCCCGGGCCCATGCCAACTCGCTGTTCGCGCTCTTCGCGGCCACCACCGGCAGCGGCGCCCTGTTCCGGACCTACGGCTTCGCCCACGAGGGTGCGGCGGCCCTGGCCCCGTCGGCCTGGGTGGCCTCCCTGGACCCGCGGCGCGGTGCGCAGGTACTGGCCCGGCGGCTGGCGCCGTAGGCCGGGGTTTTCGCCCGTCGTGGGTCGGGCGGCTTGGCCCGCTGCGGGTCGGGGGGCTTCGCCCGGGCGGCGTCACGGTGGTGCCCGGGGGTGGCCCGTCAGTCCCAGTGTCATTCCGGGTCCGTCAGCCCTGTCAAGGGCGCTCCTTCGTCGCGTCGGCAAGCCGATGGCCCTTCGGGCCACCCTTGACAGGCCTGCCGGCCCCGCAACGACAAGGACTGTCGGGCCGCCCCCGGGGGATGGCACGGGGGGACCCAAGGCCACATCGACTCTGGCTTCGGCGGGCACGGGCAGCGGCTGTCGCTCGGCCGGCCGCCCTCCGGGCGGAAGCCGAATCCCGGTCGACGGGATGGCTGCACGCCAGCGCGTCCAGGGCGCCCCAAATCGCTACGTGCTCCTCCCGGCAGGCGAATTCGGCCCGTCAGGGGCCGAACACAGGCCGCCATTGACCGCTGCGTGCTCCGGGTCGTCTCGGCGGCCGACGGGCCGGTGGGGATGGTGCCTGCGGATGGCGGCAGGCGCCCACGATCGCTATGCGGTTCGGGCCGGTGTGGGCGGCCGCCTGACCGCTGGTGGCGCCCGAAAGAGCCGTCGTTTCGTGCAGTCTGCCACCTGCGGTGGCCGTGGCTGGTGGCCGGTGGATCGGGTGGCCCGCGTTCGCCGTCCGGCGGAAGCGCGTAGCGATCGATGGCGGGTGGCCCCCGTCTGTCTGACCGTCTCCACGGACGGCCTCTCGGTCGCCATGCTCGGAATGTCCACGTAGTGATCGATGGCGGCTTATGTTCGGCCACTGACGGGCCGAATTCGCCTGCCGGGAGGAGCACGTAGCGATTTGGGGCGCCCTGGGCGTCGTTTTGTGCAGTCATCCCCTCGACTGCACTGCTGCTTCCCGCCCGGAGGGCGGCTGGCCGAGCGGCAGCCGCTGCCCGTGCCCGCCAACGCCAGAGTCGATGGAGCCTGGGTCCCTCCATGCCGTGGTGGATTCCAGGGGTCGTTGCAACACGTGGTCGTGTTGGTCAGGCCGTGAGAAGTTTATGGAGGCGCTCGGCTGGG
>NZ_JBFBGR010000015.1:0-177980 GCF_040684755.1 Streptomyces sp. NPDC089799 | reverse complement strand
ACAGCGGCTGGATCTCCCTCGCCTGGTGCGCCGGCATCGCCCTCCTCGGCTTCATGTGGTCCATGAAGCACTTCAACAAGGACCGCACCCACTGACCGCGCCCACTGAAACCGGGTGACTCGACCGGCAGTTGACCGCACCTGCCGATGATCGGAACGTCACCGCCGCCACCGCACTGTCCGGCGCAGCTCAGTACAGTCGCAGATGCGCAGCCCGTGGCCGAAAATCGCCGTCACGGGCTGCCAAGCGGTACCGGTACCGGTCCTGCTCACTATCCAAGAGGCCACCGCCATGCCGATATTCGTCACACCGAAGCCGATCCGAGCCACTGTCGAACTGGACGTCGGCAATGTCTGGATCATCGCGAGCGACCGCACCGACACCGTCGTGGACATCCGGCCCTGTGACCACCGGGACCCCCGTGACGTGGTGACCTCCGACCAGACCCGCATCGACTACGCGGCGGGCGAACTGGTGGTGAGCGTGCCCAAGGCGCGGGACCTGGCGCGGGCGGGCGGTGCGGTGGCCATCGTGATCCACCTGCCCAGCGGGTCCGGACTCCACGGGGACGCGGTCTCCGGAGAGTTCAGGGTGGACGGCCGGCTGGGGGAGTGCCGGCTGACCAACGACTGCGGCCACATCCGGCTCGCCCGGACCGGGACCCTGCACCTGACCTCCGGGCTCGGCAACGTCACGGTGGACCGGGTCGCGGGTGACGCTCGGATCGCCGCCGACTGCGGTGACGTGAACGTCAACGGCGTGGAGGGTGCGGCCATCGTCACCCGGACCAAGGGCGACACCCGGATCGGCGAAGTCCTGGGCGACGTACGGGTGTCCGTGGACAGCGGCGACATCCACCTCGGTGTGGCGCATGCGGCGGTCGAGGCGAAAACGGGCCAGGGCGACATCAGGATCGAGGAGATCGTCCAGGGCCGGCAGGTGCTCGAATCGGAGTCCGGCCGGCTGGAGCTCGGCATCGCCGAGGGCACCGAGGCCCAGCTGGACCTCGACGCCCGCTCCGGCACCGTGTACCGGTCCCTCGACCTCCTCGCGGCCCCGGTCGGCGCCTCTGCGTGTGTCGCCAGGGTCCACGCCCGGACCGCCATCGGGGACATCGTGGTCCACCGGTCGTCGATCCCTGACACCGCGGACGGCGGTGCGGGCCGCGGCCCGGACGGCGGCGTGGACGACGACGGCTGGGGCTGATTCCGGCCGTCGCCCTCCTTCCTTTCCCCTCTGCTTCCCCTCCCTCTCCGCGTCTGCCTTCGGGCGGGCGCGGTTTGTCGTGTCCGGGGTCCGGCCCGCGTGTCCGGCGTCCGGTCCGCTTGACTTCGCCCTAGCGCGATATATCGTGTTGTGAAGGGGGACGCGATATGTTGCGTCGCATCGCATTGCACGCACGGCGTGCAGGGCGGGGACAGCGAGGAGGATCAGCACCATGGCTCAGCAGACCTGGTCGATCGGCGAGCCTCAGAAGCTCGGCTTCGAGGCACCGGTGAATCGGCTGCGCGTACGCGTCCTGGGCGGCACGGTGAACGTGGTCGGTGTGGAGGAAGGGCCCGCCCGGCTGGAGGTCTCCGAGGTGGACGGCCCTCCGCTGCAGATCGTGCAGGACGGTGAC
Organism: Streptomyces sp. NPDC089799; assembly: GCF_040684755.1. Classification (NCBI taxonomy): domain Bacteria; kingdom Bacillati; phylum Actinomycetota; class Actinomycetes; order Kitasatosporales; family Streptomycetaceae; genus Streptomyces; species Streptomyces sp. NPDC089799. Next base: position 176,359 of record NZ_JBFBGR010000015.1, on the reverse strand, counting down.
ACCGTCACGGTGTCCTACGAGGACCTGCCCTGGAACGGTTCCCACGGGCTGCGGGAGTGGTTCGACAGCAAGCCGTGGGAGAAGTGGCGCTCGCTCGCCGGTGACGGGAGCGGGAGCGGGCAGGGCCGCAAGGCGTGGGAGCGCAGCGCCGCCGTCACGCTGACCGTTCCGGTGGGGACGAACGTGCAGATCGCGGCGGTCGGCGCGACCGCGTTCGTCTCGGGGATCAGCGGCGGCACCGAGATCCACGGGGTCACGGGTGACACGACCCTGGTGCGGCTCTCCGGCAGTGTGCGGGCGCGGACGGTCTCCGGCAGCGTCGAGGCCCAGTCCGTCGACGGGGACTTCGGCTTCCGGTCGGTCTCGGGCGGGCTCACCCTGGTCGACGGCGCGGCCGGAGCCGTACGCGCCGAGTCGGTCAGCGGCGACATGCTGCTGGACCTGGCGCCCGCCGCCGCGACGCCGGAGCGGCCGGTCAGCATCAGCCTCAACTCGGTGTCCGGGCAGGTCGCGATCCGCATTCCGCACCCCGCGGACGCGCGGGTGGAGGCCAGCACCACCAGCGGCGGGGTGTCCAACGCCTTCGAGGACCTGAGGGTGACCGGGCGTTTCGGCTCCAAGCGGATCACCGGCACCCTGGGGGCGGGCACCGGAACCCTCCGGGCCACCACGGTCTCCGGGGCCATCGCCCTGCTGCGCCGCCCCGACGCGGACGCCGATTCCGATGCCGCTCCCGAGACCCCTGCCCCGCTCGACAAGAAGGTGCTCTGACATGCCGCCCGTCTTCGCCCACGGCCGCCTCCGCCTGTATCTGCTGAAGCTGCTGGACGAGGCCCCGCGCCACGGCTACGAGGTGATCAGGCTGCTGGAGGAGCGGTTCCAGGGGCTGTACGCGCCCTCCGCGGGCACGGTGTACCCGCGGCTGGCCAAGCTGGAGGCCGAGGGGCTGGTCACGCACGCCACCGAGGGCGGGCGGAAGGTGTACTCGATCACCGAGGCGGGGCGGGCCGAACTGGCCGACCGCAGCGGGGAGCTGGCCGATCTGGAGCTGGAGATCCGGGAGTCGGTGTCGGAGCTGGCGGCGGAGATCCGCGACGACGTGCGCGGGGCGGCGGACGGCCTGCGGCGCGAGATGCGGGCGGCGGCTTCGGCATCGCAGTCCGCGGCCCCGGAGGGGGAGGACGCCTGGGCGGCGGCCAAGGAGGAGCTGCGCCGGGCCCGGCAGGAGTGGAAGGAACAGACCCGCCGGGCCAAGGACGAGAGCCGCCGGGCGAGGGAGGAGGCCCAGCGGGCCCGCCGCCAGGCGAGGGAGGCCCAGGACAAGGCCCGCGAGGACGTACAGCGTCTGGTGGGCCAGCTCCAGGACCAGTTCGGCCGCTCGGGCCTGACACGCTCGGGCCTCTCGGACTTCACGGACAAGCTGGGGGCCTGGCTGGGCGGGGTGGACCCGTCGGCCCCGCCGGCTCCGACCCCTTCGGATCCGACGGTGGGCTCGAAGCCGACCGGGGGACCGGAGCCGACGGTCACCCGGGACCCCGGGGCCGTGGCCGCCTGGGCCGCGGACCTGCCGTCCACCGGAGAGCCGGCCCGCGACCTGGACCGCCTCCTGGACCGCTTCCGCGACGAGGTCCGCGACGCGGCCCGCGACCACGGCGTCACCCCGACCCAGCTCACGCAGGCCCGCCACCACCTGGCAGCCGCAGCGGAGGCACTGAACGAAACGCTGGGCGGGGGAAAGCAGGAGCGCGGGGCAGCCCCGGGGAACGCCTGAGTGGTCCTGTCCGGGCCGGAGGGCCGGGCCGGGTCACCGCTCGGGCAGTCGCGCGAGGTCGGAGACCGGACCGATGTGGCCGAGCTTGTCGGGGTTGGACACGGAGTGGATCGCCCGGACCACGCCGTCGACGACATCGAGTTCGACCGCGCTGGCCACGCGCCCCTCGGCGTCGACGATCAGGGCGCCCGGCCGGCCGTTGATCGAGACCGGCCGCAGCGCGGCGCCGAGCGACCCGAGTCGGCGCAGCCCGCCGACGAGCAGCTGTGCGACGCGTCGCGGCTCGGTCACCGACTTCGCGATCGCCCGCGCCTTGCCGCCACCGTCGCCGTGGAAGACCACGTCGGGCGCGAGCATGCCGAGCAGCGCGTCCATTTCGCCGCCCGCGGCGGCCTCGAAGAAGGTACGGGCGAGTTCCTCGCCCTCCGCCCGCCGCGCCGGGGGCGGCGCGCTGTCGGCCGCCCGTCCTCCGGCGGCGATGCGCTTCCTGGCGCGGGCGAAGATCTGCCGGCAGTTGGCCTCGGTCTTGCCGGTGGTCCGCGCCACGTCCGGGTAGTCGTACCCGAACACCTCGCGCAGCACGAACACCGCCCGCTCCACCGGGGACAGGGCCTCCAGCAGCACGAGGAACGCCATCGACAGGGAGTCGGCCAGCTCGGCGTGCTCGGCCGGCCCCGGTCGGTCGGTGGACACGACGACCGGCTCGGGCAGCCATTCCCCCACGTAGGTCTCCCGCCGCACTCGGGCCGAAGTCAGGTGGTTGATGCCCAGCCGCGTCACCGAAGTGGTGAGGTACGCCTTCGGGGCGGCGATCTCCGTCCCGGCCCGGTGGGCCCGGGTCAGGCCGAGGAACGCGTCCTGCACGATGTCCTCGGCATCGCCCACGGACCCGGTCATCCCGTAGGCGATGGAGAACAGCAGCGGCCGGTATCCCGCCGCATCCGTCACATCCGTTGATCCCCGCACGGAAACCCCTCTCCCGACTCGCACACCGCGCAGGGTATCCGAGGCGTCAGCCTTGTGGATCATGAAAGCGGAGGGAGACGCAGGTCACATTCGGCTCCTGTCACAGCTCGCCCGGGTGCTCTGTCTTTGAGGGGCAACAGCGAACGACGACAAAGGAGTCCACCATGGAAGCCCGTCTGAACCTCTTCGCCAGCCCGGTCGCGGTCAAGGCGTGGAAGCACATCATCGCGGCGAGCAAGGTGCTGGGGGAGTCGACCCTGCCGGCCGCGACGCGCGAGCTGGTGATGCTCCGCGCCAGCCAGATCAACGGCTGCGCCGGTTGCATCGACATGCACACCAAGGAGGCCGCCGCAGCGGGTGAGACCGCCGTACGCCTCCACCTGGTCGTGGCCTGGCGGGAGGCCACGGTGTTCACCGACGCCGAGCGCGCCGCCCTGGAGCTGACCGAAGAGGCCACCCGCATCGCCGACGCCGCCGGCGGCGTCCCCGACGCGGTATGGGCGAACGCCGCCAAGTACTACGACGAGGACCAGCTCGCCGCCCTGGTGACGCAGATCGCCGTCATCAACGCCTTCAACCGCGGAAACGTGATCGTCCAGCAGCCCGCCGGCGACTACGAGCCCGGCCGGCACTGACAGCGGATCGAACGCCGCCCCGGCCAGAGCCCCCTCCCTCCCCCCAGCAAGGACAACATCGATGAACCTCGCCCTGTGGATCGTCACCGGACTGCTCGCCGTCGCCTACCTGCTCGGCGGCGCCTACAAGGTGATCACGCCGAAGGAGAAGATAGCCGCCGGCGGGCCCAGCGGGAGATGGGCCGAGGACTTCGCCGGCGGCGGCGTGAAGGCCATCGGAGCCCTTGAGGTCCTGGCCGCGGCGGGCCTGGTCCTGCCCGCCGTACTCGACATCGCTCCGGTCCTGGTGCCGCTGGCCGCCCTCGGCCTGGTGCTGCTCATGGCCGGTGCGGCGATCACCCGCATCCGGCGCCACGAGACCACGTTCATGGTGGTGGACCTGGTCTATGTCGCCCTGGCGGCCTTCGTGGCCTGGGGGCGCTTCGGCCCCGAGTCCTTCATCGGCTGACCGGGGGCGGCACGTGCGGCCGACGGCTCACCGGCCGACCCTGCCGCCGGTGAGTGTCCCGACGGGAGTCGCGTCAAGCCACGTGTTCCGGTGGCATGACGGCGGGAGTGCGGTGGGGTTCATTGGGAGCAGGTGTTCGCCGGGGAATTCCCGGAAGGGCACCGAGATCGTGTCCCGTTTCCCGCAATGGCTCCCGGAGTATTCCGATGTTCAAGGTTTCCTGCAGTCGACGTGTCGTGTTCGCCGCCGCTTCGGTGGCGCTGGTCGGTGGCGGCATTGCGCTGCCGGCGGCGGCGATGGCCGCACCGGCTCCCCAGCACGTGCTCACCGTGACCCCTCAGGACGACGACGACGACGTTTTCGGCCTGACCGGGCTGCTGGACGGTGACCTCGATGTTTCCGGCGTCATGGGTGGTGACCTGATGGACCCCGGTTACCCGCACGCCATGGGAGGGACGAAACACCGGGGTCTCGGCGGCCTCAGCAGCTGGCGTGGTGACGACACGGACCCGCAGGTCGGCCTCGGTGCCTGGCTGGCGCCCGGTGCCACGGGATCCGAGGGCCGCGCGGCTTCCCCCGATCATCTCCTGTCGCAGATGGGTGGTGGCGGCCATCCCGGCGGCGGGCCGGACGTGCCGATGGGCACGTCCCCGGGAGCCGGCGGCAGTGGCGGTCCCGGGCTGTTCACCGGTGGGAGTACGCCCCCCGGCGGCGGGACGGTCGGAGGGGGCGGGATAGGGGCGATGGGCGGCCATGAGTGATCCATCGCGCCCCGGCCACGCATACCGGTCCTCCGGGCTCAGGCGAGGGTGTGGCGCGGTCCGGCGGCCGAAGAGCGCCGTGAGGCCCGTGCGGGGAGGTTCCGGCACGGCGATGGCGTCCTCGCCGTGCGTCTCCTCGATGCGGGCGATGATCCCGTCCAGGTCGATGCCCAGGCCGGCCGGCGCCTCCCCGTCGGCTTTGGAGAGGCCGCCGCGCCGGCGGGCCCGGGCCGGTTCGGTGCGGACGGCGTCGCGGTCCACGCCGAGGGGGTCCAGGGTGCCCTGTTCCAGGAGCGAGAGGAGCAGGTGCGCCTCGGTGACCGAGGCGGCTCCGGCGCGTTCGGCCTCGGCCCGGGCGCCGATCACCGCGGCGCGGGCCTCGGGGGTGAACGGTCGAACATCACGACCTCCCGTACTTCTTGTGCACGGCCTGCCGGCTCACGCCGAGTTCGGTGGCGATGTCCTGCCAGGACCACCCCTGCGCGCGGGCGCTGCGCACCTGTACGGCCTCCAGCCGCTCCAGCAGACGCCGTAGGGCGGCCACGGAGCGCAGGCCCACGCGGGGATCGGGGTCTCCGGCACGCGCGGCGAGATCCGTCGCTTCCGTCATGCGTGTCAATGTAGGTTGACGCCTCAGGAGTGTCGACCTACATTGACGGCCGTATTCAGGCGGTGGTCAGGACGATCTTGCCGAAGAGGTCGCCCGCCGCCAGCTTCCCGAAGCCCTCGCGGGCCCGGTCCAGGGGGAGGACCTCGTCGATCACCGGGCGGACACCGGTGGCCGCGCAGAAGGCGAGGAGGTCCTCCAGCTCGTCCTTCGAGCCCATCGTGGACCCGACGACCTTGAGTTCGAGGAAGAAGATGCGGGTCAGCTCGGCGTGCGCGGGACGGTCGCCGCTGGTCGCGCCGGAGATGACCAGGGTGCCGCCGGGCCGCAGGGACTTGACGGAGTGGGACCAGGTCGCGGCGCCCACCGTCTCGATCACCGCGTCCACGCGGTGCGGGAGGCGGGCTCCCGGCTCGAAGGCGTCCACGGCGCCGAGTTCCACGGCCCGCTTCCGCTTGGCCTCGTCGCGGCTGGTCGCGTAGACGCGGAGGCCGGCGGCCTTGCCGAGCACGATGGCGGCCGTGGCCACCCCGCCGCCCGCGCCCTGGACGAGCACGGAGTCGCCGGGGCGGACGCCCGCGTTGGTGAAGAGCATCCGGTACGCCGTCAGCCAGGCGGTGGGCAGGCAGGCGGCCTCCTCGAAGGACAGCTCGGCGGGCTTGCGCAGCACGTTCCAGGCGGGGACGGTCACCTGCTCGGCGAACGTGCCCTGGTAGCGCTCGGTCAGGATGGAACGGGGCTCGTCGGGGCCGACCCCGTGGCCGGTCGCACCGATCACGGAGTGCAGGACCACCTCGTTGCCGTCCTGGTCCACCCCGGCCGCGTCGCAGCCGAGGATCATCGGGAGCTTGTCGGCGCTCAGGCCCACTCCGCGCAGGGACCACAGGTCGTGGTGGTTGAGCGAGGCGGCGCGGACGTTCACGGTCACCCAGCCCGGACGCGCCTCGGGCGCCGGGCGCTCGCCCAGCTCGAGGCCGCTCAGCGGCTGGTCACGGTCAATGCGGGCGGCATAGGCAGCAAACATGCCCCCGGACGCTACCGGCCGGTATGCCCCGGGGCCAGCCCCGTCGGCCGCCCGGCGGGTGAGTTCTTCGTCGCACCCGGCCGGCTCAAGGCCGCGCCGGAAAAGCGGAAGGCGACCGGTCGCCGCATGGGCGGCCGGTCGCCTTCCGGGTGCCCGGTCCCCGGAGGGGCGGGCGGGAGGGGGTGCGGGGCTCAGCCCTGCTTGGTCTCCCAGAAGATCTTGTCGATCTCCGCGATGAGCTCCAGCGCCTTCTTGCCCGTCGCCGGGTCGTTCGACGCCTTGGCGGCCGAGATGGCCTTCAGGGTGTCGTTGATCAGCTGGTGCAGCTGGGGGTACTTCTCGAAGTGCGGGGCCTTGAAGTAGTCGCTCCACAGCACCGAGACGTGGTGCTTGGCGACCTCGGCACGCTGCTCCTTGATGATGAGCGCGCGGGTGCGGAAGTCGGCGTCCGTGTTGGCCTGGTACTTCTCCTGGCAGCCAACCACCGACTCGATCTCGATCCGGGCCTGGGCCGGGTCGTAGACGCCGCAGGGCAGGTCGCAGTGGGCACTGACCTTCACCTTGGTGGCGAAGAAGCGGGAAAGCATGGGCGCTGTCCTCCTCGTGATCGTCTTCTCAAGAGGGGAGATTACTCCGTGGAGAAGTGGATTTCGCGGGCGCCCCCAAGGGCTTAGGACAAAAGTCCAGGGTGAGGATGGGGGCGGCGACGGAACGTACGTACGGGCCGCGGGCGGTCAGGATCGGTGAGGAGGAGGCAGGGATGCCGGACGCAGAGCGCTCACGCGGGCGGATGGGTGTCGCGGAGGTGAACGGTCCGTCGATGGCGCCGACGCTGGAGGACGGGGACCAATTGCTGATCCGTTACGGGGCGCGCGTCCGGCCGGGTGACGTGGTCGTGTTGCGTCACCCGTTCCAGCAGAACCTGCTGGTGGTGAAGCGGGCGGTGGAGCGCCGGCCCGGCGGCTGGTGGGTGCTCGGGGACAACCCGTACGCCGTGCCGCCGGGCGACAGCACCGACTACGGGCCGGTGCCGGAGGACCTGGTGCTGGGCCGGGCCCTGTTCCGGTTCCGGCCCCGCGGCGAGCGTCAGACCTCGCTGGGCGCGCGGTTGTCGTGGGCGGCGACCGCGGTCCGCCCGCTGCCGGCCGACGTCTCGGCCTCCAGGCGCTTGCGGGCCCGGTAGGCGGCCACGTTCGCCCGGGTGGCGCAACGGTCGCTGCAGTAGCGGCGCGACCGGTTGGTGGAGGTGTCCAGGTAGGCGTTGCGGCAGGGCGCCGCCTGGCACAGGCCGAGCCGCTCCGGGCCGTGCGCCGTCAGGTGGAAGGCCAGGCCCATGGAGGCGATGGCGGCGTAGCCGGCCGAGGCGTTCGACGGGTGGTCGGCGAGGTGCATGTGCCAGTCGGGGCGGCCGGTGTCGTCGAGGTAGTCGTGACCGGAGATCTGCGGGCTCACCGGGAACTCCATCAGCAGGGAGTTCAGCAGGTCGACCGCGAGCACGTGGTCGCCCGAGTCGGCGGCCTCGAAGACCGCCCGCAGCCGGCCCCGGACGTTGCGGAAGCGCGTCACGTCCGCGTCGGTGACCCGGCGGGCCATCTGGGTGCTGGCGCCGAAGAGGGCCTTGACCGCGTCCACCGAGGTGAGGCGGTCCTTGTTGCGGGCCGGCTCCTCGGTGTTGACCAGGCGCACGGCGAAGTCCGAGTAAGAGGCCAATTCCACGAGTATTCCTTACGGACGTCTGTAACGGCTGGCTTGGCTACCAGGCTATTACGTGCGTCGTCGTTCGTGGCGCCCGCCCGGGGGTGAGGGCGGGCGTTCCGGGTGCTGGGTAATGACCGTGGACCCCTTGCAGGTCTTACGGGTGCGTCCTAGGCTGTGTAACAGCTGACTGGCAAGTGAGCCCATTACGTGTGGAGGGGATCGGGATGACCGTCGAGACCGACTGGCAGGCATGGCAGAGCAGCTGGGACCGGCAGCAGGAGATGTACCTGCCGGACCGCGAGGAGCGGTTCCGGGTGATGCTCGACATGGTCGGGGCGCTGGTCGGCCCCGCCCCCCGGGTGCTCGACCTGGCCTGCGGCACCGGCAGCATCACGAGCCGGCTGCTCGACCGGTTCCCCGGCGCCACCAGCACCGGTGTGGACCTCGACCCGGCCCTGCTGGCCATCGCCCGAGGCACCTTCGCCGGCGACGACCGGGTCGCCTTCGTCACGGCCGACCTCAAGGACCCGGACTGGGTCGGGGCCCTCCCGCACGACTCCTACGACGCGGTGCTCACCGCCACCGCCCTGCACTGGCTGCACAGCCCCGAGCTGGCCGTGCTCTACGGGCAGCTCGCCCCGCTGGTCCGGGACGGCGGGGTGTTCATGAACGCCGACCACATGCCCGATCCGGCCACCCCGCGGATCAACGAGGCCGACCGCGCCCACCGGCACGCCGCCGGGGACCGGGCGCAGGCCGGCGGCGCACTGAGCTGGGCCGAATGGTGGGCGCTGGCGGGCCGGGACCCGGTGCTCGCCGAGCCGACCAAGCGCCGCTACGAGATCTACGGCGAGCACGCCGACGGGGACACCCCGGACGAGGCGTGGCACGTACGGACCCTGTGCGAGGCCGGCTTCGGCGAGGTCCGCAGCGTCTGGCGGTCGCCCTCGGACGCACTGGTCCTGGCCCTCAAGTGAGCCATCGGCCCCGGCCGTCGCCCGTGCCATCGGCCGTGGTCATGGCGTGTAGCCCATCGGTCATGGGCCATCCGGGTGCTTCCCGTGGCCGTGGACTAACCGGTTTCGGCCATGCTTCGTTGGGGTGGGCATGAACCACACCACGCGTGCACTCGCCGCCCTCGCCCTCGCCGGCGCCCTGGTCACCCTCGCGTCCCCGGCCCAGGCCGCCGACGCCTCGACCCCCAAGGCTCCCAGGGCCGCCGCCCAGACCACCACTCCTGAAGTGACGCTTCTGCAGCAGGTGGGCGTCCTGCTCGGCACCTCCGGCCGGGCCGTGACCGACGCCGGCGGCAAGGTCGTCACCGCGGCCGGCACCTTCGTGGAGAACTCGCCCGAGGCGCTCCGCAACACCGTCCGCAACCTGCTGCGCGGCGACCTGGTCGACCAGACCGCCACCCCGGTCCTCAAGCGGGGCCTGCGCTAGCGGGCCCGTGCCGCCGGCAACGCGGAGGGGCGGTACGGAATCCTCCGTACCGCCCCTCCGGCCGTGCACTCGCCCGTGGCGCCCCGTTACAGCACCTTGGACAGGAACGCCTTCGTCCGGTCGTGCTGCGGGTTGGTCAGGACCTCGCGCGGGTGGCCGGATTCCACCACCACGCCGCCGTCCATGAAGACCAGGTTGTCGCCGACCTCACGGGCGAAGCCCATCTCGTGGGTCACCACGATCATGGTCATGCCCGACTCGGCCAGGTCCCGCATGACGTCGAGGACGTCACCGACCAGCTCCGGGTCCAGCGCCGAGGTGGGCTCGTCGAAGAGCATCAGCTTCGGCTCCATGGCCAGCGCGCGGGCGATCGCCACACGCTGCTGCTGGCCGCCGGAGAGCTGGGACGGGTAGTTCCCGCCCTTGTCGCCCAGACCCACCCGGTCGAGCAGCTTGACCGCGCGGGCCCGAGCCACCGACTTGCTCTCGCCCTTCACCATCACCGGGGCTTCCATGACGTTCTCTATGGCCGTCATGTGCGGGAAGAGGTTGAAGCGCTGGAAGACCATGCCGATGTCCCGGCGCTGGGCCGCCACCTCGGTGTCCTTCAGCTCGTAGAGCTTGTCGCCCTTCTGGCGGTAGCCGACGAGCTCGCCGTCGACGTACAGCCGGCCGCCGTTGATCTTCTCCAGGTGGTTGATGCACCGGAGGAAGGTCGACTTGCCGGAACCGGACGGGCCGATGAGGCAGAACACCTCACGCGGCGCGACCTCCAGGTCGATGCCCTTGAGGATGTGCGCGGCCCCGTAGGACTTGTGGACGCCCTCGGCCTTCACCATGGCAGTCATCAGGCCACCGCCTTGCGGTTCGAGAAGCGGGTGAGGTTCGCCTTGACCTTCTGCCACGGCGTGGGCGGCAGGGTGCGCAGCGCACCGCGTGCGTAGTGCCGCTCCAGGTAGAACTGGCCGACCGAGAAGATGCTGGTCAGGACCAGGTACCAGATGGACGCGACGAAGAACATCTCCATCACCGCGAAGGAGGTGGAGGCGATGTCCTGCGAGGCGCGCAGCAGGTCGGGGTACTGGACGGCGACCACCAGCGAGGAGGTCTTCAGCATGTTGATGAACTCGTTGCCGGACGGCGGCACGATCACCCGCATGGCCTGCGGCAGCACGATCCGCCGCATGGTCTGGGTCTGCTTCATGCCCAGGGCGTGGGCCGCCTCGGTCTGGCCCTCGTCGACCGACTGGATGCCGGCGCGGACGATCTCCGCCATGTAGGCGCCCTCGTTGAGGCCCAGGCCCAGCAGTGCCGCCAGGAACGGCGTCATGACCTGGGTCATCTCGTCCTTGTAGAACCCGAGGTTCAGGATCGGGAAGATCAGGGCGAGGTTGAACCAGATGAGCAGCTGGACGTAGACCGGGGTGCCCCGGAAGAGCCAGATGTAGAACCAGGCGATGGTGCTGGTGACCGGGTTCTTCGAGAGCCGCATCACGGCGAAGACCACGCCGAGCACCAGGCCCAGCGCCATCGAGGCGATGCTGATCAGGACGGTGTTGCCCAGACCCGAGAGGATCGAGGGGTCGAAGAGCTTCTCCGGCACGGTCGCCCAGCGCACGTTGCCCTGCGCGAAGGCGTAGACGAGTGCGACGACCAGGGCCAGGACGACGACGCCGCTGATCCACCGGCCGTAGTGGCGGACGGGGATGGCACGGATCATCTCGGGAGGAGTGCTCCCGGCCGGCGGGGTGTCCGCCGGGCCGGAAGTCTTGTCGAGCTTGTCAGTCACAGTGACTGCCCTTCAGTGCTGCAAGAGGGGGCGGAGTGCGAGGGGAGCACTCCGCCGGGGATGTCACTGGCCGGCGTTGATCTTCGCCTCGGTCACGGCGCCGGAGCCCGCGTTCCACTTGTCCAGGGCGGCCTTGTAGGTGCCGTCCTTGACGGTGGCGTCCAGGGCTTCCTTCAGCGCGTCGCGCAGCTGGGTGTTCTTCTTGTCCACGGCGATGCCGAAGAGGCCGGCGTCGGTCGGGTTGGCGATGGCCTCGAAGTCGTTGCCGCCGCCCGCGGTCTTGGCGATGTACGCGGCGACCGGGGAGTCGTTCAGGTCGGCGACGGCGCCGCCGGCCTTCACACGGGTCTGGGCCTCGGCGTCGGTCGGGAAGGACTCGACCTTGAGCTCGCCCTTGCCGTCCTTCTTGCACTTCTCGGCCTGGTCCTTGGCGGACTGCTCGTAGGTGGTGCCACGCTGGACCGCCACCGTCTTGCCGCACAGGTCGTCGAGGGTCTTGATGCCCTGCGGGTTGCCCTTCTTCACCAGGATGCCGGTGGAGGCGGTGAAGTAGTCGACGAAGTCGACACCGTTACCGGTCTTGTTGCCCTTGTCGTCCAGGCCCTCCTGGCGGGCCTTGGTGTCCGTCAGCGAGGACATGACCAGGTCGGTGCGACCGGTCTGCATGCTGCCGATCAGGGTGTCGAAGGTGCCGGACTCGAACCGGAAGGTCACGCCCAGCTGCTTGCTCAGGGCCGCCGCGATGTCGGGGTCGACACCGACGATCTTGCTGCCCTCCTTGAACTCCATCGGCGCGTACGTCGCGTCCGTGCCGACCTTGATGACACCGGCCTTCTGGATCTTCTCGGGGAGCTTGGAGAAGAGCGGGGCGCTGCTGTTGTTGCTCTGGCCGGACGGGGTCGAGGAGCCCTTGTCGGTCTGGTCACCACAACCGGTGAGGATCAGGGCGCCGGCGACCGCGATCGCGCCGACCGCGGCGATCCGGGACCGGGCGGCGGTCGTACGACGGGTGGTGCTAGCGGTCATGAGCTGGTTCCTCCGGCAGGTGGAAAGCATCCGATGAGTAAGGCCACGCACGCACCATCGAGTGTCGCGACCTCGTGTGATTACGGCATCTTGCCATTCGGACTGACATATTCAGGCTGCCCGTCAGGTCAAAATCGGATAACGGGCGGAGGGGATCACCGGACAGGAGCGCGATCTTCCGGTGTGACGGCCGCAACATGTGCGGCGAGTGGCCTGTTCCACGGATGTTTCTACGGCTCGCCCCGGTCGAGAGGTGCACCCTCTTGGACTTTTCACCGAAATCGGGACAACAGGTTTCGATTCATACAGGAATCGACTCGTCTGGGCGAGTGTTCTTCGGGTAGAACAGATATTTACACCCCTCATCCGGGGCTCAGGGCGCGTGTGCGGCGCGCCCGCGCGTACGAACCTCCCCTTCGCGGAGACGGGCCAACCGTCGATGCGGAGCACGGACGCGGTGCCCGCCCACCCCTTAACCAGGAGTGGCCACCCTCGACATTTTCAAGACTTAAGGGGTCACACACAGTGGCAGCGGAGATCGTCAATCCTCGCTCCGACGAGGAGACGGACAACAACCCCGACGCGGTGTTCGCGCTGCACCGGGGCGGCAAGATGGCCATCCAGGCCACCGTGCCCGTGAACGACAAGGACGACCTGTCCCTGGCGTACACGCCGGGCGTGGCGAAGGTGTGCACCGCCATCGCCGAGCAGCCCGAGCTGGTGAACGAGTACACCTGGAAGTCCAACGTGGTCGCCGTCGTCACCGACGGCACGGCCGTGCTCGGACTCGGTGACATCGGTCCCGAGGCATCCCTCCCCGTGATGGAGGGCAAGGCCATCCTGTTCAAGCAGTTCGGCGGCGTGGACGCGGTCCCGATCGCGCTCGCCACCAAGGACACCGACGAGATCGTCGAGACGGTCATCCGCCTCGCGCCGTCCTTCGGCGGGGTGAACCTGGAGGACATCTCCGCCCCCCGCTGCTTCGAGATCGAGCGCCGGCTCCAGGACGCCCTGGACATCCCGATCTTCCACGACGACCAGCACGGCACCGCCATCGTGACGCTGGCCGCCCTGCGCAACGCCGCCAAGCTCACCGGCCGCACCCTCGGCGACCTGCGCGCCGTGATCGCGGGCGCCGGCGCGGCGGGCATCGCCATCGCCAAGATCCTCGTGGACGCGGGCATCGGCGACGTGTGCGTCACCGACCGCAAGGGCGTCGTGTCCGCCGACCGCACCGACCTGACGGACGTCAAGGCGGAGATCGCGGGCCTGACCAACAAGTCGGCGCTGACCGGCACGCTGGAGCAGGCCCTCGCCGGCGCCGACGTGTTCATCGGCGTCTCCGGCGGCACCGTGGCCGAGGAGGCCGTGGCCACCATGGCGGCGAACTCCTTCGTCTTCGCCATGGCCAACCCGAACCCGGAGGTCCACCCGGACGTCGCGCACAAGTACGCGGCGGTCGTGGCCACCGGCCGGTCGGACTTCCCGAACCAGATCAACAACGTCCTCGCGTTCCCGGGCATCTTCGCCGGCGCCTTCAAGGTCCAGGCGTCCCGGATCACCGAGAACATGAAGATCGCCGCCGCCGACGCCATCGCCGGCGTCGTCGCGGACGACGAGCTCAAGGCGGACTACGTGATCCCGTCGCCGTTCGACGAGCGCGTGGCCGCGGCCGTCACCGAGGCCGTCGCCGCCGCCGCCCGCGAGGACGGCGTCGCGCGCCGCCCGTAACACCCCTGCGCCGCCTGCCGGCGTACGTCTGGCACCGCCGTACGCCGTACGCGACACGGCACAGGCCCGGCCCGGAGCATTCCGGCGCCGGGCCTGTGTGCTGTCCGGGGGCCTGCTACGGGGCTGCGGGGGTGCGCCAGTCCTCCACCGGGGGGACCCTCCCAGCGGGACGGGTCCGGCACGGTGGTGAGGCCCCACATCGCGGCGCGCGGTGCGTCGATGACCGCGACGACGGCCAGCAGGCCGAGCAGGGCGCTGCCGGTCCCGTTCACGGACTCCAGGAGCACCGGGACCAGCGCGGCCGCCGCGACGGCCAACCGGAGCAGCATCCGGCCGTGCACGGCCGCCCGGAAGTACGGCCGGGACGGCACCGGCCGGGCGCGCAGCCCGGGAGCGGTGGTGCGCAGGTTGGCGCGGTCGCGCAGGTAGCGCTCGGTGGTCTCGAAGTCCGAGTGGCCCCAGAACATGTCGCCGGTATCGGCGATCACGGCCACCGGGTAGCCCATGGAGCCGGACCGCCCACCCACCGCCCGGACGAGCTGCCACCGCCGCCAGGGTCCAGAGGCCCAGCGGAATCATCGCCGGCACCACGAGCACGATGGCGAGGTCATCGGTATCGCGGTGGAGGGTCCGGAGGAAGACGACCCAGGGGAAGGCGCCGGTCAGCAGCATGCCTGCCACCAGGCCCCAGTCGACCGGGTTGCGCGGAAGCAGGGAAGGCGGCGCCTCCAGGGGGGCGGGCGAGGGGTCCGGCGGGCCGGGCGGCGGGGCCGACCGGGTCAGCAGGGCCCAGGCGGCGACGCACACCGTGGCCGCGGTCAGCGACGCCAGGACGTCCCAGCGGGCTCCGTCGGGCGGGTCGTAGGCCGCGTAGAGGGCGACGCAAACGACGGCACAGCAGAGCGAGGGGGCGCGCAGGAACTCGGTGAGCGTGTGTCTCAACGGCAGTCCAGAGGTAGACCGGTCAGGGCGGCGAGCGAAGATCACTCGACGCCCGGACCGGCCGGACGGCCCGAAGGTTGCGGCCGTCCCACCCCCTGGGACGGCGGGTGCCGGAGGGTCCGGCCACGCGTCCGCCGGCAGGTCCCCTCCTGCTACTCGTCCTCGTCGTCCTCGTCGTCGAGACGGGCCAGCCAGGTGGCCAGCCGCTCGACCGGGACCTCGAAGTCGGGGTTCAGGTCGACGAAGGTGCGGAGCTGCTCGGCGAGCCACTCGAAGGTGACCTCCTCCTCGCCGCGCCGCTTTTCCAGCTCCTCGATGCCGCGATCGGTGAAGTACAAGACAGGCTCCATGGGTCATGGGTGATTCCAGGCCAGGATAAGCGGGCTTCCGCCCGGCCCTCCCCTGCGGGCCGGGGCGGCGCTAGCCTGAACTGCTCCAACACGCGTGACGTGCGGGCCGGTTGGGGATCCGGTGGGAATCCCGCGGCATCCGGGGGAGGCCCCGGACGGTCCGGGCGGGGCCGGGGGGAGGGCAGGGCATGGGCGAAGAGCGCACGGGCGACGCCGCGCGCGCCTTCGAGCTCCTGGAGCCCCTCGTCCTGGCGGCCACCGTGCGCATCCACGCCGCTCCGGACGGGTATGCAGACCCCGGGACCCTCGCCACCTGGGGGAGCGGCTTCTTCATCGCCCCCGGCTGGGTCCTGACGTGCGCGCACGTGGTGGGCGAAGGGGGTGGTGCGCCGGTGCGGCTCACGGGCCGGGAGATCGGCATCACCTTCCCCTCGGGCGACGACGGCACCACCGGGACCGTCGCCGGCCGGGTCGAATGCGTGCTCCCCGAACCGGACGGCCGCCCCCGCCCCGCCGGCCTGTGGCCGCTGCCCGACCTCGCCCTGGTCCGGGTCCTGGCCCCGGTCTCGCACGCCTGCGTCTGGCTCTCCGACCGGCCGCGCCCCCGCTTCGAGGAGGTCGCCTACTTCGGCTGCACCGACGAAATGGGCTACCCGGAGATCACCGGCCGCACCACCACCCTCCGCGGCGTCCTGGGCCGCCAGGGCGCGCTCCGCCTCGGTGCCGAGGACGAGGTCGAGCCCGGCATGTCCGGCGGCCCGGTCGTGGACCTGGTCCGGGGCGAGGTGGTCGGCGTCGTCAAGGCCCGCCGCCAGGGCGGCGGAGGCGGACTGGCCGTGGCCGTCACCCAGCTGCGCGAGCTCCCGCAGGCCCCCCGCGGCCGCGCCGGGCTCTACCGGCGGGTCATGCAGAGCCACGACCTGCACCACTACGACCAGCACGTCAGCGACCTCAACACCCGCCGCACCTGGACCGACGTCCACGAGGAGCTGCCCGAGGGCCGCGAGTCCTTCGGCGGCCGGCAGCGGCTCACCGCGGCCGAACGCACCACCCTGTGCGGGCTGCTCGCCGAACTGCCGCCGCCCGGCTCCTCCGAAACCGTCCAGCGGCTGGTGGAGGCCGCCCGCGGCGAGGACCGCGACCCCGGCCTGAGGGCCCCGCTGACCTGGCGGGACGGCCTCGGCCTGCTCTACGACCCGCCCGGCGTGGTCAGCGAGGCCGCCGCCATGCTCCGCTACGCCACCGACGTCAGCACCGCCGACCACCGCGAGCCGCCCCCGCCCGGCGCCGACGACGAACTCTGGGACTGGGTGCGCGGCACCGCCGAACGGCTGTGGCGGCCGCTCCGCCGCGAGCTCGCCGAACGCCACGAACAGGGCCTCGCCGACCGCGAACAGCGCCGCAGGGCCGCCGCCGCCCGCTCCGTCCGCGGCCCGGCCGGCCGCGAGGCCGGACTGCTCCCGGCCGGCCCGTCCGTCCTGCTGGAGATCTGGGCGCACACCTGGGACCCGCTCCACGACTGGCGGGTGTCGGTGCTGCTGGGCCCCGAACACCTCGCCGCCGTCGACTCGGGCGTGGACGTCCGCCCCGACCGGCTGCCCGCCGCGTTACGGACCCCCCTCGCCGAGGCCTTCCGCCGCTGCGACACCCACGAGGGCCCCGCACTGCTCGAAATCGCCGTCGAGCCCGACCTCTTCGGGCTCCCCGCCGACGAATGGACGGTGACCGGCGGGGTGCCGCTGGGCGTGCAGCGGCCCGTGGTCTTCCGCTACCCGGCCGGCGCCCCGCAGCCCGCCGGGGAGCAGCTCCACCGCCGCGCCGACCGCTGGTCCAGGGCCCTGGGCGGCCCGCTCCAGGACGAGCGCGCCGACTGCTCCGGGGGCCGCGCGCGGATGCTCCCGTACGAGGCCCTCGCCGCGCTCCCCGACCAGGTGGTGCCGGTGCACTGCCGGCTCGGCGCCGTGCACGAGGTGCGCGACGCCGGGTACGGGGTGTCCGTCACCCGGCGGCCGCCACCCGGCCCGGCCGCCGGCTGCGCCCCCTTCCACCGGGGGGTGCGCGAGGAGCTCGCCGAGGCCGGCGGGGCCGGCCCGCTGCCGCTGCGGTTGCAGTCGCTGCGCGGCCGGGCGTACGGCCGGGACCCCGACGCGTACTGGGCCGCCGGGACGGCCCTGGTCTGGGAGGACCCGGACCGTCCGCTGCCCTCCGAGGAGCCCCTCCAGGGGGACCTGTGACCGCCGTGACCGCATGACCGCATGACCGCATGAACGCAGTGACCGCATGACCGCCGTGAACGAATCCGAGCCCATCGCCGTGCCACCGGTGCCGGCACCGGAAAAGGAGCGATCGTGAACGAGGAGTGGCTCATCTACCGGGGTGTCGGTGAGCCCCACGACGGCATCGGCGCCCTGCCCGACCCGCCGCCCTGGCGGGACTTCGACGGCGGCCCGGTCACCGACCCGCCGCCCGCCGCGGCCGAACCCGACAGCACCGCCGCCCGCCGGCTCGGCGCCCACCGGCACGCCGCCGAACTCCACCGGCCCGAGCCGGAGGAACTGGAGGCCATCAACGCCGCGCTCTACCTGCGCCGCCCGCTGCTGGTCACCGGCTACCCCGGCACCGGCAAGTCCACCCTCGCCCACGCCGTGGCCCACGAGCTGAAGCTCGGCCGGGTGCTCCGCTGGCCGGTGGTCTCCCGGACCGTGCTCCAGGAGGGCCTCTACCGCTACGACGCCATCGCGCGGCTGCAGGACGTACAGATCGCCGGAGGCTCCGGCGGGACCGCCCCCGGCATCGGCAAGTACATCCGGCTCGGACCGCTCGGCACCGCACTGCTGCCCGCCGCCCGGCCCCGCGTGCTGCTCATCGACGAGCTCGACAAGAGCGACATCGACCTGCCCAACGACCTGCTGAACGTGCTGGAGGAGGGCGAGTTCGCGCTCCCCGAGCTGGAACGGGTCGCCGACCGGGAACCCGAGGTCGAGGTGCTGACCGACGACGGGGACCGGGTGACCGTGCGGGACGGGCGGGTGCGCTGCCGCGCCTTCCCCTTCATCATCCTCACCAGCAACGGGGAACGGGAGTTCCCCGCGGCCCTGCTGCGCCGCTGCATCCAGCTGAAACTGGGCCAGCCCGGAGAGAAGCGGCTGGCCACCATGGTCCGCGCGCACCTCGGGGACGAGGCGGCCCGGCTCGGAGCGGAACTCATCAACGAGTTCCTCAGCCGGTCCCGCACCGAGCTCCTCGCCGCCGACCAGCTGCTCAACGCCATCTACCTCACCCACTACGCGGCGCCGCCCACCCGGGAGGACCTGGCCGACCTGCTCATCCAGCGCCTCGACCGCCCGAGGTGACGGGCCGTGACCGCCCCCGACCGCGACCCCGGGCCCGAGCCCGGCTCCGTCCCCGCCGCCGATCCCGTCCCCACCCCCGACCCCGACCGTGCCCCTGAGCCCGGCCCCGGCGCCTTCCCCGGCGCCGGCCCCGGCCCGGGTCCCGGTCCCGCCCCGGGCGGAGCCCCCGCGCCGGGGCCCGAACTGCGCGCGCTGGTCGGCGTACTGCGGTCCGGCGGGCTCGACCCCACCGCCGAGGAGCTCGCCGACGCCCTGTGGCTGGCCGCCCGCACCGGAGGAGCGGCCGGCACCGGCCCCTCGCCCGACGCGACGGAGGACCGCCCGGCCCCGCCCCCGGGCACCCCCGAGGCACGGGACCGCCACCCGGACGCCGCGCCGGCCGGTCCCGTACGCCCCTCCGCGCCGCCGGAGGACGACCCGCTGAGCCTCTACGCCCCCGGCCGCCCGGGCGCCGGCGGCGGGCCGGGCGGCCGCGCCGGGCAGCCGCCGGACGGCCCGGCGGGGCTGCCTCCGGGCACCGCGGCCGTGCCGGTACGGGTGCCCGCGGCGGCGGCGCTGCCCCGGATCCTGGACATCCAGCGGGCCCTGCGCGCCCTCCAGCGGCACCGGCCGCCCGCCCCGCCCGCCCGGCTGGTGCTGGACGAGCCGGCCACCGCCGACGCCAGTGCGCGGGCGCTCGGCCAGGTCATTCCGGTGCTGCGGCCGGAGGCGCGGCGCGAGACCACCGTCCGGCTGGTGATGGACGCCTCGCCGTCGATGGCCGTGTGGCAGGACATGTTCGACGAGCTGCGGGCGGTGTGCGAGCGGCTGGGCGCCTTCCGGGACGTGCAGACCCACTACCTGCACCGGCTGCCCGACGGCACCCCGGCGGTGGGCCGCGGCCCGTCCCCCGACACCGGGGTGCGGTCCGCCGAACAGCTCCGCGACCCCACCGGGCGCGGCATCACCATGGTGGTCTCCGACTGCACCGGGCCGCTGTGGCGGGACGGCCGGGCGCAGCGGCTGCTGCACCGGTGGGCCGAGTGCACCCCCGCGGTGGTCGTGCAGCCGTTGCCGCAGCGGCTGTGGGGGCGCACCTGGCTGCCCACCGAACGGGGCACGCTGGCCCGGGAGGAGGGCGCTCCGGGCGGGCTGCGCTTCCGGTCGGACCGTCCGGCGCCGCCCGGCCGCCCGGCATGGGGGTCCCCCGTGCCCGAGCGGGGTCGGGAGCGCGGGGGAGGCCTGACCGTGCCCGTGCTGCCGCCCAACGCGCGGGCGCTGGGGGCCTGGGCGCGGCTGGTCGCCGGGCTCGGATCCGGGCCGGTGCCGGCCGAGGTGGGCCGGGTGCTGGCCGCACACCCCGGCGCGCCGGCGCCGCCGCCGCGGGCGGCCCGGCCGCCGCGTGAGGTGGTGCGCCGGTTCCGCTCCACCGCCTCGCCGCGGGCCGTTCAGCTGGCGGTGTACCTGTCGGCGACCCCGCTGACCCTGCCGGTGATGCGGCTGGTGCAGCGGACGATGCTGCCGGACTCGGAGCCCTCGGACCTGGCGGAGGTGCTGCTCGGCGGGCTGCTGCGACGAACCTCCGACCAGTGGTACGAGTTCGTGCCGGGGGTGCAGGAGGTGCTGCTGGGGCCACTGGGGCGGGATGAGGCCGCGCTGGTGCTCAAGCACTGCTCCGAGTACGTGATCCAGCACTTCGGGCGCGGGGTGCGGAACTTCCCGGCGCTGGCGGTGGCGCAGCTGACCGGGGTGGCGGAGGCGGAGCGGGAGGACGACGGCCCGGAGGCCGCGGCGGACCCGGCCGGCCGGGTGCCCCCGGCGCGGCTGCCGCAGGCGTTCGCCCGGGTCTCCGCCAAGGTGGTGCGCCGCTACCTGCCGGTGCCGCCGCCCGAGGCCCCGGCCCGGCCCGAGGTGACCGGACCCGACCGGGAGGCCGCCGTACGGGCCGCGCGGGCGCGGCTGGCCGCCCACGACCGGGACGGCGGCCAGCGGGCCCTGCACGAGGCGGTGGCGCTGCTGCGCCGGGCGGTGGCGGCGAACCGCGCGGAGGGGCGGGGCGGCGGATCCGGGGAGGAGGCCGGGCAGGACGCCCGGCGGCACGGGACGGACCGGGCCGCCGACCGGAGGGCCGGGCGGGTGGCCGAACCGGCCGCGGAGCGTGCGGCGGAGGAGGCGGAGTACGAGCTCGCGGGCGCGCTGCTGCGGATGTGGGCGGTGCAGCGGGACCCCGAACTGCTGGCCGAGGCAGAGCGGCTGGCCCGGCGGCTGGCCGGACTCCCCGTCCCGGAGACGCCCGGCCGGGAGACCCGTGGCCGGGAGACACCGGGCCCGGCGACGGGGACGGCGACGGCGGGGATGGCGGCGACGACGGGTACGGGTACGGCGGCGGCGACGGAGCCGCCGGTGCGGGACCGGGCCAGGGTGCTCCTGGGCCGGGTGCTCTGCGAGCGGGCCGGGGTGGCGGCCGGTCCGGAGGCGGCGGAGCTGCTGACCGCCGCGGACGCGGAGTTCGAGGCGGTGGAACGGCTGCTCCCGGCCGGGGAGCTCCGGACGGACGCGGCGGTGCGCAGGGCGGAGGTCCTGGTCCGCCTCCACGGGCTGCGCGAGGACCCGGCGTACCTGCACACGGCGTACGCGGTGCTGGCCTTCCACGCGGGCGCCGACCCGGACGCGGCCCGCCCCGGGCCGGCGCTGGCGCTGGGCCGGGTGCTGCTGGCCCTGGCCGACCGGGAGCCCGAGGCCGGTCCGCGCACGGTCTGGGCCGGGCGGGCCGCGACCTGGCTGGCCGCGGGCCTGGCCGGGCTGGGCGGCGGGCCGGGCCGGGCGGCGGACCCCGCGACCGGACCGGAGGACCGACCCGGCGACGTACCCGGAGGCGGACCCGGCAGCGGACACGGCGTGGGCCCCGGCGGCGGTGCCGCGGGCGGTCCCTCCGGCGGTCCGGCGGACGGGCCGCCGGGCGGAGGCCGGGAGGCCGGCCCGGGAACGGGTCCCGGTCTGCGGCCGGAACGCGCCGCGGCCCGCGTGGCGCTCGCCGGAGCCCTGCGTCACCTGCCGGCCCGGCTGGAGGAGGCCGCCGGGCAGCTGGCGACGGCGCTGGACGAGGCGGCCGGGGACCCCGAGGCGCGGCTCGCCGCGCTGGTGTGCCTGGCCCGGGTGCACCGGGCCCGGTCCGCGCGGGACGGCGATCCGGCGGCGCTGGAGGCGGCGGGCGAGGCGTACGGGCGGGCCCGGCGGCTGATCCCGCGCGACGCGGAGGCGTACGGCGACCTGCTGCCGGAGTGGGGCGACGTGCTGCTGGAACGGGCCCGGGCGGCCGACGGGCGGCGCTTCGTGTCGGCGGCGGTCCGGGTGCTCAGGGAGAGCCGTTCCGCGGTGCCGCAGTCCGACCCCCGGGTCGGGCGCAGACTGCTGCGGCTGGCCACCGGGCTGCGCCTGCGGCACGGCTACGAGGGCGATCCGGTGGACCTGCGCGAGGCGGAGTACCTGCTCGAACTCGCCGTGCGGAACAGTCCGGAGCCGCTGGACCGGGCGCGGGCCTGGCGGGAGCACGGGGACGTCCAGCGGGAGCTGCACGCCCACACCCGGGCGGCGGACCGGCTGGACCTGGCCGCCGACTCCTACCGGCGTGCCTGGAGGGCCGCCCTGGAGGCCGACCGGGCCGACCGCGGGGACACCGCGGCCCGGCTCGCGGCGCGGGTGCAGGAGTTGCGCGGGGAGGTGCTGGAGCTGCTGGGCCGGCCCCGGGCCGCGCTGGACGCGTACCGGGCGGCGCTGGAGCTGTGGCAGCGGATCGGGGCGGACCGCGCCGACGGGGACGGCCGGGGCGACCGGGCGGACGGGTCGGACGGGCCGAACGGGACCGCCGATTCGGACAGCGCCGACGGGACGCACGGGACGCGCGGGATGGGTGGGATGGGTGGGACCGACAGGGCGGACGGAACGCACAGGATGGCTGGGACGCGCAGTACGGGTGGGACGGACGAGACGAACGAGGCGGACGAGACGGACGGGGGTGACGCGGCACGCCGGGAGGCGGTCCGCGCCCGGATCCGGGCACTGGAGAGCCGGTGAGACCCCCCGTTTCCCCGCCCCGGGCCGCGGGAAAGGGCACTGGACCGCGCACTGGACCGCACTGCAGAACGACACACATGGGGGATCCGATCAGGATGGTGACCGACAGTCAGTACACCGCAGACGGCGTGGCAGCCCGCCGGTGCCCCGGCGAACTGCCGGACCTGTCCGGCTTCGACCTGGCCGCGCTCCGCGGCATCGACCACCCCGTCCTCGCCGAGGTGATCGAGAGCATGGTGGAGCGCGTCACCCACCCCGCGGAGATCCTCAACGCCTTCGACTCCGGAGTCGTATGACCGGACCGACCGGCGGACCGGCCGGGACCAGCGGACCGGCCGGGACCAGCGGACCGGCCGGGACCACCGGACCGGGCGGGACCACCGGACCGGGCGGGACCACCGGACCGGGCGGGCACCGGGCGGAGCGCCGGGCCGACCACCGGACCTTGCCCCGCCCGCCGTCGTCCGGCGGCCACCGGTTGACCACTTTCCGCCGTTAGCCGCGCGCGCGGGAAGGGCAGGGATGGGCAATCCGCCGGGGCCGGCGCAGGGGGAGGCAGCCGGGGGCGGGGGCACGGCCCGGCGGCAGCCGGGCGAGAGAGGAGCAGCCGATGAGGCACACGACCGCGCGGCCCTCCGTGCTGCCCGCACACCGCCGCCACGCACCCTGGCCGTACCGGCGGCTGGACGTCCCGGCCCTGCGGGCCGCCGGGCACCGCCCGCACCCGGTGCGGCAGTTCGTGCTCAAGACCCGGAGCCGCTGCAACCTCGCCTGTACGTACTGCTACGTCTACGAGATGGCCGACCAGAGCTGGCGGGACCGCCCGCCCGCCATGGCCCCGGCCACCGTGCGGCTCGCCGCCCGCCGCATCGCCGAGCACGCCACCGCCCACGAACTGCCCCGGGTGGACCTGGTCCTGCACGGTGGGGAACCCCTCCTCGCCCCCGTCCCGGAACTCACCGCGCCGGTGGAAGAGATACGCGCCGAACTGGCCCGGCGTTCGCCCCGGACCCGGGTGACGGCCGGCGTCCAGACCAACGCCACCCTGCTGACCCCGAGCCGCCTCGACGCGCTGGCCGCCGCCGGCATCCGGGTCGGCGTCAGCCTCGACGGCGGCCTGCCCGCGCACAACGCCCGCCGCGTGGACCACGCCGGACGGCCCGGATTCGCCGCCGCCGCCCGCGGCCTGCGGCTGCTGGCCCGCCGCCCCGAGAGCTACGCCGGCCTGCTCTGCGTGGTCGACCCCGAGCAGGACCCGGTGGAGACGTACGAATCCCTGCTCGCCTTCGCCCCGCCCGCGATCGGGCTGCTGCTGCCGCTGGCCAACTGGAGCACCCCGCCGCCCGGTTCCGCCCCCGGCACCACCCCGTACGCGGACTGGCTGATCGCCGTCTTCGAACGCTGGTGGCACGACGGGGTCCGGCGCACCGGCATCCGGCTGTTCGAGGAGGTCATCGCCCTGCTGCTGGGCCTGCCCGCCGCCACCGAATCCCTGGGCCTGACCCCGGCGGCCACCGCCGTGATCGAGACGGACGGCGCACTGGAACAGGCCGACTCCCTCAAATCCGCCTACGAGGACGCCGCCGCGACCGGACTCCACCTGGCCCGGGACAGCTTCGACGACCTCCTCGACCACCCCGGGATGGCCGCCCGCCAGCTCGGCCGGGCCGCGCTCCCGGCCGGCTGCCGCTCCTGCGAACTCGTGGCGGTCTGCGGCGGCGGCCACTACCCCCACCGCTACCGCGAGGGCCACGGCTTCCGCCAGCCGTCGGTCTACTGCGCGGACCTCCAGCGCCTGATCCGCCACATCGCCGGCGCCCTCCACAGCGCTGCCACGGCCGGCCCCGCCGGACGTCCCACCGGGCCGGCCCCGCACGGCCGGAGCGCTCCGCCCGGACCGGCCGCCCCGCCCCCGGGCGTCCGCGTCCGTGTCCCCGACCCCGCGGCCCCGCACCCCGCCGGGCCCGGCGCCAGGGCTTCGGGGCCGGTCCCGGATCCCGCGGCCACTGCCGGGCCGGGCCGGTGCGCATCGGCATTCGCACCGCGGCCGGATGCGGAGCTGCGGAACACCGCCGGGCACGACCGGGAGGCGACCTCATGACGGCCGACGAGACCATGCGGGGCCGGATCCGGTCCGGGCCTGCCCTGCCCGGGCAGCGGGCGCCCGGAGTGCCGGGCCCGCCCGGCCCTGCACCCGGAGCCGGCCCGGCCCGCGGTGTCGGCAGCGCTCCGGGCGCCGGCACCGCCCCCGGCGCCGACGGGGCCGCCGCCCCCGGAGGCCCCGCGGGGCGGGCCGTGCCGGGCGGGTTCCGGGTGTCCGCCCGCACCCTGCGGGCCCTCGCCTCCACCGAGCCCTCCCCGGAGGGCACCGCACTGGTCCGGGACGTGCGCTGGTCCAAGCGGCTGGTGCTGCTCCGGGCCGTGCTCGACGCCGCACCGGGCGGGGAGGCCGGGGCGCACTGGGAGCTGCTGGAAGCCGCCGAACGGCAGGACCCCGGAGCCGTCCGAGACGTGCTGCTCTACCCCTCCACCGGGGTCTGGGCGGAGGAGGCCCTGCGCCGGCTGCACGCCCCCGCCGGCCCGCCCGCCGACCTCGCCCACCTCGGGTCCCTCGCCGCCGCGGCCGCCCTGCGGGCC
The DNA here is from genome assembly GCF_040684755.1 of Streptomyces sp. NPDC089799. Taxonomy (NCBI): domain Bacteria; kingdom Bacillati; phylum Actinomycetota; class Actinomycetes; order Kitasatosporales; family Streptomycetaceae; genus Streptomyces; species Streptomyces sp. NPDC089799. The sequence goes on along the minus strand of NZ_JBFBGR010000015.1, from coordinate 151,125 downwards.
CGCATCCCCTTCGAGCTCACCCTGCGCCCCGTCCAGGGCCGCATCGCCCTGCCCACCCTCGGCCTGCTGCGCCCGCACCGGCTCGGCCCGGTCCCCCTCTCCGAGGACACCTGGGACCCCGACCACCCCGCCGTACTGCCGCTGCACACCCTGCCCGGCGGCCGTACCGCCCTCGACGACCTCGACCCGTACCGGGCCGCCCCCGGCCGGCCCGGCCCCGTACGCCCCGCCCGCCGCCTCACCCCCAAGGGGCACAAGCGGTGGGACACCCAGTGGACCGGCGCCCTCACCCTGCTGGAGCGCTACGACACCGCCCGGGCCCGCGAGATCGCCGCCCTGCTGCGCTCCGTCGTGCCGCTGGCCGGCGGCACCCGCTCGGCCGGCGCCACCCTCCCGGCCGCCGCCGGCTCCGTCCTCGCCCGCGGCCAGGCCCCGCCGGCCCTCGCCGCGACCCTGGTGCACGAGACCCAGCACGGCAAGCTCGGTGCCCTCACCGACGTCCTGCCGCTGCACACCGCCGACGCGACCGCCCGCCACTGGGCCCCCTGGCGCACCGACCCGCGCCCGCTGGAAGGGCTCCTGCACGGCGCGTACGCCCATCTGGCCCTGGCCTGCTACTGGCAGCGCGCCGCCCTCTACGGCGCCCGCGCCGCCTGGGCCTGCCACGCCCGCTGCCGGGCCCAGGTGGCCGCGGTCCTCCCCGTCCTCCGGCGCGAGACCCAACTCACCCGGGCCGGGGTGGAGTTCGTGGCGGGCATGGCCGAGGCCGAACGGGCCATGGACGAGCTTCCGCCGCCCGCCGACCAGCACGCCACCGCCCGCCGCGCCCTCGAACAGGAACGCCGCGCCTGGTGCGCGGCCCACCCCGAACTCGCCGCCTCCGCACGAGGTTGAGCGACTGTGACCTGCGCTACATTGCTGTTCCCGTCCACACCCCGGACCCGAGGGAGGCGGCCCCAATGACCCTCGCCGTGCAGGCCCAGCGCTTCGTCATCAGCTTCGCCGGGTTCAACCGCCCCTGGGCCGTGTGGATCGCCCACCGGCTGGAGGAACACGGCCACCGCGTCACCCTCCAGCGCTGGGACCCGCAGCGCGACCCCGGGATCGCCGAGGCCCTCGACGACCTCACCCGGGCCGCCGGAAAGATCGTCCTCGTGCTCAGCGAGCGCTACTTCTCCGCCGGCACCCACACCGAGGACGAGTGGAACGCCGCCCTCCGCGCGGTGACCGAGGCCCACCCCGACCGGTTCGCCGCGGTCTGCCTGACCGACGCCACGCTGCCCACCGCCGTGGCCGCGCTGGAGAAGACCGACCTGTGGGGCCTGGACGCGTACGAGGCGGAGTACCGGGTGCTGCGCCGGCTGGAGCTGCCCACCGACCGGGTCGGCGCCGAGAGCGGCCGCCGGGGCCCCCGCTTCCCCAACGACCCGCCCGAGGTGTGGGGCCGGGTGCCGCGCCGCAACCCCCGCTTCACCGGCCGCAACGACGTCATCGGCGCCCTGCGGGAAGCCCTCGCCGAAGCCCCGCCCGGCGCCTCCGTGGTGACCCTGCTCGGCCTGTCCGGCGTGGGCAAGACGCAGATCGCCACCGAGTACGCGTACCGGTTCGCCTCCGAGTACGACGTGGTGTGGTGGGTGCCCGCCGAGGACCGGCCCACCCTCCGCGAGCGGCTCGCCGACCTGGCCCCCGAGCTCGGCCTGCCGCGCGGTGCCGGAAGCTACGGCGAGCAGATCCGGGCCGTGCTCGAAGCGCTGCGCCGCGGCAACCCCTACAGCCGCTGGCTGATGGTCTTCGACGGCTGCGACAACCCCGACGACCTGGCCGACCTGCTGCCCGCCGGCGCCGGAGACGTGATCATCACCTCCCGGAACCACGAGTGGGCCTCCCGCCGCACCCACCTCGTGCAAGTGCCGCTCTACGCCCGGCCCGAGTCGATCACCTTCATCCGCCGCCGCGCCCTGCGGCTCACCGCCGGCGAGGCCGACCAGCTCGCCGAGGCCCTGGAGGACTACCCCCTCGCCCTCGACCAGACCGCGGGCTGGCTCGCCGACTCCCCGCTCACCGTCAGCGACTACCTGAACCTGCTCCAGCGCCGCCTGGACTCCCGGGAGGCGGTCACCGTCTCCGAGGACTACCCGCTGCCCTTCCCCACCGCGCTGGCGATACTCCTCAACAACGTCCGGGAGAACTTCCCCGACGCCCTCGCCCTGCTCCGGCTGTTCGTGTTCTTCGCCCCCGGCCGGGTGCCGCTGCGGCTGCTCCGCGAGTTCCCCCTCGACGACGTCCCCGAACAGCTGGCCGGGCTGATCAACGACCAGGTCCGGTGGAACGCCGCCCTCAACAAGCTGGTGCAGTTCTCCGTGGTCCGGCTGGAGTACTCCGACCTGGCCGTCGAGGAGGGCGGCGGCGGCACCGAGACCGTCCAGCTGCACCGGATGGTGCACGGCATCGTCCGGGAGAACCTCGGCGAGGAGGAGGCGGACGCGCTCTCCCGCGCCGTCCGCCAGGTGCTGGCCGCCGCCGACCCCGGCCGGCCCACCGACTCCCGGCTCTGGCCCCGCTACGCCGAACTCATCCCGCACCTGGAGCCGTCGGGGGTCCTCACCAGCTCCAACCCGCGGATCCAGAACTTCCTGCTGCGCTGCCTGCGCTACCTGATCCTGGCCGGCGAGTACCGGACCTGCCTGCGGCTGGCCGAGCAGACCGACACCGCCTGGCGGGCCATGCTCGGCGAACGGCACGACCAGGTGAGGGAACTCAGCTACCACTACGGCGGCGCGCTGCGCATGCTCGGCCACTTCCGCCGGGCCGAGGTGCTCAGCAAGGCCATCGCCGACCGGCTCCGCGCCGAGCGCGGCGACCGCGACCTGGAAACCCTGCGCGCCATCAGCACGTACGCCGCCGTCCTGCTGAACACCGCCAAGTTCGAACAGGCCAGGGAACTCCTGGAGCACTGCTTCGTCGCCTACCGGGAACTGCTCGGCGAGGACGACTCCATGACCCTCAACGCCGAGAACAACGTCGCCGTGGTGCTCCGGCTGCTCGGCCGCTACCAGGAGTCCTACGAGGCCGACCTCGACACCCTGCGCCGCCGCGAGCGGGTGCTCCGCGTCCGGCACATCGCGACCCTCTCCAGCGGCATCGGCTGCGCGATGGGCCTGCGCCTGATGGGCCGCTACCGGGAGGCCCTGGCCCGCCAGGAACAGGGCCTCAAGCTCAACGCCGCCGTCCTGGGCACCAACCACCCGCAGACCCTCCGCGCCGAACACAACCTCGGCCAGTGCCTGCGCCGCTCCGGCGACATCCCGGGCGCCGGCGCCCGGCTGCGCAGCGTCTGGGAGCGCTCCACCCGGGTGCACGGGGCGGAGTTCCCCTGGACCCTGATGGTCGCCTCCGACTACGCCACCTACCTGCGCGAGTACGGCGACATCGAGGAGGCCCGCCGGATCTCCGAGGAAGTGGTCCGCGGCTACCAGACCCAGCTCGGCCTCGCCCACCCGTACAGCATCGGCACCGTCGGCAACCTCGGCCTCGTGCTGCGCGCCCAGGGCGAACGCGAGGCCGCCCTCAGCCTCTGCGAACAGGCCCTCGTCGGCATGCGCGGCGCCCTCGGCGACCGGCACCCCTGGACCCTGGGCTGCGCCGTCAACGCGGCCGGCTGCCGCAACATCACCGACCGCTTCGCCGACGCGCTGGACCTCAGCCGGGACACCCTGCGGACCGCGGAACGCGTCCTCGGCACCGACCACCCCATGACCCTCACCGCGCAGATCGCCCTCGCCGCCGACCTCCGCTCCACGGGCCGGATGGAGGAGGCCGCCAAGCACGAGGACGCCGGCCTCAAGTCCCTCGCCCGGACCCTGGGCCCGCAGCACGTCCACACCGTGTCGGCCCGCCAGCGCGTGCGCCCGTACTGGGACTTCGAACCCCAGCCGTAGACCGCACCGGAGGGGGAGCGGATGCGCGGCGTTTCGGCCACTTGTCCGGAACCTGGCTCATACGCAAGGCGCACAAAGGCCCGGCCTTCGGGATGATTCGCCACGCCCGCGCGTGCAACAGGGTGAACGGGTAAGCGACTTCGCCCAACCCAAGGACGGTCCTGTTGCGCAGGAAATCCCTCGCACCGCTGCTCGCCGCCGCCGGTCTCATGGCCACCACCGTGCCCCTGCTCACCGCGACCCAGGCCACTGCCGCGGGCGCGGACGCCGCGTACCTGAAGCAGAAGCCGAACTGGCAGCGCTGCGCGGCCGACCAGCCGGCCGCGTACGAGTGCGCGACCCTGAAGGTGCCGCTCGACTACCGGCGCCCCGAGGGCCGGAAGATCGACCTCGCGATATCCCGGATCAAGAGCACCGACCCCGGCAAGCGGCACGGCATCCTGCTGTCCAACCCGGGCGGCCCGGGCGGCTCCGGCCTCGACATGCCGCTGATGATGAACCAGCTCATGCCCAAGGACGTGCGCGAGCGGTACGACCTCATCGGCTTCGACCCGCGCGGCGTCGGCAGGAGTAACCCCATCACCTGCGGTCTCACCGCAGCCGAAGAGAACTTCGACCGCGCCTACCGGCCCGGGACCTACGCCGCCGACATCGCCTGGGCGCGCACCGTCGCCGACAAGTGCCGGGAGAAGTCCGGCGACGTCCTCCGCCACATCACCACCCGCAACACCGCCCGCGACATGGACACCGTCCGCGCCGTCCTGGGCGAGAAGAAGACCTCATTCGTCGGCTACTCCTACGGCACCTACCTCGGCGCGGTCTACTCGCAGATGTTCCCGCAGCGCACCGACCGCTTCGTGCTGGACAGCGCGGTCGACCCGCAGCGCGCCTGGCGCGGCATGATCCAGGTGTGGGCCACCGAGGCCGAACCCGCCTTCAAGCGCTGGACGGGATGGGCGGCGGAGCGCAACGGCGCGTACGGGCTCGGCACCACCCCGGACGCGGTGTCGAAGACCTTCTGGGGCCTGGTGGCCCAGGCCGACAAGAAGCCGATCGACTTCTTCGGCACCAAGCTCAAGGGCGACGACATCCGGGCCGGCCGGGCGATCTTCTTCTACCCGCAGCAGGCCTCGGACATCGTCAAGCAGCTCAAGGCCGCGGCCGAGGGCAAGCCGCTGCCGAAGAACCGGGCCACGGCCGACGACCTGAGGAAGCTGCTGCCCGGCACGCTCCTCGCCGACGCGTACGCCGGCCCGGCCCGCGGCGCGGAGCCCGGGGCGCCGGCGGACAACGGCAGCGCGGTCTTCTGGGCCGTGGTCTGCGGGGACACCGCCGCCTGGCCCCGCTACACCGAGCAGTACGCCCGGGACGCGGCGGCGGACAAGAAGAAGTACCCGCTGTACGGGGACATGGCCTCCAACATCAAACCGTGCGCCTTCTGGGACCGGCCCGCCGAGGCGGCCACCCCGATGAACAAGCAGGCGAACGTGCTGACCGTGCAGAACGAATGGGACTCGCAGACCCCGCTGGTCAGCGGCCAGGGCATGCACCGCGCCCTGAAGGGCTCCCGGATGGTCCTCGCGGCCGGCGGCGAGGGACACGCCGTGTACCTCTTCGACCCGCGCTCCTGCGTCAACGCCCCGGTGAACGACTACCTGTCCACGGGCCGGCTCCCGGCCAAGGACCTGACCTGCAAGAACCCGCCCGCCGACGCCTCGCGCCGGGTGGCCCCCAGCCCGTCGGGGTCCGGATCCCCGGCGGTGCCGTTCCCGAACGGCACCCCGCGCTTCTGACCCGACCGCCCGGGTCCGCACAGCCGGAAGGCCCGGCCCCCGCTCTGCGGGGCCGGGCCTTCCGGTACGCCGTGGCTTCCGGGGCGGTTACGCCTCGAAGACCTCGTTGACCAGCTGCGCCTGCTCGGCCTGGTGGCGCTTGGCCGAACCGACCGCCGGGGACGAGCCGTGCGGGCGGGAGATCCGGCGCAGGCGCTCGCCCGCCGGGACGTCCGCGCCGACCGCCAGGTCCAGGTGGTCGATCAGGTTCAGCGCGATGAACGGCCACGCACCCTGGTTCGCCGGCTCCTCCTGCGCCCAGATGTACTTCGCCGCGTTCGGGAACTTCGCGATCTCGGCCTGGAGCTCGGCACCCGGCAGCGGGTACAGGCGCTCGATGCGGATGATCGCGGTGTCCGTGATGCCGCGCTTCTGCCGCTCGGCCTCCAGGTCGTAGTAGACCTTGCCGGCGCAGAAGACGACCTTGCGGACCGCGTTCGGGTCGACCGTGCTGTCGCCGATCACCGGACGGAACGAGCCGGTGGTGAACTCCTCCGCCTTCGACGCCGCCGCCTTCAGACGCAGCATCGACTTCGGGGTGAAGACGATCAGCGGCTTGTGGTGCGGGTTGTGGACCTGCCAGCGCAGCAGGTGGAAGTAGTTCGACGGCAGGGTCGGCATGGCCACCGTCATGTTGTTCTGCGCGCACAGCTGCAGGAACCGCTCGGGGCGGGCGGAGCTGTGGTCCGGGCCCTGGCCCTCGTAGCCGTGCGGCAGCAGCAGGGTGACGCCGGAGGTCTGGCCCCACTTCTGCTCGGCCGAGGAGATGAACTCGTCGACGACGGTCTGCGCGCCGTTGACGAAGTCACCGAACTGGGCCTCCCAGAGCACCAGCGCGTCCGGGCGGGCCAGCGAGTAGCCGTACTCGAAGCCCATGGCCGCGTACTCGGAGAGCAGCGAGTCGTAGACGTTGAACCGGGCCTGGTCCTCGGACAGGTACAGCAGCGGGGTGTAGTCCTCGCCGGTCTCCCGGTCGATGAGCACCGCGTGCCGCTGGCCGAAGGTGCCGCGGCGGGAGTCCTGGCCGGACAGCCGGACCGGGGTCCCCTCCATCAGCAGCGATCCAAAAGCCAGGGTCTCGCCCATGCCCCAGTCGATGGTGCCGTCGTCGATCATCGCCGCGCGGCGCTGCAGCTGCGGCAGCAGGCGCGGGTGGACGGTGACGCCCTCGGGGACGCTGACCTGGGACTCGGCGATCCGCTTGACCACCTCGAAGGAGACGGCCGTGGGAACCGCGGTCGGGAACTCGGCCTGCGCGACCGGCACCGGGGCGCCCGCGATCGGCTGCGAGGCGGCCTCGCGGACCTCCGCGAAGACCTTCTCCAGCTGGCCCTGGAAGTCCTGCAGGGCCTGCTCGGCCTCTTCCAGGGTGATGTCGCCGCGACCGATGAGGGACTCGGTGTACAGCTTGCGCACCGAGCGCTTCTTGTCGATCAGGTCGTACATCAGCGGCTGGGTGAACGCCGGGTTGTCCGACTCGTTGTGACCGCGGCGGCGGTAGCAGATGAGGTCGATGACCACGTCCTTGTTGAACGCCTGGCGGAACTCGAAGGCGAGCCGCGCGACGCGGACCACGGCCTCCGGGTCGTCACCGTTCACGTGGAAGATCGGCGCCTCGATCATGCGGGCCACGTCGGTCGCGTACATCGAGGAACGCGAGGACTCCGGGGCGGCGGTGAAGCCGACCTGGTTGTTGATGACCACGTGCACGGTGCCGCCGGTGCGGTAGCCGCGCAGCTGCGACATGTTCAGCGTCTCGGCGACGACGCCCTGGCCGGCGAAGGCCGCGTCGCCGTGGAGGGCGAGGGGGAGGACGGTGAAGTCCGTGCCGCCCTTGTTGATGACGTCCTGCTTGGCGCGGGCGACACCCTCCAGGACCGGGTCGACCGCTTCCAGGTGGGAGGGGTTGGCGACCAGCGAGACCTTGATCTGCTCGCCGTCCAGGCCGGTGAAGGTGCCCTCGGCGCCCAGGTGGTACTTCACGTCGCCGGAGCCGTGCATCGACTTCGGGTCGAGGTTGCCCTCGAACTCGCGGAAGATCTGCGCGTAGGACTTGCCGACGATGTTCGCCAGGACGTTCAGGCGGCCGCGGTGGGCCATGCCGATGACGACCTCTTCGAGGCGGGCCTCGGCCGCGGAGTCGATGACCGCGTCGAGCAGCGGGATGACCGACTCGCCGCCCTCCAGGGAGAAGCGCTTCTGGCCGACGTACTTCGTCTGCAGGAAGGTCTCGAAGGCCTCGGCCGCGTTCAGGCGGCGCAGGATGCGCAGCTGCTCCTCGCGCTCCGGCTTGGAGTGCGCGCGCTCGATGCGGTCCTGGATCCAGCGGCGCTGCTTGGGGTCCTGGATGTGCATGAACTCGACGCCGGTGGTGCGGCAGTACGAGTCGCGCAGCACGCCGAGGATGTCGCGGAGCTTCATCATCGACTTGCCGGCGAAGCCGCCGACCGCGAACTCGCGCTCCAGGTCCCACAGGGTGAGGCCGTGCTCGGTGATGTCCAGGTCGGGGTGCTTGCGCTGCTTGTACTCCAGCGGGTCGGTGTCGGCCATGACGTGGCCGCGGACCCGGTAGGAGTGGATCAGCTCGAAGACGCGGGCGGCCTTGGTGACGTCGTCGTCGTGCGAGGCGTCGATGTCGCGGTTCCAGCGGACCGGCTCGTACGGGATCCGCAGCGCCTCGAAGACGTCGTCGTAGAAGCCGTTCTCGCCGAGCAGGAGGTTGGCGACGATGCGCAGGAACTCGCCGGAGGCCGCGCCCTGGATGACCCGGTGGTCGTAGGTCGAGGTCAGGGTCATGACCTTGGAGATGCCCAGCTTGTTCAGGGTGTCCTGGGAGGTGCCCTGGAACTCGGCCGGGTAGTCCATGGAGCCGACGCCCATGATGACGGACTGACCGGGCATCAGGCGGGGCACGGAGTGGACGGTGCCCAGGCCGCCGGGGTTGGTCAGCGAGACGGTGACGCCGGTGAAGTCGTCCATCGTCAGCTTGCCGACGCGGGCGCGGCGGACGATGTCCTCGTACGCCTGCCAGAACTCGAAGAAGTTGAGGGTCTCGGCCTTCTTGATGCCGGCGACGACGAGCTGGCGGTCGCCGTTCGGCTTCACCAGGTCGATGGCCAGACCGAAGTTGACGTGGTCGGGCTTGACCAGGGTGGGCTTGCCGTCCTTCTCCGCGAAGGAGTAATTCATCGACGGCATGGCCTTGATGGCCTGCACCATCGCGTAGCCGATGAGGTGGGTGAAGGAGATCTTCCCGCCCCGGGCTCGCTTGAGGTGGTTGTTGATGACGATTCGGTTGTCGAACAGCAGCTTCACCGGGACGGCGCGGACCGAGGTGGCCGTCGGCACGTCGAGGGAGGCGTTCATGTTCTTCGCCACGGCGGCGGCCGGGCCGCGGAGCGTCACCAGCTCGGGGCCCGAAGGGGCCTCGGTGGCGGGCGCGGCCTTGGGAGCGGCGGCAGCAGGGGCGGGGACCTGAGCGACCGGGGCCGGTGCGGCGGCCGGGGTCTGGGAGGTGACAGTCACAGCAGGGGCACCAGAGGGGGTGGCAGGAGCAGGGGCAGGAGCTGACACGGGTGCGGCGGGCTGCGCGGCGCCGGCCGCCCCCGTGGCGGCTGCGTCGGCGGCCCGTGCGGCCGGGGCGGGAGCGGCGGCGGCCGGAACGGCCGGGGTCGCGGGTGCGGTCGCGGTGACGGTGGTGGCGGCCTGTGCGGAGGCGCCGTCCGTCGTCGTGGAACGCTCCGCCTTCACCGGAGAGGCAGCGCCACCCGGCTTGTAGTCGGCGAAGAAGTCCCACCAGGCCCGGTCGACCGAGTTCGGGTCCTGGAGGTACTGCTGATAGATCTCGTCGACGAGCCACTCGTTGGCTCCGAAGCCCGAGGCAGGGGTCTTCCCGCCTTCTGCTGCTTCGGTCGTGGTGGTCGGGTTACTGGGGGACTGTGGCGACACGGCGGCAACCGCCCTCTTCCGCTTCACAAGGTATGGACAGCGGGAATAAAGGCTACGCCTCCCGGGCGGTCAGATGCAGGCCGGGCGAGACTTACGTCGCGCAGGTCACATCGAACGGCGGGTTTCGAGGGCCGGAATGGCGGGAAACAAGCGTGGTTCGGGTAGGCGACAGCCAGGTTGCGACCCCCTGGCTTCGCACCCCTGACGCATCCCCGGCACATGTGGCCGAGATCATCTCTGTCCCACCTCGAACCCTACGTCAACCGGAGGGTTTCGGACTCCCCGGAAGCGTGACCAGGAACCGGCAGCCCCGCGAGGATTCGGCCACCCCGATGTGACCGCCGTGCAGCTCCACCGCCCACCGGGCGATCGCCAGGCCGAGCCCGGTGCCTCCGTCGCCGCTGCCGGGCAGGCCGGCGCTGCCCCGGTTGAACCGCTCGAAGACCCGGTGCCGCTGCCCCTCCGGGATGCCCGGACCCTCGTCGATCACTTCCAGGGTGAGGCTGCCGGAGGCGTCGCCGCCGCGGGCGCGGACGGTGACCCGGCCGTGCTGCGGGCTGTGCTTGACCGCGTTGTCGATCAGATTGGCCACCACCTGGTGGAGCCGTTCCGCGTCCGCGACGGCGGTCAGGTCCGGCGGGTACACGTCCAGGTGCAGGTGGACGTCCTTGCGGGTGTGCCGGCCGGAGCCGGAGGCCAGCATGGCCCGCTGCCCGGCGGCCAGCCCGGCCTCCTTGAGCACTCCCGACAGGTACGGCCACACCTCGAAGCGGCGGGCCTTGAGCGGCACCACACCGTTGTCCACCCGGGACAGGTCCAGCAGGGTCTCCACCAGCCGGCCCAGCCGCTCGGTCTGCTTCAGCGCGGTCCGCATGGTCTCGGGGTCGGCGGCCGAGACCCCGTCGACCACGTTCTCCAGCACCGCGCGCAGCGCGGCGATCGGGGTGCGGAGCTCGTGGGACACGTTGGCGACCAGTTCCTTGCGGTGCCGGTCCACCGCCTCCAGGTCGTCCGCCATCACGTTGATGGTGGCGGCCAGGTCGCCCAGCTCGTCGCGGCGGTCGGCGCCGCGGACCCGCCGGGTGAAATCGCCCTGGGATATCGCTCGGGCGACGGTGGTCATGTTGTCCAGCGGCGCGGTCAGGCCGTGCGCCACGAACTGGGTGATCAGCATCGAGGCGATCACCGAGAAGACCGTGATGAACCTGACCTCGGTCTTGGTGCGCAGCGCCACCATCAGCAGGCCGGTGGTGATGAACACGGAGACGACGACCAGCATGCCGAGCTTGGTCTTGATCGAGAACGGCGAGAACGGCCGCAGCCCCGGCCCGGGACGGGCCATCCGGGCGGCCCGGGCCCTCGCCCGGGAGGCGGCGCGCGACGCGGCTCGCGAGGCCGCGGGTGAGGCGGCGCGGTCCCGGGAGGTCACGGCCCCGCCGGGGTCTCCAGCGCGTACCCCACACCGTGCACGGTACGGATCCGCTCGGCACCGATCTTCCGGCGCAGCGCCTTGATGTGGCTGTCGACCGTACGGGTGCCGGACGCGTCGGCCCAGTCCCACACCTCGGCCAGCAGCTGCTCGCGGGAGAGCACCGCTCTCGGGGTTCCGGCGAGGCAGACCAGCAGGTCGAACTCGGTCGGGGTCAGGTGCACGTCCTCGGCCTGCACCCGGACCCGGCGCTGCGCGTGGTCGATCTCCAGGTCGCCCAGGCGGAGGGTGGAGCCGCGCGGGGTGGTGGCCGCCTGCGCGGCCCGTTCCACCCGGCGCAGCAGCACGTGCACCCGTGCGGCCAGTTCGCGCATGGAAAACGGCTTGGTCATGTAGTCGTCCGCGCCGACCCCCAGACCGACCAGCATGTCGGTCTCGTCGTCGCGGGCGGTGAGCATGAGCACCGGGACGGGCCGCTGGGCCTGCACCCTGCGGCAGACCTCCAGCCCGTCGAATCCCGGCAGCATCACGTCGAGCACCAGCAGCTCGGGCTGCCAGCTCTCGGCGGCCGCGACGGCGGCCGGGCCGTCGCCGGCCGTCTGCACCTGGAAGCCCTCGGCGCGCAGCCGGGCCGCGATGGCCTCGGCGATCGTCTGGTCGTCCTCGACGACGAGGACCCGCCGCTGGGCGCCGGGGGTCGCCGCGCCGCCGTTGTGGGTGGTGTGTGTCTGATCCATCGTCCCGCCCCGGTAGTCAGGTAATGGGGTGCAGCGTAGAGGAGCCTCCAGCCTGCGGCTATGTGGGGTCTAGGCCGGATTCCGGCCGAGATGGATCACGTCCGGGACACCTCGGGCAACCGGGACCTCTTCGGTCCGTACCGAGCTGAATCCGGCATTCCGCAATGCTTCCTCGAAGGCGGCGGAGGGTTGTGCGGACCATACGGCGAGGACACCGCCGGGGTTCAGCCGGGCCCGGCAGGAGGCGAGTCCTGAAGCGGAATACAGGCTCCGGTTGTCCTCGGTGACGGTCCAGTCGGGGCCGTTGTCGATGTCCAGGCAGAGGGCGTCGTAACGGTCGGAGGACGATGTCAGGTGCTCCGTCAGGTCCGTGTGCAGGATCGTTACCCGGGGGTCGGCGAGTGCCGCTCCGGAGATGCCGGAGAGCGGCCCCGTCCGGTGCCAGTCGATCACTGCCTGCTCACGCTCTGCGACGGCGATCCGTCCCCACCGCTCCTGCGCGGCGGCGTGCGCGAGCGAAAATCCCACGCCCAGTCCGCCGATCAGCACGGAAGGGGCGGCGGGTGGCGGGAGGGGCGAGGTCGGCAGGCCGAGGGCCGCGTACGCGGCGTCGACGAGCAGCCGCTCGGAGCGGCCGTCGGAGGTGTCCATCAGGAAGCAGCCGTTGGCGATGATCTCGTACGTCGCCCCCGTGCGGCGGAGCGCGACCTCGCCGTACGGGCCGGTGCGGCGGTCGAGCGTGACGGTCCCGGACCCCGCCTCGAACTCCGCCTCGAACTCCGTCCCGGATCCCGTCCCGGACCCTGCCCCGAACTCCGTTCCGGATCCTGTCCCTAACCGCGCCCTGAACTCTGTCTCGATCTCGGTCATGTGATCTCCAACGAGCCTGTGCCGCACCGTGTTCCAGCGATCACGCAGGATCACCGAAGAGTGGGGGGAAGGGTGGGGAAGAGCGGGGTCAGGGCAGGGGCGCCAGCTCGATCACGCGCATCAGGGCCGGGGGCACGTCCGGCCCGCCCGTGACCACCTCGCGCCCCCCGGCGACGAGGGTGTAGCGGAACCCGTCCGGCCCGGGGTCCTTCCCGCCCGGCTGGATCCGCTCCAGTCCGGGGAAGCCGGCGGCCGCCACCGCGGCCCGCAGTTCGGCCAGCCGGTCCGGGGCCATCCGGCCCGTGCCCGCCGTCGCGCCCGACTTCAGCTGTACGTATGAGCCGTCGGCCTTGACCAGCACGCTCTCGTTCACTCCGGCGAGGCCGCCGGTGCGCGTGATGTTGACCAGACGCTCGGTGGCGGGGGCGGCGGGGGTGGCGGGGGTGGTGCCGGCGGTGCTCGCGGTCGCGGTCGGGGTGGCCGCCGGGGGAGTGGTGTCCGATGCGGGCGTCGTGCACCCGCCCAGCACCGCGACCAGCACCGCGACCAGCACCAGCGCCGGCGCGAGCACACGGGCCGCCGTTCCGGCGCGAGCGCCGGAACGGGCCGACCGGAGGAATCCGCCCACGCCGCACCCCCGTAAGGTCACAGTCGGCGGGACCGGCGCCGACGGGACGAGTATGGGATCCGCCGGCCCTGCGAGGAAGCGCACGGCACGCAGGAATCCACGGACCACACCCGGAGGCCGACCATCAGCCGCGAACCACGGTTGCGCGTCCGGACCCAGCGACCGGCCCAGGCCCAGGCCTCGGCTCAGGCTCCGGCCCAGGCCCAGGCCCCGGCCTCGGCGCAGGCCCCGCCCCCGGACCGGGCTCTGTCCTTGCCCGTGCCCCTGCTCCTCCTCCTGCCCGCGGCCGCCGCCCTGGCCCTCGGCCTGTGGGGCCTGGAGCGGGGCCGCAGCATGTGGCGCGACGAATCGGTCACCTGGCAGGTGGCCCACCGTCCGCTCGCCGACCTGTGGGGACTGCTCGACCGGGTCGACGCCGTGCACGGCCTCTACTACCTCCTCCTGCACGGCCTCTTCTCCCTCTGGGACGGCGGCCTGTGGACGCTCCGCCTCCCCTCCGTCCTCGCCACCGCCCTCGCCGCGGCCGGCGTCGCCGCCGTCGGCCGCCGCCTGGCCGGCGACCGCGCGGCCCTGTCCGCCGGACTGCTCTACGCGGTGCTGCCGCCGGTCCAGACCTACGCGCAGGAGGGTCGCTCGTACGCGCTCGTGGCCGCGGCCGTGGTCTGGTCGACGTACGCGCTGCTGCGCGCCCGCTGGACCGCGTACACGGTGCTGCTCGTACTCGCCTGCTGGCTGCACGAGTTCGCGGTCCTCGCCCTGCTCGCGCACGCCCCCGCCGGGTGGCGTGCGCGCGGCTGGCGGTGGAGCGCCGGCGCGGTCTGCGGCCTGCTGCTGCCGCTGGCGGTGCTGAGCGCCGGCCAGGCCGGGCGGCAACTCGGCTGGCTGGGCCGGCCGGGCGTCGCGGACTGGGCGGCGTACGCGGTGGTCGCGGCGGCGGCACTGCTGTCCGCACGGTTCCTGCTCGCGCGGGACACCCCGACGGGTGGCGCGGACCTCCCGTCCGCACCCCCGGCCGACGGGAGGGCGCTGGTGCGGGTGGCGCTCCCGCTCGCCCTGCTGCCCGCCGGGCTCCTGATGGCCGTCTCCCTCGTCGACCCCTGGTACGTCGACCGGTACGTCCTCTACTCCCTCGCCGGGCTCGCCCTCCTCGCGGGCACCGCCCTGACGCGGCTGCGGCCGCGCGCCTGGGTCCCGATCACGGCGACCCTCGCCGCCGCCTTCCTCCCGTGGAGCCTGTGGCTGCGCACGCCCGACAGCCGCAAGGACGACGCCCTCGCCGTCGCCGCGGCGGTCCGGGCCACGGCCCGCCCCGGTGACGCCGTCCTCTTCATGCCGTCCCGTCGCCGGGAATGGCTGCTGTCCTCCCCGGACGTCTACGCCGGGCTGGACGACCTCGCCCTGGCCGGGACCCCCACGGCCACGCGGAGCCTGTGGGGCACGGAACTGCCCTCGGCGGAGATCCGCAGCCGGCTGGCCGGGACGCCCCGGGTCGTGGCCCTGCTGGACCCGGCGGACGAACCCCGAGACCCCTACCCGCGGGAGGCGGTGAAACGCCAGATGCTGGTCGCGTACTTCGACCTGTGCTCGATCCGCGAGGTCCGCGGCGCCCGCGTGGCCCTCTACGCCCGCCCGGGGCAGTGCGGTTGAGACACCCGACCCGCGAGATTCATTTTGAACATGTTTAAATGAACGCGTTCAAGCGAGGGGGAGGGGGACGGCGATGGAGATGCCGATGGAGACGGTGGCGGACGCTTCCGCCGCGGGCGGCAGAACCGGCGGCAGAACGGGCGGCCACCGCAGGCAGTGGCTGCTCGTCCTCGGAGCGGTGGCGGTGACGGTCCCCCCGGTCTGCTCCCAGCCCGGCCTCGCGGCGCTGCTCCTCCCGCCCGTCGCCCTACCGCTCTGCCTCGTGCGTCACCGCGCCGGCTTCAGGGCGGCCTGCCTGGGGATGGCGGGCCTGCTCCTGGTGGTGCCCTTCCTCCTCCTCTTCCTCGGCGGGGGCATGGCCGCTGCGATCGTGGCCGCGCTGGCCGCCCCGGCGGGTGTCCTCCTGCTGCTCGCCGCCTACGCCGACCCGCGTGAGCGCCGCCGCACCTCGGCCGCGCTGGCCGGCCTCGGAGCCCTGATCGTGGCGGGCTGGGTGGTGCAGACCGGTGCCTGGATCGGGGACTGGCGGGCGACTCCGGAGCCCTCCGGCCCGCACACCTTCCGGGCCGGGCTGGACGCCGGCGGGCGTGCCCTGGCCGGCGATCCCCGGCCCGCACAGGACGCGCTCGCGCCGCACGGCGCGACCTCGGTGACCGGCCTGGTCATCGACGGCCGGGCCTACCTCGAAGTCGGCTTTCCCCAGGACATGCCGCAGGCGCAGGTCGACGAGCTCGCGGAGCACCTCGACGGGGTGCCCGGTGTGACGGGGGTCGAACTCTGTCCCGTGGCGAAGTGCGGCTGAAGCCCCGCGCGTTGGCCGACGGCCCGGGGCCGTGGAGGATGGGGCGGCACCGCCGAACCGATCAGCCCGCCCCGATCAGCCCGCCCCCACCAGCACCGGAGCCGTCGATGACCCCCCACCCCGCCCCCGGCCCGCTCGGCGACGCGCCCGCGTTCCCCGAAGGACCGCTCGTCTCCGCCGACCGGCTCGCCGCCCTGCTGGGCGATCCGGGCCTCGTCGTCCTCGACGCCTCCGTCGGCGCGCACCGGGGCACCGGGCGCCGGATACCCGGCGCCCGGCCCTTCGACCTCGACGGCGCGCTCTCCGACCACTCCTCGCCCGTCCCGCACACCATGCCGGACCCGGCCGCCTTCACCGGGGCCCTGCGCGCCCTCGGCGTGGACGACGGCAGCACGGTGGTCGCCTACGACGCCGCCGGCGTCTACTCCAGCGCCCGCGCCTGGTGGATGCTGCGCGCGATGGGCTTCGACCGCGCGGCCGTCCTCGACGGCGGCCTGCCCGCCTGGGAGGCCGCCGGCCTGCCGGTCGAGCCGCGGCCCGCCTCGTACGACGGCCCGCCCGGCACCTTCACCGCCCGGCCGCGCCCCGGCCTGCTCGCCGGCAGTGCCGAGGTCCTCGCCGCGCTCGCCGACCCCGCGGCCACGGTCCTCGACGCCCGCAGCCGCGGCCGCTTCGACGGCACCGCCCCGGAACCCCGCCCGGGGCTCCGGGGCGGCCACATGCCGGGCGCCCGCAACCTCCCCTTCACCGAGCTCCAGGGCCCGGACGGCCGGATGCTCCCGGTCCCGGAGCTCCGCGACGCCCTCTCCGGCGTGGCCCCCGCCTCCGGCCGGCTGTTCTTCAGCTGTGGCTCGGGCGTCACCGCCTGCGTCCTGGCCCTCGCGGCCGACCTGGCCGGCCGCCGCGAGTTCACGGTGTACGACGGCTCCTGGAGCGACTGGGGCCGTGACGGGTCCGGCCTCCCCGTCACCACCACCGACTGAGCGGACGGCGGTGGGGCGTCAGGCCCGTGTGAGGATGATCGAGCTTTTGGAACATCCTTACGGGGGACGGAACATGAACATGCGCAAGACCCTGGCCATCGGCGCGGCCGTGATCGCGCTCGGCTCCACGGCAGCGTGCGGCGGCGGCGACGGCGACGACAGCGGTCTGCCCAAGGCCAAGAACGTCGCGTCCATCCAGGCGTTCATCAAGGAGCACGGTGAGTGCCGGGACCTGACCGACGGCCCGGCGTACGACAAGTCCGACAGCGGCAGTGGCGACGGGACCGCCTGGGGAGAGGAAGAGGCCCCGGATCCGTCCTGGGCCATCAAGGAGCGCGCGGTCTGCCAGGACGCCTCGAACCACCCGATCGCCCTGCTGTCGGTCCCGGACATGAAGAAGTTCCAGACCGCCGCCCGCGAGCACAAGGAGAAGTTCCTGGTCGGGCACGACTTCGCGGTCGTGCCGGTCGGCGACGACGCGGGTGAGCAGCTGCTGCGGGCCGGCCTGAAGATCCTGTCCTGCGAGAAGGACTTCGAGATCCCGAGCGGTTTCGAGAACAAGCCGGGCCTCGTCGAAGGCTGCTTCCTGACGAACTACATCCCGCCGAGCAGCTGACGCCGCGCCCGACCGCGGCCGTTCACTCCGCCGTCGGCGTTCCCCGCCGCAGTGCATCCGGGGAACCCAGCAGGGCCGCGGGCAGGTAGTCGGACCGGACGGCCGGTTCCCAGCCGTGGACCTGGACCGCGAGGGCGGCGGCGGCGAGGGCGCCCAGCGGCAGCAGGGTCCTGGGGGCGGGTTCGGCTCCCAGGGCCTCCCGGTGCTCGGCGAGCCGGGCCGCGAGGGCGTCCTCGAACGCTGCCCGGTCGTCGTCGAGGAGGACGCGGAGCAGGCGGTGGTCCGGTGTCAGCGGGCCGGCCGCGTCCAGTTTCCGGGCCGACTCGGCGCGCTCGCCGGAGTCCGGCTTGCGCAGGGTGACGGTGGGCCAGCTGCCGGGCAGGTGCCCGCTCGCCGGGGTCAGGTACCCGCACAGGGCGTCCATCGCGGCGAGGTCGGCCGGATCCGACACCGAGTCGAAGCGGGAGTACGGCACCCCGTCGCGGACCGCGGGCGCGTAGTCCTCCCGCAGCAGCAGGCCGATGACCCGCATCCATTCCCACACCAGGCCGCTGACCAGGCACAGCCGGAACGCGTCCAGCCAGGTCGCGGCGGTGGGCGCGTCCCGCACGAGGTCGCCGAAGGACATGTCCATCGTGGTGATGGTCTCGTCGACGACCGGGAAGAAGAGCTCCTGGTCCCCGTCGGGGAAGCAACCGACACCGAGCAGCCCCAGGGAGCACTCCGCCGCGGTCACCAGTGCCGCCCGCGCGGTCCCGTCGAGCCCGGGCTCCGTCGCGGCGCGGGCGGCGACGTGGTCGAGGAGCTCGTCCCGCATCAGGTGGATGCCCTCCGGGTACGCGCCGCCGTACCGCACGTCGTACCACCGGTCGGAAGCCCGCATGGTGATGCCGGCGAGCGCGTCCGCCATCCGCTGCCCGTCGACCTCGTGACCCTTCACCTCGTGCACCGCTGCCGCCCCCTCAAGATCGTTCGCTGTGGGTGGGGACGCTACCAGCGGCCTCGGACAGCGAGGCCTGTTCGCCCCCGGCGAACGGAGGTTGGGGAACACTCCTCGGCGTAGATGCATTGAGTCGGTGTAGCTCAACTTCACTGCCGGAGGGAAGATCATGGCTTCGACGTCCGTAACGCTCACCCTGCCCGTACTGCCGCTCGACGACGAGGTCGTGCTGCCCGGGATGGTGGTTCCGCTGGACCTGACCGACGCCGAGGTGCGCGGGGCCGTGGAGGCCGCGCAGGCCGCCGTCGGGAGCGGGAAGCCCCGGGTCCTGCTCGTCCCGCGGGTCGACGGGAAGTACGCCGGCACCGGTGTGCTGGGCACCGTCGAGCAGGTCGGCAGGCTCTCCGACGGCGATCCCGGGGCGCTGATCCGCGGCCTCGGCCGGGTGCGGATCGGCGCCGGCACCACCGGCCCCGGCGCCGCGCTGTGGGTCGAGGGCGAGACCGTGGAGGAGCGGGTGCCCGACCCGCTGCCCGGCGCGGTGACCGAACTCGTCAAGGAGTACAAGGCGCTCGCCACCAGCTGGCTGAAGAAGCGCGGCGCCTGGCAGGTCGTGGACCGGGTGCAGGGCATCGAGGGCGTGGGCGCCCTCGCCGACAACTCCGGGTACTCCCCGTTCCTGACCGTCGCGCAGAAGGTGGAACTGCTGGAGACCGCCGACCCGGTCGCCCGCCTCAGGCTGGCCGTCAAGTGGCTCGGCGACCACCTCGCCGAGCAGGACGTCGCCGAATCCATCGCCAAGGACGTCCAGGAGGGCGTCGACAAGCAGCAGCGCGAGTTCCTGCTGCGCCGCCAGCTGGAGGCCGTGCGCAAGGAGCTGCGCGAGCTGGGCGGGGAGAAGGAGGGCGAGGGGGCCGACGACTACCGCGGCCGCGTCGAGGCCGCCGACCTTCCCGAGAAGGTCCGCGAGGCCGCCCTCAAGGAGGTCGACAAGCTGGAGCGGTCCAGCGACCAGAGCCCCGAGGGCTCCTGGATCCGCACCTGGCTGGACACCGTGCTGGAACTGCCCTGGAACGAGCGCACCGAGGACGCGTACGACATCCGCGGGGCACGCGCCGTACTCGACGCCGAGCACTACGGGCTGGACGACGTCAAGGACCGCATCACCGAGTACCTCGCCGTCCGCAAGCGGCGCGGCGACCGCGGCCTCGGCGTCGTGGGGGGCCGCCGCGGCGGTGCCGTCCTCGCCCTCGTCGGCCCGCCCGGCGTCGGCAAGACCAGCCTCGGCGAGAGCGTCGCGCACGCCATGGGAAGGAAGTTCGTCCGCGTCGCGCTCGGCGGCGTCCGCGACGAGGCGGAGATCCGCGGCCACCGCCGCACCTACGTCGGCGCGCTGCCCGGCCGGATCGTCCGGGCGATCAAGGAGGCCGGGTCCATGAACCCGGTCGTGCTGCTCGACGAGATCGACAAGGTCGGCTCGGACTTCCGGGGCGACCCCGCCGCCGCCCTCCTGGAAGTCCTCGACCCGGCCCAGAACCACACCTTCCGGGACCACTACCTGGAAGTGGAACTCGACCTCAGCGACGTGGTCTTCCTGGCCACCGCCAACGTGCTGGAGGCCATCCCCGAGGCCCTGGCCGACCGCATGGACCTGGTCCGGCTGGACGGCTACACCGAGGACGAGAAGGTCGTCATCGCCCGGGACCACCTCCTGCCCAGGCAGCTGGAGCGGGCCGGCCTCGGCACCGACGAGGTCACCCTGGAGGAAGACGCGCTGCGCAAGCTCGCCGGCGAGTACACCCGGGAGGCCGGCGTCCGGAACCTGGAGCGGGCCGTCGCGCGGCTGCTGCGCAAGGTGGCCTCCCAGCACGAGCTGGGGGAGCGCGAACTGCCCTTCGCCATCGGTGAGCAGCACCTGCGCGCGCTGCTCGGACGCCCGCACCACGTCCCGGAGTCCGCGCAGGACCCGGCCGAGCGGCGGACCGCCGTGCCCGGCGTGGCCACCGGCCTCGCCGTCACCGGCGCCGGCGGCGACGTGCTGTTCGTGGAGGCGTCCCTCGCGGACCCGGAGACCGGCGCGGCCGGGCTGACCCTGACCGGCCAGCTGGGTGACGTGATGAAGGAGTCCGCACAGATCGCACTGAGCTTCCTGCGCTCGCACGGCGCCGAACTGGAACTGCCGGTCACCGGACTGAAGGACCGCGGGGTGCACATCCACTTCCCGGCGGGCGCGGTGCCCAAGGACGGCCCCAGCGCCGGCATCACCATGACGACCGCACTGGCCTCGCTGCTCTCCGGCCGGCAGGTCCGCACGGACGTGGCGATGACCGGCGAGGTCTCCCTCACCGGGCGGGTGCTGCCGATCGGCGGCGTCAAGCAGAAGCTGCTCGCCGCGCACCGGGCCGGGATCACCACGGTGATCATCCCCAAGCGGAACGAGGCCGACCTGGACGACGTCCCGGCCGAGGTGCTGGAGCGGCTGGAGGTGCACCCGGTGACCGACGTACGGCAGGTGCTGGAGCTCGCGCTGGAGCGGGCGGAGCTCGCCCTGGACGCGGCCGCGTGACCGGCGCCCGGCCCGATTCCCCCTGAACGGGGGGCACGCGACGGCCCGGACCCGCCCGCTGCGGGTCCGGGCCGTCGCGCTGGGAAATACTGGTGCCCCCACACACCACGGAACACGGGACGTGGGACACGGGATCCGGGACACGGGACCCGGGACGCCACGGATGGGAGCGGTACGTGCACGGGAGTGAAGACCAGGAGTTCCTCGCACTGGAGCGGGAGCTGTCCGTCTTCCTTCGGCGGGCCCGCGCATCCTCCGGCGAAATGGCCCGCGAGCTGCACCCCGAGCTGGAGCCGGCCGCGTACGGGCTGCTCGTACGGCTGGAGGACGCGGGACGGCAGCGGGCCACCGACCTCGCCGCGTACTTCGGGGTCGGCAAGGCGACGATGAGCCGTCAGCTGCGGGCGCTGGAGGACCTCGGTCTGGTCGCGCGCGAACCGGACCCGGCGGACGGCCGCGCCTTCCTGGTCGGCCTCACCCCGGAAGGCCGGGAGAGGTTCCTGAAGGTCCGCGACGCCCGCCGGGTCCGCTACATGCGGAAGCTGGCCGACTGGGACCGCGGCGAGGTCGCGGAACTGGCCCGCCTCCTGAACCAGCTCAACGAGAGCGCCGAGTAACCCGCCCGCACGGGCGGGCCGTCCCCGCGGGTCATCCCGCCGCGGCCGTACGCAGGCCCATCCCGACCAGCACCACCGCGCTGACCCGGGCGACCAGGGCCCGGAAGCCCGGCCTCCGCAGGGCCCGCGCCGCCCGCCCGACCAGCAGGCCCCAGCCGAGCAGCCAGAGGGCGATCAGCAGGGCGTGTGCCGTGGCCAGCACCGCCATCTGCCCGGCGAACGGGTGGGCGGGCGCGATGAACTGCGGCACCAGGGTCAGGTAGACGGACGCGGCCTTGGGGTTGAGCACGTTGGCGAGCAGGGCCTGGGAGTAGGTACCGCCACGGGCCCGGAGCCACCGGACCCACCGGGCCCGTCCGGCCCGACCGGCAGGCCCCTCCGGCCCCTTCGGCCGGCGGGCGGCTGCGTACCACGTCCAGGCGCCCAGCCCGACGAGGTAGCAGGCCCCGGCCATCCGTACGGCGGTGAAGACCCCCGCCGAGTGCATGACCAGCGCCGACAGCCCGGCCACCGCCAGGGCGGCGTGTACGTAGAGGCCGGTGACGGTGCCGAGGACCACGGGCAGCGTCTCGCGGCGGCCGCCCTCGGTGACCCGCTGCACCAGCAGCGTCAGGCTGGCGCCGGGGGTGGCGGCGAGCGGCAGGACGGCCAGGAGGAACCCGGCCACGGCATACGGATGCGCGTACACGGACCGGCCGCCCGCGCCTACGGCACCACGCGGAAGTGGGTGGTCAGCCGCCCGTCCCCGTCCAGTACGTGGAAGGCCAGGCCGGGCGGCTGGTCGCGGTCGGCCGGCCGGTCGCCCTCCCAGGGCAGCCGCAGGGTCCAGGTGACGGCCGGCCCGACGACCAGCGGGCGCCCGGCGAACAGGGAGGCGGCCGCGGTGTGGGCGTGCCCGGTGAGGACGGCGGCCACCCGCGGGTGGGCGTCGAGCAGGGCGGCCAGCCGCTCGGGCCGCTCCAGCCGGGAGGAGTCGGGGAGCGGGTGGTGCAGGTCCACCGGCGGCTGGTGGAAGGCGAGCAGCGCCGGGGTGTCCTCGGGCAGTCCGGACAGGGTGCGGTCGATCCAGTCGGCGGTGATGTCGTCCAGGACGCCGTGGTCGTGCCCCGGCACGGTGGTGTCGCACATCAGGACGGCGGTGCCGGCCACGTGGTGGACCCGGTTGACCGGCGCCTGTGAGGGCTCCTCGCCGAGCAGGGCCTTCCGGAAGGCGGGCCGGACGTCGTGGTTGCCCGGGCAGGTCAGCACCGGGAAGGGCGCGTCGAGCAGCCGGGCCGCCTCCTCGTACTGGGCCTCGGTGCCGTGGTCGGCGATGTCGCCGGTGACGAGCAGGGCGTCGACCGGGCGGGGGAGGCCCCGCAGGTGGTCCATCACGCGTGTGACGCGCTCGGTGGAGCGGTCGCTGCCGTCCAGGTGCAGGTCGCTGATCTGCGCGAGCAGCAGAGCACTCACGAGCATCCCCCTAATGCTTGGCAATCGATTTACCGTTAGCGCATCCGACCCTAGAGTGGGGGACGCGAGCGGGGCAAGAGCACCCGCCGACGGAATCGGATCCGGAGGGAAGCAGGTGGAGACGAAGACGGCACCGCCCGCGGAACGCCGCCGGCCGGCCCTGGAACTGGCGAGCACCATCCGCCACGACGGCGCGGGCGGGGTGGCCGACGACCTGGCGACCGTCGAGGGCCTGGCCGCATGGCTGCGGGAGCAGGAGGGACTGCTCCCGCCGGGGGCGCTGCCGGAGGCGGACGAGCGGCTGCGCGAGGAGGTCACCGCCCTGCGCCGGGCGGTACGGGCACTGTTCGCGCGCGCGGTCAGCCCTGCGCCGCCCAGCCGCGCGGACGCGAACCGGCTGATGCCGGTCGAGGAGGCGCTGGCCGCGCTCAACGCGGCGGCGGCGCTGGAACCGGTGGTCCCGCGGCTCACCTGGCCGGCCGGCGACCGGCCCACGGCCGGCCTGGTCCCGGCGGGCGACGGCGACGCGGGGCCGGGGGCGGTCCTGATCGCCGCGCTGGCGAGGGCGGCGGTCGACTTCCTCGGCGGCCCGGACCGGGAACAGCTGCGCGCCTGCACGGCGCCGCGCTGCGTCCGCTACTTCCTGCGCAGCCACGGGCGCCAGGCCTGGTGCAAACCGTCCTGCGGCAACCGCGCCCGCGTAGCCCGCCACGCCGAACGCCACCGCTCCCCCCAGCCGTAGGCGCGGCGCCTCGGCCGAGGTGCGGGCAGGCCTTCCGCCTGCCTTGCCCTGCCCACACGGCCGCGTGAACGGCGTCGGCCCCGCCCGGCCGAGGCAACGGCCGGCACTCGCACGACGGCCGGGCACGGCCGCCAAGCCCCCGCCGGCCCGGGCGAGTGGGCGGCTCTCCCCGGGGAGGGCTAGAGCTCGGCGTAGACCGCCGATGCGTCGTCGTGCCGCTTCCAGCGGGGGCGGCCCGCCCGCGCCGGGTCCGTTTCGAGGGTGCGGACGCGGTCGATCAGGCCCGCCGGGCCCTCCTTGCCCAGCACGGCCATGCAGGCTGCCCAGTTCCCCTCCCGGAACGTGTCCGTCCAGCGGCTCGCGCCGTCCGTCAGCGCGGCCACCGCCCGCACCCGCTCCCGCGGGGTCCGCCCGGTCACCGCCCGCCCGGCCGCCGCCGGATCCGCCGCCGCCGTGAAGAAGGCGCCCTCCCTGCCGTACGCGTTGCGCAGCGCGTCCGTCGCCGCGTGCGAGCGCAGCACCTCCGCCGGGACGTGGTCGAGCCGGTCGTCCCGGACCGCCGTCACCCCGCCCTCCGGCGACTCCAGCAGCAGCACCGAATCGGACAGCACGAGGTGCTCGACGTACGACGCGTCCCAGCGGACCGCGACCACCGTCGCCTGCGGGGTCCGCGTGTGAGAAAGGTCACAGGAGTCGCGGTGTCCGGCCGCCGTGTCCGCGATCGCCCCGGCCAGCGCCACCGCCAGCGGCATGTCCCGCCGCGAAGCGGACAGTTCGGTCAGCCGACCGCCCAGCCGGGCGGTGAACCACGGCACCCCGTGCACGCAGCCGTCCGGCCCCCGGGGCGGTGTCACCCCGTCCAGCGCGATCAGCACCCCGCCCCCGCCCGGGGTGGGCGTCACGGCGGATACCCAGTCCTCATTGGGGTGTTCCGGGTCTCCGGGAACCGAGGCGAGACTGATGCGCATGGGAACAGTGTGCCCGGGATGTCCGGAACCGCGCGGTCGCTTCCGCCTGCACCCACCGGCCGCGCCCCGCCCCCGCCCGGCGAGGCCGCGGTCCGTACCGAATGCCCGGCCGTACACCGATTCGGACGCCCTGACGGAAGGGCGGCGTCCACCCCCCGGGATGTGGGCAGGCATCCTGCCAAAGCCCCCTGCGATCTTTCAACCGCCCGTCCACGGAGCGGCCCGCACGGGGCGGTGTCCGAGTTGTTCGCCAACTCCTCCGTGATGTTCACTCGTTCGTGTGGCCGGGTGAGCGTTGTGCGGCTCTGTCCCCAACACACTGCGAAGGTCTGAGGCGGTACGAGGGAGCAGGGGGCGTTTACTTGTTGACCGGCCGTTACCTCGGCCACACGAGTAGACGAGCACGAGCACACGTACAGGATTGCGAGCACCGGTGCAGAACAAGCGGTCTCGGAAGAACGGCACCGCCACCACCGCCGACGGCCCCGCCATCGTCGACCTCCCCACGGGACGCCGCGTACGCGTTCGCCGGAGGCTGGTCATCGGCGTCGCCGTGGCGGGCCTCGCCGTCCTCGGCGCCGGCGCCCCCGCCGTCATTTCCGCCTCGGCCGACCTGAACGAGTCCCAGCAACTGGTGACCCGAGCCGAACAGGTCCGCCACACCCTCACCCTCGCGCACGCCCTCGCCGACGAGCGGGACGCGGTCACCGAGTTCATCGCCAGGGGACGCCCCGCGGCGGGCAAGGCCGCCCTGAAGGAGCGCGCCGAACGCGTCGACCGGGAGACGGCCGAGGCCCAGACGGACGCCGACGAGGAACTCGCCGTCGCCCTGGGCCGCATCGAGACCGTCCGCGCGGCCGCGCTGACCGGCAAGGGCAGCGCCCTCGCCGCCAACCAGGCCTACTCCGCGGTCGTCGCCGAACTCCTCGTCCCGGCCGCGGAACTCGCCGAGGACACCCCGCCCCGGGCCACCGCCGCCCTCGCCACCACGCGCCCCATGGCACCGCTCGGCCTGGCCTCCGACCAGGCCTCGGCCACCCGTGGACTGCTGCTCGCCGCACTGGCCGTCCCCCGCGGCGAGCAGCCCTCGTCCTCGGTGTCCGGCTCCGCCGCGGCCGCCTCGCCCGTGGAGGACGAGCTCGCCTCGGCCGCCCAGCGCGCCCGGGTGCGCGAGCAGGGCGCCCTCGACGATTTCGACCGGGCCGCGCGGCCCGACGTACGCGAGACCCTCGCCGCGACCGTCACCGGACCGGAGGTGAAGGCGGCCGAGGACTACCTGAACAAGCTCACCGACCGGCCCACCCTGGCCCCCGCCGACCGCAAGGTGAACGCCGAGGCCGTGGGCACCGCCCTGTCGGCCCGCCTCGACCGGATCCGTTCGGTGGAGTCCACCCTCGCCACCGAACGGGTCACCGCGCTGGCCGGCCTGCGCGACGACGACGTGACCGCACTGGAAGTGCTGGTCGCACTGCTCGGCGTGCTGTTCCTGATCGCCGTCGGCGTCTCCACGGCCGTCGCCCGCTCGCTGACCCGGCCCCTGTCGGTGCTCCGGCGCGGCGCCGCCCGGCTGGCCACGGCGGAGGGCTCCATCGAGCCGGTCCGCTTCACCGGCCGCAACGACGAGTTCGCCGAGGTCGTACGGTCGCTGAACTCGGTCCGCGAGATGACCGTCACCCTGCACACCAAGATCGCCGGGATGGACGCCGACCGGCGCCGCCTGATCGGCCGCAACGAGGCCCTCACCGCGGGACGCACGGAACTGGAGGAGCAGCTCACCGAGCTCCGGGCCGGTCTCGAGGAACACCGCCGCATCATGATCACCACCTCGGTGTCGCTGTCCCTGCGCACCCTGGGCCTGGTCGAGCGGCAGCTCACGGTCATCGAGGAGCTGGAGTCCAAGGAGCAGGACCCGGACCGGCTGGCCACCCTGTTCAAGCTGGACCACCTGGCGACGGTGATGCGCCGCCACAACGAGAACCTGCTGGTGCTGGCCGGCCAGGAGCACGGCCACGGCCAGGCCGGTCCGGTGCCGCTGGTGGACGTCATGCGTGCCGCGGTCTCCGAGATCGAGCGCTACGAGCGCGTCGACCTGCAGTCCCTGCCCTCCTACACGCAGGTGGCCGGGCACGCGGCCGACGACATCTCGCACGTGCTCGCCGAACTGCTGGAGAACGCCACCACGTTCTCCCCGCCGGACGCCAAGGTGAAGGTCTCGGGCCGGCTGCTGGACTCCGGCGCCGTGCTGCTGTCCGTGGTCGACGAGGGCATCGGGATCACCGGGGACCGGCTGGAGCTGCTCAACCAGCGCCTGTCCACCCCCGACGCGTACGAGGCGGAGTCGGAGTCGGAGCACGGCCTGGGCCTCGGCCTGTACGTGGCCGGCCGGCTGGCGGCGGCGCACGGCGTCGAGGCGGAGCTGCGGGCCTCGCGGAACGGGGGCACGGAGGCGCTGGTCGTCATCCCGGCCTCGCTGCTGCCCAAGGGCTCGCCGTCCGCGCCGGTGCACACGCTGAGCGCCCCCGGGGCGCCGCTGCTGCAGCTGCCGGGTGTCGTGGCGGAGGCGAACGAGAACACCCTGCCGCCCCGGCTCCGGCCGCAGCGGTCCGGAGACGATGCCGATGCCGGCAGCGGTGTCGGCGCCGATGCCGATGCCGATGTCCGTGCGGGTGCCGTACCGGCCGAGGGCGTGACCGGCGGTGCCGCGGAGGCGGAGTCGGCCGACGAGGACTTCCACCTGGCCCCGGCGGCCGCCGAGCCCATGGAGTCCGCGGCCCCCGTGGAGCCCGCAGGGCCCGTAGCGGACGAGGCGGAGGACGACTTCCACCTCGCTCCGGCCGGAGCGCGTACGGCGGATGCGGACGCGGACGTCGATGCCGGTGCCGATCCCGGTACTCCCGCCGCCGCTGCGGCCGTGCCGGAGGTGAACTTCCCGGAAGACGCCGGTACGGAGGGCGGACTGCCGCCCGTCGAGCAGGTGTTCACGGTCTCGACCCTCCAGGAGCAGGCCCGCCAGGAGCAGATCCGCCGGGAGCAGGCCGCCGCGGAGCCGGAGCGCGCCGAGTCGGAGCGCGCCGAGTCGGAGCGCGCCGAGTCGGAGCTCGCCGAGCCCGGGATCGCCGACCTGGCCCCCGAGCCCGCGCCGGAGCAGGCCGCGCCCGCGCCGGACTACGTACTGCCCGAGCCGCCGGTCGCGGACCCCGGTGCGGTCCTGCCGCCCGTGAGCCAGGTGTTCCACGTGGACGCGCCCGAGATGGACCTGCCCCCGCAGGGCCAGGTCTTCACGGTGCCCGCCCCGGAGCCGGAGGCCGCGCCCGCCCCCGGGACCGCGCCCGAGGCCGGCGAGCAGCTGCCTCCGCAGGGCCAGGTCTTCACGGTCCCGGCACCCCAGCAGCGCGAGCACCAGCAGCAGCCGCAGGCACCGCTGCCCCAGCGCCGCCGTCCGCAGCCGGACCCGCAGGACGGCCGACAGCCCGGGCCGTCGCACGCCCCCGTGCCGGCCCAGCCCGCCGGCCCCGAGGGCCCCGAGGGCCCCGAGGGCCCCGTCACCGACAAGGGCCTGCCCAAGCGGACCCCGCGCGTGGTCACCACCCCCCGGACCGCGGAGCCCAGGCCGGAACCGAAGAAGGTCGACGCCGCGGACCTGCGCCGGCGCCTCGGCGGTTTCTACCAGGGGGCCCTGGACGGCCGCCGCGTCGTGGCGGCCGAACTCGCCGAGGGGCGGGACGATCAGGGGGACACCGCACAGGAGGCACGCACATGACCGCGCCCAGTACGTACGGACTGAGCACCCAGGCCCGCAATCTGCAGTGGCTGCTGACCGACCTGGTCGAGGAGGTGCCCGGCATCGTCTCGGTGGCCGTGGTGTCCTCCGACGGCCTGCTGCTCCTCTCCTCCGACCCGGAGACCGCGGGCGAGCAGCGGGGGCAGCGCGACCGGCAGCTGGAACAGCGGTCCAAGGGCCCGCGCGGCGCCGCCGCCGACCTGGCCACCATCGTGTCCGGGCTCGGCAGCCTCACCACGGGCGCCGCCGAGCTGATGGACGGCGGGTCGGTCAAGCAGACCATGGTCCACATGGAGCACGGTTCCGTGTTCGTCATGGCCATCAGCGACGGTTCGCTGCTGGGCGTGCACGCCACCCCCGACTGCGACATGGGCGTCGTCGCCTATCACATGGCGCTCTTCGTGGGCCGGGCCGGTCACGTCCTCACCCCCGAAGTCCGCAGCGAGCTGCGCCAGTCCATGGAAAACCCGGAGAACGTCACGTGACAGCCCCGCCGGCCTCCGCGCCAGCCCCGGCGCACCCGTCCCGCCTGCCGATACGCGGGGCGGACCGCCGTCCCGCGCGCGTCCGCCCGTACTCGCTGACCGGTGGCCGTACCCGCTTCACCCAGGTCCTGCAGGTCGAGACGTTCGTCGCCGCCCTGGACACCACGCCCAGGAGCGGCGACCGCATGCCCGAGATGCGCGCCATCGTCGAGGTGTGCCGCCGCATGCGGACCATCGCCGAGATCTCCGCGCTGCTCAAGCTGCCCATGGGCGTCGTCCGCGTGCTCGTCAGCGACCTCGCCGACCAGGGAAGGATCCGCGTCTACGGCACCGGACACGGCACCGGCCGGCCCGAACGCGCACTGCTCGAAAGGGTGCTCAGTGGGCTCAGCCGTCTCTGAACCAGCCGTCCTCACCACACCGCTCCTCGTCGAGGACGAGCCCGTCCAGCCCTGGCAGTACGACCGCTCCCGCGCCCCCGTCGCCGTCAAGGTGCTGGTCGCGGGCGGCTTCGGCGTCGGCAAGACCACCTTCGTCTCCGCCGTCTCCGAGATCACCCCGCTGCGCACCGAAGCGGTGATGACCCAGGCCGCGGCGGCCACCGACGACCTGTCCGGCACCCCGGACAAGCACACCACCACCGTCGCCATGGACTTCGGCCGCGTCACCCTCGACGACGACCTGGTCCTCTACGTCTACGGCACCCCCGGCCAGGAACGTTTCTGGTTCATGTGGGACGACCTGGTGCGCGGCGCCGTCGGCGGCATCGTCCTGGCGGACACCCGCCGGCTGCGCGACTGCTTCCCGGCCCTCGACTACTTCGAGAGCTGCGGACTGCCGTACGCCGTCGCCGTCAACCACTTCGAGGGCTCCACCTCCTACGAGGAGGAGGACGTACGGGAGGCGCTGACCATCCCGTCACGGGTACCCGTCGTGATCATGGACGCGCGGCGTCGCGACGACGTCGTCGCATCGCTGCTGACCCTGGTGCGCCACGCCCTGGACAGCACCCCGGAATAGCCGCACCAACGGAACGACAGGGACACCAAGACGCCATGCGCAAGATACTCGTCGTGGGGGCCGGCCAGTCCGGCCTCCAGCTCGCCCTCGGACTCCAGGCCAGGGAGTACGAGGTCACCCTGCTGTCGAACCGGACCCCGGACGAGATCCGCACCGGCCGGGTCATGTCCACCCAGGTCCTCTTCGACACGGCCCTGCGGCACGAACGCGACCTCGGGATCGACTTCTGGGAGCAGCAGGCCCCGCGCATCGAGGGCCTCGGCGTCTCCGTCGCCGCCCCCGGCGGCGGCCGCGCCGTCGACTGGCTGGGCCGGCTGAAGGGCCACGCCCAGTCCGTCGACCAGCGCGTGAAGATGGCCGGCTGGCTGGACACCTTCGTGCAGCGCGGCGGACAGCTGGTCATCCACAGCGCGACCGTGTCCGACCTGGACTACTTCTCCCGTACGTACGACCTGGTGCTGGTCGCGGCCGGCAAGGGCGAACTGGTCTCCCTGTTCGGCCGGAACGCGGCGCGCTCCCCGTACGACCGCCCGCAGCGCGCGCTGGCCGTCTCGTACGTCCACGGGCTCGGGCCGCGCCCCGAGCACCCGGAGACCGAGGCCGTCCGCTGCAACCTGGTGCCGGGCGTCGGCGAGCTCTTCGTCATGCCGACCCTGACCACCTCCGGCCGGGCGGACATCCTCTTCTGGGAGGGCCTCCCGGGCGGCCCGCTCGACGTGTTCACCGGCGTCAACGACCCCGAGGAGCACCTGGACCTGACGCTCGCCCTCATGGAGAAGTACGTGCCGTGGGAGCACGCGCGGGCCGTGAAGGCCGAGCTGACCGATGCCGGCGGCACGCTGGCCGGCCGGTACGCGCCGGTGGTCCGCAACCCGATCGGGCGGCTGCCCGGCGGCGGGCTGGTGCTGGGCGTCGCCGACGTGGTCGTCGCCAACGACCCGATCACCGGGCAGGGCGCCAACTCGGCGGCCAAGTGCGCGGCCTCGTACCTGTCGTCGATCCTGATGCACGGGGACGAGCCGTTCGACGAGGCGTGGATGAAGGCCACCTTCGACAAGTACTGGTACACCACCGGCAAGCCGGTCACCGACTGGTCCAACGCCATGCTCGGCGTGCCGCCGGAGCACGTGCTCGGCCTGATCGGCGCGGCCGGGCAGCTGCAGCCGGTGGCGGACCGGTTCGCCAACGGCTTCGACAACCCGTCCGACTTCAACGCGTACTTCTACGACCCCGAGGACGCGGCGGACTACCTGGCGGAGGTCTCCGCCTCGGTGGGCGCCTCCTCGGCGGAGTAGCCGCTGTCGTCGTCGGAGGAATCCGCGAAATCGCCGTCCGGCACGGCGTCCAGCGCGGCGGGGGCGGTGTACTCCCCCTCGGCGAGCGGGATGCCGGCCGGGTCCGGGCGGACCGCGCCGAGCAGCGGATTGGCCGCGATCGGCGAGACCTTGACGCTCGTGCCCGGCCGGGGCGCCTGGATGACCTTGCCGTTCCCGGCGTAGATCGCCACGTGGGTGGCCTTGGGGAAGTAGATCACCAGGTCCCCGGGCCGCAGCCGGTCCAGGGGCACCCGGGGCAGCTGCGCCCACTGCTCCTGGCTGGTCCGGGGGATGGTCCGGCCCGCGTGCGCCCACGCCTGCGAGGTCAGCCCCGAACAGTCGAAGGAGCCCGGGCCCTCGGCACCCCACACGTACGGTTTGCCCAGCTGCGCGGTGGCGTAGCCGAGCGCGGCCCCGCCGGCCGCGGTCGGCTGGTTGTTCCGGGCGGGCAGCCGTCCGGAGCCCATCAGGGCGCGCTGGGACCGTGCCGTCCCGGCCCGCTCCCGGTCGGCGAGCTCGGCCAGCTGTTCCCGGGTGAGCGAGGAGAGCAGCCGCTCGACCTCCTTCAGCCGCCCGGTGACCTCGTCCCGGCGCTTCTTCTGCTCGGCGGCGAGGGCCTGCTGGGTGTCCAGGGCCTTGCGGGCGGCGGTGGCCAGGGTGGAGGCGCGCTTCTCGGCGCCGGTCAGCCGGTTCACCAGGGCGGCCTGGGCGCGCGCCTCGCGGCCGGCCATCAGCCGCTCCTCCAGGGCGCGCTGCGGGTCCCCGGACAGCATCATCCGGGCGTACGGCGACAGGCCGCCGCTGGCCTCCTGGTACTGCGCCCGCGCCAGCCGGCCGGCCTCGGCCCGCTCCTTGTCGAGCTCGCCGCGCGCCGTGCCCAGTTGCGTACTGAGCCGCTGCTCCTGCTCCTGCCGCCCCTTGAGCGCGGCCTCGGTGGCGTTGTACGCCTCGGACGCCTCCTCGGCGCTCTGGTACAGCCCCTGCAACCGCACGAGCAGCGCCCCGACCCCACCCGCCCCCTCCACCGCCACCCCGGCGGGCCCGGCCGCCCCGACGACACCCGCCGCCCCGGCCCCACCCGGCTCATCGGCTGTCGACTCCCCGTCGGGTACGGGCGCGCCGGGCGCCCCCGGCAGGGCGGCCACGGCCCTCGCAACCGGAGGCGGCACCACCCCGCCGGGCAGGCCGACGCCGAAGGCCGCGGCCACCGCGGCAACACATGCGCTACGCAGCAACCGACGTGACATGGGATCACCTCCGAGGCGCCGATCGTGCCACGCGCGGTATGACAAATCGCCCACCACCATCGGCCGGGTCACCCCCCTCACCCATTCGCCCCACCAGGGGCGCGGGCAACCGCGCGACGAACCGACGACCGGGGCGAAGCCCTGTCGGGTACGTCCCACCCACCCGTGTCGGCCGCGTGCCATGTCCGGCCAGGGGCGCGGGGAACTGCGCGACCAGCCCCCACCGGCCCGCAGGTGAAGCACGGGGATCCGGGGCGGAGCCCGGTTTCGGGATGGGGGTCCCCCGGACGGAGTCCGGGGGAGGGCGGGGAGGGGCAACGGCGCCGCGCAGCGGACCTCCGAGTCCGCTACGGCTTCAACAAGCGCGACTTCGCCAAGCCGAACTCCTCCGGAGTGAGAAGCCCTTCCCGCGCCAGCTCCGCCAAGCGGTGAAGCTGGTCGGTCAGATCATGCTGACCGGGCACAGGGCCCGCGCCCGCGCCCGCTCCGGCAGGCTCCGGTGAGGCGGGGGCGGGGGCGGGGGCGGCCTCAACCTCGGCCTCGGCCTCTGCATCGGCAGCAGCCCAAGCCAGAGGTGGCACCGCAGGCCCCGCCCCAGCCCCCGCACCGACCGCCGAAGGCACCACCGCCCCGCCGTCCCACACATACGCCCCCCGGGCCAGCAGCCCCCGCAGCAACGGCCGCCCGGGCTCCCGCTCCGCCGGATGCACCACCGCACCCACGGGCCGGATGAACATCAGGACACCCCCAGCTCGGCCAGCCGTTCCACCGGCACCCGGACCGAGCCCGCGATCCGCCCGCCCGCCGCCCGCACCGCGACCGCCGCGTCCGCGGCCCACACGTGCTCCACGAGCAGCAGCAGCGCACAGCTGCCCCGCTGCAGCAGGTCCGCCGCCTCCCGTACGTCCTCCGGCCCGATCAGCCGGGCCACCTCACGCCCCGCCAGCAGCCCGTGCAGTTCGACGAACTCGTCGAACTCCGCCGCCAGCACCTCCCCGGACGCCGTCCTCGTCGCGACCAGTCCGTCGATCAGCCGGACGTTCCCGGTCTTGCGCAGCCCCAGCACCGCCTCCACCGCGGGCACCCGGAGCTGCTCCTCGGGAAACGCGAGCACAAGGAACTCAACAGGCCCCATGACCACCACCACGCAGAAGGTTGCAGAAGGTTTCGGTGACTCTTCGGCACACTATGACATAGCCGGACATAAGCTCAGACCGCTTGCTACGTTTCCCATATGACCGCATTGACGGCAAAGGTGGCGGACCCGGCCGACCCGGACGGCCCCCCACCGCTCCCCGGGGGACCCCCCGCCAAGCGCCGCGGCGTCGAGCTGGCGCTGCTCGCCGGTGCCGTCGGCATCTCCGTCCTCGGCCACCTCCACGTCGGCTTGGCCACCCTCGGCCACCTCCCGCCCCAGGCCTCCCGCTACGCCGCCGGCCTCGCCCTCGCCGCCCTCCTGGCCCACCTCGCGGTCCGTTTCGCCGCCCCCTACGCCGACCCGGTCCTGCTCCCGATCGCCGTCCTGCTCAACGGCCTCGGCCTCGTCCTC
This sequence comes from Streptomyces sp. NPDC089799, assembly GCF_040684755.1. Classification (NCBI taxonomy): domain Bacteria; kingdom Bacillati; phylum Actinomycetota; class Actinomycetes; order Kitasatosporales; family Streptomycetaceae; genus Streptomyces; species Streptomyces sp. NPDC089799. The sequence goes on along the minus strand of NZ_JBFBGR010000015.1, from coordinate 117,012 downwards.
ATCCAGCGCCTGGACCTCACCACCCCCACCCGCCCCGGAGACGCCGGCGACCAGCTCCTCTGGTCCGCGCTCGGGGTGGGCCTCTTCGTCCTCGTCCTGGCCCTGCTCCGGGACCACCGGGTGCTCCAGCGCTACACCTACCTCGCCGTCGCCACCGCCCTGGTGCTGATGCTGGTCCCGGTCTTCTTCCCGCCCGTCAACGGCGCCCACATCTGGATCCGGTTCGCCGGACTCTCCTTCCAGCCCGGCGAGTTCGCCAAGATCCTGCTCGCCGTCTTCTTCGCCGCGTACCTCGCGGCGAACCGCACCGCCCTCGCCCTCACGGGCCGCCGCATCTGGCTGTTCCGCCTGCTCCCGATGCGCGTCCTCGGCCCGATCCTCGCCATCTGGCTGCTCAGCGTCGGCCTGCTGGTCCTGGAACGGGACCTCGGCACCTCGCTGCTCTTCTTCGGTCTCTTCGTGATCATGCTGTTCACGGCCACCGGCCGGCTCGGCTGGATCGCCGTGGGCCTGGCGCTGGCCGCGCTCGGGGCGTACGCCGTGGGCACCTTCGAGCCGCACGTCCACGGCCGGGTCGAGGACTGGCGCGACCCGTTCGCCTCCATCGAGCGCGGCGAGGGCCCCGGCCAGCTCGCCCAGTCCCTGTTCGCGTTCGGTGCGGGCGGACTCCTCGGCGCCGGACTCGGCCGGGGCGAGTCCTTCCTCATCGGCTTCGCGGCGAAGTCCGACTTCATCCTCGCCACCGTCGGCGAGGAGCTCGGCCTGACCGGTCTCGTCGCCCTGCTCCTCCTCTACGGGCTGCTCGTCGCCCGCGGCTTCGAGGCCGGGCTGGCGCTCCGCGACCCCTTCGGCCGGCTCCTCGCCACCGGCCTGGCCTCGATCATCGCCCTCCAGGTCTTCGTGATCGCCGGGGGAGTGACCGGCCTGATCCCGCTCACCGGCATGGCCATGCCCTTCCTCGCGCAGGGCGGCTCCTCGGTGGTCACCAACTGGATCATCGTCGCGCTCCTGGTCCGCCTCAGCGACTGCGCCCGCAGACCCCGCCCCGCCGGCGACCGGGACGGCCCCGGCGGGAACGGAGCCGCCGCATGATCCGCTACATCCGCTGGTGCGCGTACTTCTGTGCCCTGCTGCTCGTCGCCCTGCTGGTCAACGCCGCCCGGGTGCAGCTGGCCGACGCCGGCGCCCTGTCCGCGAACCCCGCCAACAAGCGGAACGCCATCACCCGTTACGCCCAGCCGCGCGGCGCCATCCTGGTCGACGGCCGGCCGGTCACCGGCAACCGCGACAGCGGCCAACTGCTGCGCTGGGAAAGGACCTACACCGACGGCCCGCTCTACGCGCCGGTCACCGGCTTCTCCTCGCAGACCTACGGCACCAGCCTCCTGGAGCGGGCCGAGGACCGGATCCTCGCCGGCACCGACCCGGGCCTCGCCTTCCTGCCGCTCTGGCACGACCTCACCCGCAGCCGCCCGGACGGCGGCCACGCCGTCACCACCGTCAGGGCCCGGATGCAGCGGGCCGCGTACGCCGGCCTGGCGGGCAAGCGGGGCGCGGTGGTGGCGCTGGAACCCGCCACCGGGCGCATCCTGGCCCTGGTCAGCAGCCCCTCGTACGACCCGGGCGTGCTCTCCGGCACCGGCCCGCGGGTCAAGGAGGCGTGGGCCCGGCTGAACGGGGACCCGACCCGGCCGATGCTCAACCGCGCCCTGCGGGAGACGTACCCGCCGGGCTCCACCTTCAAGATCGTGACGGCCGCGGCGGCGCTGGACGCGGGCGTGGTCACGGACGTGGACGCGCCGACCGACACCCCGGACCCCTACCCGCTGCCGGGCACGCACACCCTGCTGCCGAACGCCTCGAAGGGCTGCGAGGACGCGTCCATGGCGGAGGCGGTGCGCTGGTCCTGCAACACGGTCATGGCGAAGATCGGCGTACGGGTCGGACTGCGCGGGATGGTGGACGCGGCGCGGCGCTTCGGCTTCAACGACGGCGGGCTGCGGGTCCCGGCCTGGGTCTCGCGGTCGGACTTCGACACCGACATGAGCCGGGACCAGCTGGCGCTGTCCGCCATCGGCCAGTTCAACACCAAGGCGACACCGCTGCAGATGGCGATGGTCGCGGCGGCCGTGGCCAACGGCGGGGAGCTCAAGAGCCCGTACCTGCTGGAGGCCGCCACCCAGGCCGACGGCGACCAGGTCCGGCGGACCGTCCAGCGGAGCCTGGGACGGGCGATGAGCCCGGCGACGGCGGTGCGGATGCAGCAGCTGATGGTGGGCGTGGTGGAGGACGGCACCGGGCGCAACGCGGCGATCCCGGGCGCGCTGGTGGGCGGCAAGACGGGCACGGCACAGCACGGCGTCGGCAACGCGGGAACCCCGTACGCGTGGTTCATCGCCTGGGCGAAGGGGCACCGGTCCGCGGTGCCCGAGGTCGCGGTGGCGGTGGTCGTCGAGGACGCGGCGGCCGACCGCCGCGACATCAGCGGCAACAGCGCGGCGGCCCCGATCGCCCGCGCGGTGATGGAGGCGGCCCTGCCCGCCGCCCGCCCGCCGGCACCGGCCCCCGGGCGCAGGCCGGGACCGGCGCCGACCCCGATCCCGATCCCGGACCTGGAGCCGCCCCCGGCCGGCATCGGCCGTGAGGGCCGGTTGCCGTAGCCGGCCGCTGACCGCTGACCGCCGACCACCGGCCGCCGATCACAGGTCGCTGACCCCTGACCGCTGACCGCCGATCGCTGATGTCGACCACCGTCCGCCGGGGCCGCTACCCCTCTCCGCCCTCCCTGATCGCGGCGGAGACCTCGGCCACCCGGGCCGCTTCCTCCGCGGCGAAGCGTTCCCGGTCCAGGGCCTCGGCCAGTTCCTCGTCCTGGCGCATCAGCAGGTCGAGGTTGGAATCCCCCATGTCGAAGACGCCCATGTCGACGTAGGCCCGCTGCAGCCGCTCGCCCCACAGGCCGATGTCCTTCACGCACGGCACGATGCGGCTGAAGAGCAGTTTGCGGAACAGGTGGAGGAACTCCGAGCGTTCGGTGAGCTCCTCCGCCTCCCGCCGCGGAATGCCGAAGTTCTCCAGGACCTCCACCCCGCGCAGCCGGTCGCGCATCAGGTAACAGCCCTCGATCACGAACTCCTCGCGCTCGCGCAGCTCCGCGTCCGACAGCTCCCTGTAGTAGTCGCGCAGCGCCATCCGCCCGAAGGCCACGTGCCGCGCCTCGTCCTGCATGACGTACGCGAGGATCTGCTTGGGCAGCGGCTTGTCCGTCGTGTCGCGGATCATCCCGAACGCGGCCAGCGCCAGCCCCTCGATCAGCACCTGCATGCCCAGGTAGGGCATGTCCCAGCGGGAGTCGCGCAGGGTGTCGCCGAGCAGCCCCTGGAGGTTGTCGTTGATCGGGTAGAGCATGCCGATCTTCTCGTGCAGGAAGCGGGCGTAGATCTCGGCGTGCCGGGCCTCGTCCATGGTCTGGGTGGCCGAGTAGAACTTCGCGTCCAGGTCCGGGACGGACTCCACGATCCGTGCGGCGCACACCATCGCGCCCTGTTCGCCGTGCAGGAACTGGCTGAACTGCCAGGCCGTGTAGTGCCGGCGCAGATCGCCCTTGTCCTTGTCGGTCATCTTCGCCCAGTGCCGGGTCCCGTGCAGGGTCAGGGCCTCGTCCGGGGTGCCGAGCGGGTCGTAGGGGTCGACCTCCAGGTCCCAGTCGATGCGCCTGACGCCGTCCCACTGCTTGTCCTTGCCCTTCTGGTAGAGGGCCAGGAGGCGTTCGCGGCCCCCGTCGTACTCCCAGCTGAAACGGGCCGCGCCCGTGGCCGGGACCGGCCAGACGCCCTCGCCCGGGTCCTTGGTGTAGAGCTCGTTCGTCGACACTGGCGGCCCTCCCCCTCCTCGGCTCCGCGGCGGCTCCGGGAGCCGTGCGGAACGGGACAGTTGGCGGTGCACGTGTTGCATACGCGAGCGTTTGCTCGTGAGTGCAGTGCAGCACGTTGGTAGACGCGGGGTCAACAAGTCGTGCGCGAGGGATTGACGGTCTTGCTGACAGGGAGTCTTATAACGGGTGACGTTGACAGTGTCCGCCGGTAACGCCCTCCAGCGCCTTCGCCGGTAACCCCCCAGCCCACTCCCACACACGAGGGGTCGACCCATGACCACCGCGCACCGGACGGCCGACGAGCACGCATCCGACCTCGGCCCGGCGGCCGCCGACATCACCCTCCTGAGGGATGCGCTCGGCGCGCTCAAGGACCGCGAACAGGTCGCCGAGCGACTGCTCGAATCCTCGGCCAAGCACTCCTTCGACCCGGACCGCGAACTCGACTGGGACGCACCGCCCGTCGACGGCAAATGGTTCTGGCCACCGGAGCTCGTCTCCCTCTACGACACCCCTCTGTGGAAGCGGATGTCCGAGGAGCAGCGCATGGACCTCGCCCGCCACGAGGCCGCGGCCCTCGCCTCCCTCGGCATCTGGTTCGAGATCATCCTCATGCAGCTGCTGGTCCGGCACATCTACGACAAGTCCCTGACCAGCAATCACGTCCGGTACGCCCTCACCGAGATAGCCGACGAGTGCCGGCACTCGATGATGTTCGCCCGCATGATCCAGAAGGGCGGCGCCCCCGCCTACCCCGTCTCCCGCCTCAACCACAACCTGGCCCGCATCCTCAAGACCATCTCCACCACCCCCGGCTCCTTCGCCTGCACCCTGCTCGGCGAGGAGATCCTCGACTGGATGCAGCGCCTGACCTTCCCGGACGAGCGGATCCAGCCCCTGGTCCGCGGGGTCACCCGGATCCACGTCATCGAGGAGGCCCGGCACGTCCGGTACGCGCGCGAGGAACTGCGCCGCCAGATGGTCACCGCGCCGCGCTGGGAGCAGGAACTCACCCGCATCAGCTGCGGCGAGGCCGCCCGGGTCTTCTCCCTCGCCTTCGTGAACCCGGCGGTGTACGACAACGTGGGCCTGGACCGGCGCGAGGCCGTCGCCCAGGTCAGGGCGAGCGGGCACCGCCGCGAGGTGATGCAGACGGGCGCGAAGCGCCTCACCGACTTCCTGGACGACATCGGCGTCCTGCGGGGCGTGGGCCGCAGGCTGTGGAAGAGCTCGGGCCTGCTGGCCTGAACCCGGGCGAAAGGATGAGGTGGGAAGCCTTCCTTCCCACCCGCCAGGCCGTCCCGGGGGCGTTACGCTGCGGGCATGACGCCCACCTCCAAGGCCGCCCCGGTGGCCACGGCTCCGGCCACGGCTCCGGTTCCGGCGCAGGCACAGGCGGCCGAGTCTTCCTCGTCGGCGTCGGCGTCGGCGTCGGCGTCGGCGTCGGCGTCGGCGTCGGCTTCGGCTTCGGCGTCGGCTTCGGCCCCGGCTGTCGCCCCGGCGGCGCCGCGCGCGTACCGCCGCCTCAGCGTCGAGGAGCGCCGGCGGCAGCTGCTCACCACGGCGCTCTCCCTCTTCGCGCAGCACGCGCCGGAGGACGTCTCCCTGGACGGCGTGGCGGAGGCGGCGGGCGTCTCCCGGCCGCTGGTCTACCGCTACTTCCCCGGCGGCAAACAGCAGTTGTACGAGGCCGCCCTCCGCTCGGCGGCGGAGGAACTGGACCTCTGCTTCGCCGAACCCCAGGCCGGCCCGCTGACCCGGCGGCTGTCCCGGGCCCTCGACCGCTACCTGGCCTTCGTCGACGAACACGACACCGGCTTCAGCGCCCTGCTCAAGGGCGGCAGCGTGGTGGAGACCTCCCGGACCACGGCGACCGTGGACGGGATCCGGCGGGCCGCGGCCCGGCAGATCCTCGTGCACATGGCCGTGCCCGACCCCGGACCGCGGCTGAGGATGATGGTGCGCACGTGGATCACGGCGGTCGAGGCGGCCTCGCTGATCTGGATCGACGAGGGCAAGCAGCCGGGGGTCGAGGAGCTCCGCGACTGGCTGGTCGACCAGTTCATCGCCCTCCTCACGGCGACCGCCGCGACGGACCCCCAGACGGCGGCGGCGGCTCGCGCGGCGCTGGCCCTGGAGTCGCCCGACGGCCCGGCGGGCGTCCTGGCCCGACGCGTGATCCCGGTGCTCGCGGAGGCGGCGCACCTGCTGTGACCGGAAGGCTGTGAAACTGGTCGGGTGAAGAGCGAACGCACCCGCTTCGAGGGCGGCCCGATGGACGGCCGGGTCCTGCCGATCATCCTCGGCCCCACCGGCCACCCGCCGAAGTGGTACGAGATCCCGGTCCCGGACCCGGCAGGCGGCCCCCCGACCGTACTCCTCTACAAACGGGTCCCGGCCGGCTACTCGAAGCGCCTGCACCTCCAGCAGGGCTGGAAGTACGCATACGACCCGACGGGCACCAAACCGAAGCTCCGCTGGCCCTGGACGAAACCGAACCCCTAGAGGCCGGCTTCGGCTGCACTTCCGGCCCCGCCGGCGTTTGAGGCGCGGGGCAGCGCCCCGCCCGCCCGGCGCGGCGTGCCCCGTGCGGGTCACCCGCGCGGTCCCGCCGGGCCGGCCGGGGTGCCAGGGCCCGGCACACCAAGGGCCCTGGGCGAAAAGCCAAGCCGGCCCCGCCGCTACCCCGGCCCGCCGGGCCCGCGCCCGGTCTCGGCCCGCCCCGAGCCGGCCGACTCCGCCGGTCCCTCCGGCCCCACCGGCTCCGCAGGAACCGGCAGCGTCAGCTCCGCCACCGCCCCGCCCCCCTCCGCATTGCGGAACACGAGCCGCGCCCCCAGCACCGCCGCCTGCCCCACGGCGATCGTCAGCCCCAGCCCCGTCCCGGTCCCGGCACCCGTGCCGCCGACACCGCCGGCCCCGCCGGCAGCGCCGACCCCGCCCGCTCCACCCGCCCCGCCGGCAGCGCCGGCCCTCGGCTCCGTGCGAAACCTCTGCGGACCCTCCCTCACCAGGTACTCCGGATACCCCGCCCCGTGGTCCCGCACGGTCACCACCGGCTGCCCGCCCTCCGACACGTCCACGGTCAGCACCACCGGCCCCGCCCCGTGCTTGTGCGCGTTCGCCACCAGATTGCCCAGCACCCGCTCCAGCCGCCGCCGGTCCGTCTCCACGTACACGTCCCGCACGACCACGACCTCCGTGGCCGTCCCGGAGGCCCGCACCACCCGTTCCGCCAGCCGCCCCAGCCGTTGCAGCTCCGCTTCCACGCGCTCGCTGCCCGCGTCCAGCCGGGAGATCTCCAGCAGGTCCTCGGTGAGCTGCCGCATGGTCCGTACCCGTTCCTGCACCATCTGCGTGGGCCGGCCCTCGGGCAGCAGCTCGGAGGCGGCCTGCAGGCCGGTCAGCGGGGTGCGCAGCTCGTGCGCCACGTCCGCCGTGAACCGCTGCTCCCGTACCAGCTTCGCCTGCAGTGTCGAGGCCATGGTGTCGAGTGCTCCGGCAACGGTCGCCACCTCGTCCTGCCGCCGCGCCGGACCCTTCGTACGGGGGTCCCCGACACGGGCGTCCAGGTCGCCCTGGGTGATCCGGCGCGCGACGGCGGCGGTCATGTGGAGCCGCCGCGTGACCCGGGTGACCGCGAACGCCCCGAGGAGCAGTGTCCCGCCGATCGCCAGGACGGACGACCCGATGATCGCGTTGTCCAGGCCGCTGATCGTGCTCGCGCTCTGGGTGTAGTCCACGGCCGTGGCCAGCGCTTTTCCGTCGGCGGGCGCCGCCGCCCACATCGCGGCACGGCCGCCGTGGTCGCCGACCATCGTGCCGCGCTGTCCCGACAGCGCGAGCGCGCGGAGGGAGGGCGGCAGCCCGGGCGGGTCGATGCCGGAGTCGGGCGGGAGGGCCTCGCCCTCCTCGTAGAGCAGCGATGCCTCGGCGAGCCGCCCGAGGGCCTTCTCGCGGGCGGTCTCGACGGTCTGCCGGGTGACCTCCACGTGCACGAGCGCGCCGAGCACGGCGGCGAGCGCGCAGCACATGACCACGATGAAGCACGCCGTCTTGAAGGTCAGCGTCGCGGTCCAGGCGGGGAGACGGGGCCTCATGATGCGGCTGGGGCGGGGGCGACGGGGGCGGAGGTGACCGGGCCGGAGGCAGCCGGGGCGGGGACGGTGGCCCGTGCTCCCGACGCCGGCGTGGGGGACACCCGGGTGACCTGCTCCCGCGTCGGCAGCATCGCCCGCTGGTTCGCGTCGTACGACCACGCCGTGGCGAGCTCGTAGCCGGGATTTCCGCTCGGCGAGCGGACGATGATGTCCCGCTCGGTCAGCTCCACGCTGATGGCCGGCTCGGTGGTGGCCATGATCCGGTTGAGCCGCCCGTCGGGGTCGGCGGTGTAGACCCGTACGGCGAGCTCGTGTTCCGGGCCGGGGAACTCGATCCCCACGATCAGCTCGTCCTTGCCGTTGTCGGTGAGGTCCCGGTAGTACGGCGTGAGGACGGGGCACCCGGGGGCGTCCCGGCCCGCCCCCCTGCTCTCGCCGGCCTGGCCCGGCTCACAGGCGCGGATCGCGTCGGCGGTCTCGGCGGGCATGCCGTCCGGGCCGACGACCTGGTCGCCGTGCGCCTTGAGCTCGGCCTTGACCAGCGCCACCGGGTCCACGCCGTGCACGTTCTGGTCGGCGACGGGCGGCAGGCCGGTCACGTACTGGGGCGGCTCCCCGCCCGGCGCCGCGGGCGGTACGGACGCCCCCTGGCGGTGGGGCCACAAGTGGACCGGCCCGCTCGCAGTGGGCGTCGGCCCCGCTCCGGCCAGCCCGCCGGTGTCGGCACCACAACCGGTCAAGGCGAACAGACCGGCCGCACCGAGCAGGCCGAGCAGACCGATCGAGCGGGGAAGGGGAAGGGGAAGCGGACGGAAGAGGCGGGGCAGCGGGAGGAGAGAAAAGGACAAGGGCAGGGCGAAGCGGACACGGCTCGTACGGGGCGGCTTCACGGACCTCCGTCCTCCAGTCCTCCTCGTAGGTGCTCCCGTCCCGCCCTCCTCGGAGGGGACGCTGTCTCCGCCCCACTTTATGTGCCGATAGGTGTGATTTGCTCCCCGGCTGTCGCGCGAGCTGTCGTACGGGCTGCCTTACGAGCTGCCGTACCAGCCACCCATCCAGCCACCCATCCAGCCACCCATCCAGCCACGCATCCGGCCATCGACCCGGCCATCGGCCCGGCCGTGGTCTCAGCCGTCGGTCCGTCCGCGCCGCAGCATCGCGAAGCCCAGCCCGGCCGCACCCACGGCGGCCATGCCGCCGCCCGCCGCGACCAGCAGCACGCCGTCACCCGCATCGTCCGCCAGAGTGTTCAGCCGCAGCGTCTCGGCCGGCCCGGGGCGGGGCACCCCGGGCCGGGTGGCGGTCTTCCGACCGCCCTCGATCCGCCCGGACCCGGACGGGGTGACGCGGGCCGCGTCGGCCGCGTCGGCCGCATCGGCGGCAACGGCGGCATCGGTCGCCTCGTCGGCGACCGGACTCTTCACGAGGGTCTGCGGCAGCGCGGCGGCGGGCGCGGTGTCGGCGAGGGCCGCGGCAACCGGCAGCGCCAGGACACTCCCGGCGCATGCGGCAACGGCGGCGGCGCGGACGAGGGTGCGGCGGACGGTGTTCACGGTTGCTTCCTCGGGGCTCGGGGCTCGGGGCTCGTGTCTCGGGTTTCGGGTGTCGGTACGGGCGGCAAGGAGCCAGAGGCCGGCCCCGCAAGGGGAACGTGCGGGGGTGCGAAGCCCCCACGAAGAACCTAGGCGGCGGTCGTACCGGCTCCGCCGCGGTTGTGTAACAACCGCTCGGCACTGTCTCCGCGAAGCGGTTACACAACTGCCGGGAAACGTCCCCGGTCCGCCCCGAAGGCCGCCGAAACCGACTCCCGGGAGCCCGTCCGGGGGATTGCCGAGCGCCCTCCGGCCTGCTCCCATGGACGGCGGGGGTGACGCCGATGGCGAAGGCGAAGGCAGCGACACCGTTGGGTCGGGGCAAGGGGCTGAGGGTCCTGCCGGGCGGCCAGCACGCGCGCGGACGGCTCTACGTCAACACGCCCGACGGGCGCAGCGTGGCCTGGTACGACCGGGAGACGAGCCGGGTCTGCGTGCTCTCGGAGGACCGGACCGAGGAAGTACTGGGGGCCCTGCGCCCCTACCTGACCGGCAGCGTCGCGGTCGGCCCGCCACCGGTGCCGTCCAGGGCCGATCTCGTACGCCTGGCCCTCCACCCGGACGACGACCTGGCCCCCAACCGGCCGGGCGAGGCGCTCCTCGGTGAACTGGAATACGGCGGAGCCGGCGCCACCGGCACCCGGGCCCGGCACCGGCTGCGCCAGGACCTCGTCGCACAGCAGCGGATGGGGGCGGAACTCGACGAGCTCGAGGGCGCGGGCTGGCGGGTGCTGCACGCCGTACCGCTGCCGGGTGCCGGGCGCATCGACCACCTGCTGATCGGACCGGCCGGTGTCTGGTGCGTCCGTACGGTGCCGGGCCGGCGCCAGCGCGCGAACGTGGGGGACCTGCTGGTCACCGTGGGGCGCGCAGAGCCGCGCCCGGACCCGCGCTGGGCCCGCCGCGCTGCCGAACGGGCGTGCCACGCCCTGACGGTGGCCGTCACCCCGGCCGTGGCGGTCGTGGACGCTGCCCGAGTGGACGTGGCCCCCACGCTCCGTGACGTCCGCGTCCTGCGCGAGGGCACCACCTCGGCCGCCCTGTCGAGACAGGGCGGCGTCCTGAAACCGACCGACATAGAAGCCCTGTACGCAACGGCCCGCGACCGCCAGACCTGGACGGACGTCTGACCGGACGGTTGGGGGGCGGGATACGGCCTTCCTGCCGTGGCCCGCTCCACCCCCCGAGCCCTGCCGGGCCCGGTCGGGGGTTACCCACTCGCCCCCCGGCACCGCGCCACCGAGCCGGACGACGCCGGCGGCCGGCACGGAAGGACAGTGAGGACTGACGGGCAGCCCCCGGGCACCTCCCTGATTCCGTCCAGGCGGAGCCCCGGCACACCAACACCCCCACCCGCCGACCGGTCCCGTCCCGACGGGAGTTCGGTTGGTGCCACGCCCGCCCCGGGCTTGGGCCCGGGCCAGGGCCGGCGGTCGGTCTGCCGCCGATGGCGCGCAACCACCCACAGGCGGCTCGGCATCCGTGATGCCTTGTACGGGTGGTGCGGGTGGCCCCCCGCGCGAAGCGCGGAAAAACGCACGGCGCGCCAGCCGCCAACGGCGCTCAGCCACCCCCCACCCCCCACCCCCCCAAGGAGGCGAGTGCCCTCAGGCAGACGTCCGCTTGCGCGGTGTCGCCTTCTTGGCCGCTGCCGCAGACTTTGTCGACCTTGTCGACTTCGCCGCGCTCGCCGAGCTCGCCGCACGCGACGTACTCGTCTTGCTCGTCGACTTCTTCGTACTCGCCCCAGAGGCCCCAGCGGCCCCCGCCGCCCCCGCGGACGACTTCGACTTCGTCGTCGTCGACTTCTTCCCGCCCACCGCCTTCGGCGCAGCCGGAGCCCGCTTGCGGGCGGAGGCTGCGCCGGACGCCTTGGCACCCGCGCCCGCACCGGCCCGCCCGCCCCCCGCAGGGGACCGCTTGCGGGCCAGTGGCGTGACCTCCGCCTCCCGGTCACCGGTGCCCCCGGCGCCACCCGCGCCCCCGGAGCCCCCCGCGTCCTCGCCGCGCGACGCCTTGGCCGCCCGTACGCTCTTCTCCAGTGCGGCCATCAGGTCGATGACCTGGCCGGGCGCAGCCTCCGCGCCCTCCTCCGGCAGCTCGCGTTCGATCGCCTCGCCCGACTTCGCCGCGAGCATCGCCTCCACCGCCTCGCGGTACTCGTCGTGCAGCGACGCGACCTCGACCTCGCCCAGTGTGGCCATCAGCGCGTCCGCCAGGTCGAGTTCGGCGTCGCGCACCGTCACCTTCGTGTCCGGCGCCACGCCCTCCGGGGCGCGGATCTCGTCCGGCCAGAGGAGGCCGTGCATCGCGATGACGTCATCGATGACGCGCAGCATGCCGAGCCGCTCCCGACCCCGCAGCGCGAACTTCGCGATGGCCACGCGTTCGCTGCGCTTGAGGGCCTCGCGCAGCAGGGTGTAGGGCTTGGCGGCCGACACGCCGTTCGCCGCCAGGTAGTACGCCGCGTCCATCTGGAGGGGGTCGATCTCCGTGGCCGGGACGAAGGAGACGATCTCGATCGTCTTCGCGGTCGGCAGCGGCAGCTGCGCCAGGTCCTCGTCGGTCACCGGGATGATCGCTCCGTCGGCCTCCTCGTAGCCCTTGCCGATCTCCGCCGTCTCGACCTCCTCGCCGTCGAGTTCGCAGACCTTGCGGTAGCGGATCCGGCCGCCGTCCTCCAGGTGGATCTGGCGGAAGGAGATGGAGTGGTTCTCGGTGGCGTTCACCAGCTTGATCGGGATGCTGACCAGGCCGAAGGAGATCGCACCGTTCCAGATGGATCGCACGGTTCCTCCTCTTTCATGGCAATCTCATCGTATGACGCCGATCACATCGGTGGAGGGGCGTCGCCTCGCGCTCAGCAATCTCGACAAGGTCATCTATCCGGAGACCGGCTACACCAAGGGCGAGGTGCTCCACTACTACGCCACGGTCGCGGACCCCCTGCTCGCCCACGTCCACGACCGGGCGGTCTCCTTCCTGCGCTATCCCGACGGGCCGGACGGCCAGTTGTTCTTCACCAAGAACCCGCCGCCCGGCACGCCCGCATGGGTGAAGACCGCTCCGGTGCCGCGCTCCGAGGACGAGCGGGCCGAACAGGTGGTGATCGCCGACCTGCCCACCCTGGTGTGGGCGGCGAACCTGGTGGTCGAGTTCCACGTCCACCAGTGGCCCGTGGGCAGCCCGGCCGTCGCCGACCGCCTGGTGCTCGACCTCGACCCCGGTGCGCCCGCGACGGTGGTGGAGTGCTGCGCCGCCGCCCTGTGGCTGCGCGACCGGCTGCGGGCGGACGGTCTGACGGTGTGCGCGAAGACCTCCGGTTCGAAGGGGCTGCACCTGGCCGCACCGCTGGAGCCGACCCCGTCCGAGGTGGTTTCGGCGTACGCCAAACGTCTGGCGCAGGAAGCGGAGGCCGAGCTGCCCGACCTGGTCGTCCACCGCATGGCCAAGTCCCTGCGCCCGGGCAAGGTCTTCGTCGACCACAGCCAGAACGCCGCCGCCAAGACCACCGCCGCGCCCTACACCCTGCGCGCCCGGGCCCTGCCGGCGGTCTCGGCACCGGTGTCGTGGGACGAGGTGGCGGGGTGCCGCGCGCCCGGCGACCTGGTGTTCCTCGCTGACGACATCGCGCCGCGGCTGGCCCGTGACGGCGATCTGTACGCCGCGCTCGTCGATCCCGGCCTTGCCCGGCCGCTGCCCGTGCCACCTCGGCCGGGGCGGTGAGCCGTCATGATCCGGGTCGCGCTGGCCGCCCCCGTACGGACCTTGCCGCACGGGCCCGGCCTGGCGTACGAACCCAAGTTCGACGGCCATCGGATGGTGATCTCCCGGACCGCGACGGACGTCGTCCTCCAGGCGCGGTCCGGGCGCATCGTCACCAGTGCGTTCCCCGACCTGGCGGGCGCGGCGCGGCAGTTGCCGCCCGAGACGGTGCTCGACGGCGAGGTCGTGGTCTGGCACGCCGGACGCACCGACTTCGCGCTGGTGCAGCGCCGGGCCGCCGCCACCCCGGCGTGGGCCGCGCTGCTCGCGCAGAGCCTCCCGGCCTCGTACGCGGCCTTCGACGTGCTCACCCTCGCCGGCCTGGACGTACGGGCCCGGCCCTACGAGCGGCGCCGGGCGCTGCTGGTCGACCTGCTGCTGCCGCTGGGGCCGCCGCTCCAGCCGGTGCCGATGACGACGGATCCGGAACTGGCGGCCACCTGGTACGAAACCCTGCCCGACAGCGGCATCGAGGGGCTGGTCATCAAGCGCCTGGACCAGCCCTACCCGGCGGGCAGGCGCGCCTGGCGGAAGCTCCGGCACACCGACACCCGTGACGCGGCGGTGATCGGTTACACCGGGACCGTGCGGCGCCCGGCCGCGCTGGTCCTCGTACTGCCGGGCGAGGACGACGAGGCGCCGATGGTGTCGAGCCCGCTGTCGCCGGCGGTGCGGGCGGAGGTGGCGGCGGCGCTGCGGGAGCGGGGGGCGGGGGCGCGGCCGGGCGGCACGGTCACCGCGATCGGACTGGGGGAGGTGCCGTTCCGGGTGCTCGACCCGCCGCTGGCGGTGGAGGTCCGGGCAGCGGCCAAGCGGCATCCGCCGCCGGAGGTGCTGCGGCTCCGGGAGGAGCTGTGAGGGGGTGGGCATCGGTGGGCGTGCGCGGACGTGCGGGGGCCCGCGCGCGGCGTGGCCGCCGCACGCGGGCCCTCCTGGTCCTCGGGGGATCGGTCTGCTGTCAGGGGTGGAGGTGTCAGGGGTGGGGGTCTACGCCGGCTTCACCGTTCCGCCGCCGCCCCCGGACCGCGGCTTGTGCTCCGGCCAGCGGCGGTGCAGGCCGGTGTACTCCGGCTGCCGTTCCTTCCGGGCCTCGTCCGGGTGGGTGGACGTGGTGGACCCGAAGTTTCCGTAGCCCTGCATCTCGTGCGGGCGGAGGCCGCCCGTGGGGATCTCGACCTGGTCCCGTTCCTCGCGGACCTCGTAGACCGCACCGCCCTCGGGCAGGTGCGGCTGGCTCTCAGCAGTCGGCGGCTCGGGCTCACGGTCCCGGACACGCCTGCCCAGCCAGAACATGAGCACGAGGAACCCGGCCACGGCTATGCCGACGACCAGGAACCACGCGGCGTTGCCTGTAGTGCTGTCCATAGCCCCCGTGTACCCGCCGGAAACCGGCCCATGCGTACGAAAGGGTGCGAATTCCCCGGTCCGTCCGGGGTAGGCGCGGCGCACAGCACGAGTGCGCAATCGAACGGCGAAAGGCAGGAGTGCGCCATGCCCCGCGGATCGTCCCCCAAGCGGGAACGCCAGTACGAACACATCAAGGAGAGCGCCCTGGAGCGCGGCGAGTCCACGGACCGGGCGGAGGAGATCGCGGCCCGCACGGTGAACAAGGAACGCGCCCGCGCCGGCGAGTCGAAGACGGCGAGCAGGCAGTCGCTGGAGGACATGTCCTCCTCCCGCCGCGGCGGCCTGCGCTCACACGAGGGCGCACAGGGCCCGACGTACGACCAGCTCTACGCCGAGGCGCAGCGCCGCAACATCCACGGCCGCTCGGACATGAACAAGGCGGAGCTGAAGAAGGCCCTGGGCAGCAGCTGATTCGGGCGACGGGCGCCGGGCGCCGGGCGCGGGCGGTCGGGCGCCGACCGTCCGGTCCGACGGCTGCCGGCCCCCGCTGCCGGCCCACCGCCGGGCGCCGACCGTCAGGTCCGGCAGCCCGCCGGCCCGCTGCCTGGCGCCGGCCCGCTGCCCGGCGCCGGCCCGCCGACCCTGACGACCGACGGCGGCGGCGCCCGGCAGCGCCCTTCGCATCAGCTGGAGATCGGGCCCTTCATGTCCCGCATGGCCCCGCCCCCGCGGCCGCCCAGTACGCCGAGGATCTCCGCGCATACGGCCAGCGCCGTCTCCGCGGGAGTGCGGGCGCCCAGGTCCAGGCCGATCGGCCCGTGCACCCGGGCCAGGTCGGCCTCGGCCACCCCGGCCGCGAGCAGCGCCTCGGTCCTGCGCGCCTGGGTCCTCCGCGAGCCGAGGGCACCCACGTACGGGATGCGCTCCGCGAGCGCGTGGCGCAACACCGGCACGTCGAACGTGTCGTCGTGGGTCAGCACCACCAGGCACGCCGCGTCCCGGTGCGCGGCCAGCACCTTCTCGCCCTCGGCGGCGTCGGCGACCTCCACCGCCTCCCACTCCAGCAGCCGGGCCTGCCGTGCGATCAGCTTGGCGAGCTCGCCGCCACCGCAGATCACCACGTGCGGGGCCGAGGGGAACGCCTCGACGAGCAGCAGCCCGGCCTCGCCGTAGAGCGCGTCCCGGCCCGCCCGCCGGGTGGCCAGCAGCTCCGCCGCGCGCCGCTCGGCGTCGGTCGCGGGCGCGTCCACCGCCCGTACGACCGTGCTCTCGGCCCGGTCGGCCGCCTCGTTCAGCCGGGTCACCAGTGCCACCCCGGCGCCGTCCGCGAGCAGATCCCACCACTCGGCCGGTACGCCGGCCAGCGGCTGCAGCAGCACCTCGGCGCCGCCGCCGCAGGTCAGCCCGGCCTCCTCGGCCTCGCCCCGGCGCACGGACACCTCGCACACCCGCGCGGTGACCCCGGCCGGCACGGCGGCCGCCTCGGCGGCCAGCTCGGCGTCGAACACGCCCCGGTACAGGGATCCCGCGCACTCACCGCGCGTGTCGATGAGCAGCGCCCCGGAGGGATCCCGCGGACCGAACCCCTGCTCGGTCACCGGGCGCGCCAGAAACGCCGACCGCCCCTCGGAGATCCACCGCCGTGCCGTCTCCACCAGCTCCCGCATGCCCCGGTACCTCCTCGTCCGAACCACCCGCGCCGCGAAGTGCCAGGTCAACGGCACCGAGCAGCCTTCCCCAAAATCCTAGGCACCGCACTTCCCCCCGAAACAAGCGTCGAAAAGCCCCGTAACCCCTTCCCCGCCCTCGTGCGAACCACCGGGACGGACCGGTGCCGCCCCACCGCCCCGTGGGTCCGTCCCCGCTTCCGTTCCCCGGCTCCGGGGCCGCATGCGCACCCGGCGGGCACGCCCCGGCCTGGTCAGCAAGCCCCGACCGACTCACGGTCCCCGAACGGCTCACGGTCCCCGGTCGGCACACGGTCCCCGACCGGCTCACGGTCGCCGGCACCGGCCAGTTCCAGCCGCCACCCCGTGAACCCGGACCGGACCTTCCGGTCGTGGCTGACGACGATCAGCGTGCCGGCGTACGGGGCCAGCGCCGCATCCAGGTCCTCCACCACGCCCGGCGCCAGGTGATTGGTGGGCTCGTCGAGCAGCAGCAGGTCGTACGGGCCCCCGGCGACCACCCTCCCCAGCTCCAGCTTGCGCCGCTGTCCCGCGGACAGCTCCCGAACGGGCTTGCCCAGGTCCACCGGGGCCAGCAGTCCCATGCCCACCACTGCTTGACCCACCTCCTCCCCGAACAGCCCTTCCACCGACCGGCCTTCACCCGCCCAGGGGTCGTCCTGCCGGAGCAGCCCGACCCGCCCCGGAGCCCGTACCCGCCCCTGCCCGACCGGCACCAGCCCGGCCAGCACCTGCAACAGGGTGGATTTCCCCGCCCCGTTGGGCCCGGTGACCAGCAACCGCTCACCCGCCGCCAGTCGGAACGAAACGGGCGCCAGCCGCCCGGGCACGGCGAGCCCGTCGACCTCCACCGCACCGGAGGAGGCCCCGCCGGCCGCCCCGAACCGCCCGGTGAACCGCAACGGCTCCGGCGGCGCGGGCACCGGATCCTCGGTGAGCCGCCGCATCCGCTCCTTCGCGTCACGGATCCTGCTCATCGCCCCGTGCGACCGCGAGCGGGCCCGGAAGGCCCCGGCACCGCTGAAAGCGGCCGGCGCCTTCCGCGGGATCTCCGCCAGCCGCACGGTATTGCTCTCGGCGAGCCGCCGTACGCGCCGGACCTCCTCGCCCCACTCCTCGTACTCCCGCTCCCAACGGGCCCGGGCGGCGGCCCGGGCGGCCAGGTACCCCGCATACCCGTTGCCGTGCCGGCGCACGGTCCGCCGGTCCTGGTCCACCTCCAGGACCGCGGTCGTGACCCGGTCCAGGAACATCCGGTCGTGGGTGACGGCGACGAGCGTGCCGGTGCGCCCCACCAGATGCTCCTCCAGCCACCCGACGGCCTCGTCGTCCAGGTCGTTGGTGGGCTCGTCGAGGAGCAGCAGCTCCGGCTCGGCGGCGAGCGCGGCCGCAAGCGCCAGCCTCGACCGCTGCCCGCCGGACAGCGTCCCGAGCGCCCGCCCCCGCTCCAGTGCCTCCCGCTCGCCGAGCCGCCGCAGGAAGACGTCCACCCGCCGGTCGGCATCCCGCCCGCCCCGCACCTCGTACTCGGCGACCAGCCGCTCGTACGCGTCGACCTCGTCCGGCCGGGCCAGATGCAACCCGTCCTCGGCGGCCCGGATCCGCCGCTCCAGCTCCCGCACCCCGGCCAGCGCACGATCGACCGCGTCCCCGACCCGCGCACCGCCGGGCAGCCCGATCGTCTGCGCGAGGTAGCCGACCCCGCCGGGCGCCCGCACCGACACCTCCCCTCCATCGGCCCGCTCCAGCCCCGCCAGCAGCCTCAACAGCGTGGACTTCCCGGCCCCGTTGCCCCCGACCACCCCGACCCGCTCCCCGAACCGCACGGACCAACTGACCCGATCCAGCACGACCCGCCCCCCGTACGCCTTGGTGACCTCACCCATCACGACCTGACTACCGGCAACTGACGCACGCACAGGCAACCCCTCCCTCTCGCTACAACGAGACGTCTCGTCTCGCCTCACTCGCGAAACAGTAAGCCACCCCCGCTCTCCCCGCAAGACGCTCCGTCTCGCGAAATGCGACCGCGCACCCCGACGCACACCCGAGACCCCCATCCCGTCAACTCCGGTCATCCGTCGGGGTCATGTCATGATGGACAGGGATGCGCACATGCATTCGCGTAAACGCGGCCACTGGAGGGGGCTGGGCTGGATGTCCTTCGACGACGAGTGGAGCAGCGCGAAAGCCGCTGCCGCCCGGCAGGGCTCCCCGCAGATGCGGCTCAACCAGGCTCCTGATGCCACCGGCCCCGCCCTGCCGTTCGGCGGCGGCGGGTCGGCCGGCTACTCGGCGAACGCGAGTTCCATCAACGGTAGTTCGCACCTGCTCATGGAGATCGCCGGTCTGCTGTACGAGGGCCGGATGGACGGTGAGAACGCGACGGGCTGCCGAGCACCGCGGGCCCACGCGGACGTCGCCGCGAACGTCGACACCTTCGCCCGGTTCGCGCAGGACCAGTGCAACGACATGGTTGCGCTCCTGCCCGCCTACGAGGGCCGCAAGATACTTCCGGGCGCCGAGGACCCCGACCGCACGTCCATGGGGCCCATGGCCATCCAGGTGAGGCGCGCTGCCGAGGTGCTGGGCTACGACCCCGCCAACCTCACGGACGCCCAGCGTGACCAGGTGGTCGGCGCGATCAAGGATCCCGCCAAGAACATCTTCATCGCGTCCGAGTACCTTGCCCAGCTCAAGGCGGAGAGCGGATTCGCCGACGTGCCGCCGGAGCAGATGACCCGCGCCCAGATGCAGGAGCTCGCCGCGCGCTACAACGGCGGGCCCTACTACGAGAGCGACGCCGCTCAGGCCTACGGACGCGGTTTTGACCGCAGGGTGGACCAGGCGAAGGAGGCTCTGGGGTGAGCGGATCGGCCGGCAGGCTGGGCACAGCCGTATCGGCCGTGACCCTGGTACTGGCGCACCTGGTCACGGGCTACGTCGTCCTCACCGCGTACATGGTCGAGCCGGACGGGCCCTGGGACAGTCAGGCCGTCAGCAATTCCGGCTTCGCCTCCGGCACAGCCCTGGCGGCCGTCGTCGTCACCGGCCTCCTCTCGTGGGTGTGCGTGAAGGCCGAATGGCTCCGCAGCTGGTGGTACGCGATCCCGGCCGCCCTGGCCCTGCTCGCACTCCTGCGCCTGACCGCGCTCGCTCCGGAACTCTGACCGTTTCACCAAGGTGAGACGTCGGGTGACCGGGGGGTGGTCATGAGTGCTCTCGTTGCATGTGGTCGTTGACGACGTCGAGGAGCTCACGGAGCCGGTCGCGGGTAGCCCAGGGGACGTACCGGCCGAGGGAATGCTCGTCGGGGAAGAGCGTGAGCCCGAGCTGGGCCTCGGTGGTGTACGGGACCGCCGGCTCCACGCAGTACGGGTGCTCGTTCAGCACACCGGAGGCGACAGCAGCCGCAAAAGAGGGGTGGCCGCCGTCGTCCAGCTCGGCGGAGAAGCCGTTCAGATGGGGGAAGAGCAGGGAGAGCTCCCACGCAGCCATTGCGAGCTCGTCGTAGGCGGCGGGCTGCTCGCGGTCGAGGATCCGCACCATTTCCGCAAGTGCGTGGAGGTACTCGGCCTGATCCATTCCGTCAGCCGCCCGGGCCAGCTTTTCCTCGAAGGAAGCAGGCAACGGGACCAGGGGGCCCGGCGTGGCGACAACCACCGCGATGAGGTCCAGCATGGCCGCGGCCGTGTAGGGCGGGCAGTTCCAGTCAGCCCGCCACGAATTTCTGACGACGCGGTTGTAGCGACGGATCTCATCGTCGAGGGACGATCCGTCGCGGCCCCCTTCCCGGGCCCGGATGGCCAGGTCGATGAGCCTGGTGGCCGGGCTCTCCAGAAAGACGGCACTCGGGGTTGGCTGCACGGGAACTGACCTCATCAGGCAATCGGCATGGACGTGAGAGGTATCGGTGCGCGGTTCGTCGAACGCACGCCCCGACCCCGGTGGGCTGCCACCCGGACGGTTCACCTTGCAGTCGGAGGGCGGGACCTTGCTCGCCACGCGGTGCTGACACAGCGCCAGTGGCGCACTCTCTGCAGATACGCGAAGACCCCGTCCTCAGCGTTGGCGCTGTGGCGGGGTCTGTCGGGCACTTCCTGCGAAGTGCCCCCGGCAGGATTCGAACCTGCGCACACGGCTCCGGAGGCCGTTGCTCTATCCCCTGAGCTACGGGGGCGTGTCGTTCGCTTCTCGCGGCGACGGGATGAACACTACCAGCTCCGGAGGGGTGATCAGGAACGGGTTTCGGGCAGGAGAGGGGGCCGGGTCGCTCGGACGGGGTGGAAGTGGGCAAAACCCGGACGCGGGGCCCGGCGGCGACCTACTCTCGAGTTGTGCCAGGAGCCTCGGGCCGGGTTCTTGTTGTCGACGACAACAAGGTCATCCGGCAGCTGATCAAGGTCAATCTCGAGCTGGAGGGCTTCGAGGTCGTGACCGCGGCCGATGGTGCCGAGTGTCTGGACGTGGTGCACGAGGTGTGTCCGGACGTCGTGACGCTTGATGTGGTCATGCCCCGGCTGGACGGGTTCGGGACGGCTGCGCGGCTGCGGGCCGATCCGCGGACGCGGGACCTGCCCGTCGCGATCGTGAGCGCCTGTACCCAGCACGAGGTCGAGGTCGGGGTGGAGGCCGGGGTGGACGCCTTCCTCGCCAAGCCCTTCGAGCCGGCCGAGCTGGTGCGGGTCGTACGGCGGCTCGTCGACCGGAAGGGTGTCCGGCTCGGTCGGTAGCCCGCACTCCGATTGCCTTGATTTCACATGGCGAAACCCTTCGCGGTCGGCGGGGGCTTCTCGCCTAGGCTGGTGCCGTGAACCCCGCTGATCTCTCCCGTTCCGTCGTACGCGCCCTGCGCTGCGCCGTTGAGGACGGGGAGCTGGCGGTCGAGGTCCCCGAGCGGGTGGTGGTCGAGCGGACCCGTCCGGGTGGGGTGGGGGAGTACGCCACCCCCGTTGCCTTCAAGGTCGCCAAGGGAGCCGGGGTCAAGCCCGCCGAGGTGGCGGAGGTGCTGGCCCGGAGGCTGGCAGGCGAGGCCGGGATCTCGGACGTCGCCGTCACCGGGGCCGGTTTCCTGAACTTCACCCTGGAGCGGAGCGGTGCCGCCGCCCTCGTGGAGCGGGCGCTCCGTGACGGGCGGTCGTACGGGCGGTCGTACGGGTCCGCCGACACCACCGACCGGGCCGCCGACGTGCCGGCCGGCGCCGGGCCGCGCGAGCGCGCCGTCCTCGGCGCGGTGCTGCGGATCGCCGCAGCCCAGGGTCTCGCCGTCCACGCCCACGGTCATCCCCGTCCCGACGCCGTCGCTCCCGTCGCCCGCCGTGACGGGGACGTCGAAGCCCGCTACGGGGCCGGCGCCGCCCGCTGGGCCATGCTCGCCGTCGGGCCCAGGGAGACGCCGGTCTTCGGCGACCTGCTGCTCGTGCAGGACGAGAGCAACGAGTTCTTCCGGGTGCTCTACGCCCGCTCCCGGTGCGCGGCGCTGACCCGGAACGCCGCCCTGCTCGGGTTCACCGCGGAGCCCGGCGACGTGGACGCCCCCGCCCTCCTCGGCGCCCTCGCCGACCACCCGATGGCCCTCGAAGCCGCCGCCCACCACCGGGAGCCGGACCGGCTCCTGCGGCAGCTCGTCGTGGTCGCCGACGCCCTGCTCGACTTCCAGTACACGGTGCTGCCCGTCGGGGACGAGAAACCCGGGGCCGCCCACCGCGCCCGGCTGGCCCTTGCCGAAGCCGCCGGGACGGTGCTGGCCGGCGGCCTGGCCCTGCTCGGCATCGACGCCCCCGAGCTGATCTAGAGACCAGAGAGTTGTTGGAGAACCAGAGATGAGCCGTTCAGCGCACCCCGCCGGGCCCCGCCACGCCGCCGACGTGCCCGAGGGGCACTACTCCCCGCCGCCGGCCGATCTCAACCTGCTGGACGAGAAGGTCTGGTCCCGTACGGTCGCCCGCGCCGACGACGGCGTCGTCAGCGTCGGCGGCATCGAAGTCACCCGGCTGGCCGAGGAGTTCGGCACCCCCGCCTACTTCCTCGACGAGGAGGACTTCCGGCAGCGCTGCCGCGCGTGGGCGCACGCGTTCGGCAAGGACGCCGACGTGTTCTACGCCGGCAAGGCGTTCCTCTCCAAGGCCGTCGTGCGGTGGCTCAAGGAGGAGGGGCTGAACCTCGACGTGTGTTCCGAGGGCGAGCTCGCGACCGCCCTCGCCGCCGGGATGCCTGCCGACCGCATCGCCTTCCACGGCAACAACAAGTCCGTCCCCGAGATCCGCCGGGCCGTCGCGGCCGGCGTCGGCCGGATCGTGCTCGACAGCTACCAGGAGATCGTCCGGGTCGCGCACGTCGCCGCCGAGCTCGGGGTCCGCCAGCGCGTGCAGATCCGGGTCACCGTCGGCGTCGAGGCGCACACCCACGAGTTCATCGCCACCGCGCACGAGGACCAGAAGTTCGGCATCGCCGTCGCCGACGGATCGGCCGCCGAGGCCGTGCGCCGGGCGCTCGGGCACGACAGCCTGGAGCTGATCGGCGTCCACTCGCACATCGGCTCGCAGATCTTCGACATGGCCGGTTTCGAGGTGTCCGCCAAGCGCGTCGTGCGCCTGCTGGCCGCCGTACGCGACGAGCACGGCATCGAGCTGCCGGAGATCGACCTCGGCGGCGGCCTGGGCATCGCGTACACCTCCGAGGACGACCCGCGCGAGCCCCACGAGATCGCCAAGGCGCTCAAGGAGATCGTCGCCCGCGAGTGCGAGAGCGCCGGGCTGAGCGTGCCCCGCATCTCCGTCGAGCCGGGCCGGGCCATCGTCGGCCCGACCGCGTTCACCCTGTACGAGGTCGGCACGATCAAGCCGCTCGAAGGGCTCCGTACGTACGTCAGCGTCGACGGCGGCATGTCGGACAACATCCGTACCGCCCTCTACGACGCCGAGTACAGCGTGGCGCTGGTCTCCCGGCGCTCCGAGGCCGAGCCGATGCTCTCCCGGGTCGTCGGCAAGCACTGCGAGAGCGGCGACATCGTGGTCAAGGACGCCTTCCTGCCCGCCGACCTCGCGCCCGGCGACCTGATCGCCGTGCCGGCCACCGGGGCGTACTGCCGGTCCATGGCCAGCAACTACAACCACGCGCTCCGCCCGCCGGTCGTCGCCGTCCGCAACGGCGAGGCGCGGGTGATCGTCCGGCGCGAGACGGAGGAAGATCTCCTGCGTCTCGACCTCGGATGACACGCGTTTTTTCCCGGAAGACGTCCCGACCCCCCAAAATGGACGTCTCATGACGTCTCACTCAATGGACCGAGGATGGATTCCGCTGTCCATTGAGTGAGACTGGTTCCACCCCCGGTGTGCAATTCCGCGGACCGGGGCCGATCGAAGTGATCAAAGATCGAAAGGCGTAGGTAAATGATGCGTACGCGTCCGCTGAAGGTGGCGCTGCTGGGCTGTGGAGTGGTCGGCTCAGAGGTGGCGCGCATCATGACGACGCACGCCGACGATCTGGCGGCCCGGATCGGCGCGCCCGTCGAACTCGCCGGCGTGGCCGTGCGCCGTCCTTCCAAGGTCCGTGAGGGCATCGACCCGGCCCTGGTCACCACCGATGCGACCGCCCTGCTCAAACGCGGCGACATCGACGTCGCGATCGAGGTCATCGGCGGCATCGAGCCGGCCCGGACCCTGATCACCACCGCCTTCGAGCACGGCATCGCCGTGGTCTCGGCCAACAAGGCGCTGCTCGCCCAGGACGGCGCCGCGCTGCACGCCGCCGCCGAGCAGGCCGGGCTGGACCTCTACTACGAGGCCGCCGTGGCCGGCGCCATCCCGCTGATCCGCCCGCTGCGCGAATCGCTCGCCGGCGACAAGATCAACCGGGTGATGGGCATCGTCAACGGCACGACCAACTTCATCCTCGACAAGATGGACTCCACCGGCGCCGGCTACCAGGAGGCGCTGGACGAGGCCACCGCCCTCGGTTACGCGGAGGCCGACCCCACCGCCGACGTCGAGGGCTACGACGCCGCTGCGAAGGCCGCGATCCTGGCCGGCATCGCCTTCCACACCCGGGTCCGGCTCGACGACGTCCACCGCGAGGGCATGACCGAGGTCAGCGCGGCCGACTTCGCCTCCGCCAAGCGGATGGGCTGCACCATCAAGCTGCTGGCGATCTGCGAGCGGGCCGCCGACGGCGGGTCCGTCACGGCCCGCGTCCACCCCGCGATGATCCCGCTCAGCCACCCGCTGGCCTCCGTGCGCGAGGCGTACAACGCCGTCTTCGTCGAGGCGGAGGCCGCCGGGCGGCTCATGTTCTACGGCCCGGGCGCGGGCGGCTCGCCGACCGCCTCCGCGGTCCTCGGCGACCTGGTCGCCGTCTGCCGGAACAAGCTCGCCGAGGCAACGGGGCCGGGCGAGTCGGCGTACACCCAGCTGCCGGTCAGCCCGATGGGCGACGTCGTGACGCGGTACCACATCAGCCTCGATGTGGCCGACAAGCCGGGCGTGCTCGCCCAGGTCGCGACCGTCTTCGCCGAGCACGGCGTGTCCATCGACACCGTCCGGCAGCAAGGTCGTCCAGAAATCGACGGTGAGGCGTCCCTCGTCGTCGTCACCCACCGCGCCCCCGACGCCGCCCTTTCCGGGACCGTCGAGGCGCTGCGGAAGCTCGACACCGTCCGCGGTGTCGCCAGCATCATGCGCGTTGAAGGGGAGTAAAGGACCCATGAGCACCAAGCACACCCACCAGTGGCGGGGCATCATCGAGGAGTACCGGGACCGGCTTCCGGTCACGGACACGACCCCCGTGGTGACGCTCCGCGAGGGTGGCACTCCGCTCGTGCCCGCGCAGGTGCTGTCGGAGCGCACGGGCTGCCGGGTCCACCTGAAGGTCGAGGGTGCCAACCCGACCGGCTCCTTCAAGGACCGCGGCATGACCATGGCCATCACCAAGGCCAAGGAGGACGGCGCCAAGGCCGTCATCTGCGCCTCCACCGGCAACACCTCCGCCTCCGCGGCCGCGTACGCGGTGCGCGCCGGGATGGTCTCCGCGGTCCTGGTGCCGCGGGGCAAGATCGCGCTGGGCAAGATGGGCCAGGCCCTGGTCCACGGCGCCAAGATCCTGCAGGTGGACGGCAACTTCGACGACTGCCTCACGCTCGCCCGCCGGCTGTCCGACAACTACCCGGTGGCGCTGGTCAATTCGGTCAACCCGGTGCGCATCGAGGGCCAGAAGACGGCCGCGTTCGAGATCGTGGACGCGCTCGGCGACGCCCCCGACATCCACGTGCTGCCGGTCGGCAACGCGGGCAACATCACCGCGTACTGGAAGGGCTTCAAGGAGTACAAGGCCGACGGCCTGGCCTCCCGTACGCCCCGCGTGTGGGGTTTCCAGGCCTCGGGCTCGGCGCCGATCGTGCGCGGCGAGGTCGTCAAGGAGCCGCACACCATCGCCACCGCCATCCGGATCGGCAACCCGGCCTCCTGGGACTACGCGCTCGCGGCCCGGGACGAGTCGGGCGGCTTCATCGACGAGGTGACGGACCGCCAGATCCTGGCCGCCTACCGGCTGTTGGCCTCCCAGGAGGGTGTCTTCGTGGAGCCCGCCTCGGCCGCCTCGGTCGCCGGTCTGCTCAAGGCCGCCGAGCAGGGTCTGGTCGACCCGGGGCAGACGATCGTCTGCACCGTCACCGGCAACGGCCTGAAGGACCCCGACTGGGCGATCGCCGGCGCTCCGCAGCCGGTCACCGTTCCGGTGGACGCCGAGGCCGCCGCCGTACGCCTCGGCCTGGTCTGACCGGACCGGGTCCGGGCCGCGGCGCCCGGACCTGACCGCACCCGCCGCCGTACGCCGGGTTCCGGAGCACTCCGGAACCCGGCGTACGAGGCCGAAAACCCCCTCGGGACGAGGCCGAAAACCCGCCGGTGCGGGGCCGGAGAACCCGGCGGGGCGGGGCGAAAGCCGCGCAAGAGCGGCCGGTGTGCGCGACACGCATCGTGCGCCTCCTGTGCGCCCTATGTCGCGACAGAACCTTCCTTCGATACGCTGTACTTACATCCGCCACCGCGCACGTGCCCCGTCACGTGTCGAGGTGCTTGCCCCTCGGGAGTTTCGGGGGCCTTCGGGTGTCGTACGTTCTCCAGTACATTCACAGCGGAAGATCCCCGGCAGACCCCGAGCAGATCCCGTGCGAGGGTCCCGCAGCAGTCAGCACAGTCACCACCGTCACAAGGAGTTCATCGAGCGATGGCCGGTCCAGCGTTCCGCGCCGCCGCCGTACGGGTGCGCGTCCCCGCCAGCAGTGCCAACCTCGGCCCCGGGTTCGACGCCCTCGGCCTGGCCCTGGGGCTCTACGACGACGTGGTCGTACGGGTGGCCGACTCCGGCCTCGACATCGACATCGCGGGCGAGGGCGCCGAGACGCTGCCCCGCGACGAGAGCCACCTCCTCGTGCGTTCCATGCGCACCGCCTTCGACCTGCTCGGCGGACAGCCGCGCGGCCTGGAGGTGCGCTGCGCCAACCGCATTCCGCACGGCCGCGGCCTGGGGTCCTCCTCCGCGGCCATCTGCGCCGGCATCGTCGCCGCCCGCGCCGTGACCATAGGCGGTGAGGCCCGGCTCGACGACGCGGCGCTGCTGGAGCTCGCCACCGAGATCGAGGGCCACCCCGACAACGTCGCCGCCTGCCTGCTCGGCGGCTTCACCCTGGCCTGGATGGACGGCGGCAGCGCCAAGGCCATCAGGATGGATCCCGCGGATTCCATCGTTCCGGTGGTCTTCGTGCCGTCGAAGCCGGTCCTGACCGAGACCGCGCGCGGCCTGCTGCCGCGCTCCGTCCCGCACGTGGACGCCGCCGTCAACGCGGGCCGTGCGGCCCTGCTCGTGGAGGCCCTGACCCGGCGCCCCGAGCTGCTGCTGCCCGCCACCGAGGACCGGCTGCACCAGGAGTACCGGTCCCCCGCCATGCCGGAGAGCGTGGCACTGGTGAACCGGCTGCGGGCGGACGGGGTGCCCGCGGTCATCTCCGGCGCGGGCCCCACGGTCCTCGCGCTGGTCGACAACGGTGCGGCCGACAAGGTCGCGCAGCTCGCGGGCGAGGGATGGGCGGCCAACCGGCTCGCCCTCGACGCCGCGGGCGCGAGCGTCCTTCCCCTGGGGACCCAGGGCGGGCAGTGACGGCCCGCCCGGGGCGGGCGGCCGGGCAGGCCGCCCGCACCCGGGGAGACAGGCGCGATTGCCGGTGATTGAGAGGGGGAATGTCTGTTGGATCCGGTAGTGTTACTCTCAAGTGCGCATCCGAAGCCGCCAGGGCTCGGTGCTCAGTGTCCCCATCAGGGACCACCTTTCTTCCGGGAGCCTCCCCAACTGCTTTGATTCCTGCCAGGCAGTTTCGAGCACGCTCCGGAATCGGCGTGACACATTCCCACGCTTCCAGCTGGGGGGCTTCTCGCCGGAACCCACGCACGTATCTCTCCGCCGTATCGATGTCCGGCGGACCACCGCCTCGACTTCGGGCCACGATCAACAAGATCACGACCCGTGGTCGGACAGCACAACCGGTCGCCGAGCCAGACAGGCCGACGTCCGCTCCAGGGAAGGACCCTTCGTGAGCGACACCACCGATCTGATGGGCGCTGCCGACACCACTGTCGACACCAGTGCTCCCGCTGCGGGCACCGCCCCCAAGCGTCGCCGCTCCGGCACCGGCCTTGAGGGCATGGTCCTGGCCGAGCTGCAGCAGGTCGCTTCCGGCCTCGGGATCAGGGGCACCGCGCGCATGCGCAAGAGCCAGCTGATCGAGGTCATCAAGGAGGCGCAGGCCGGCGGCACCACCGCCAAGGCCGCGGACTCCGGCGCCACCGCCGAGGCCAAGCCGAAGCGCCGCGCCACCAGCAAGGCCCGTACGGGCGAGGCCGCCGCCGAGGCGCCGGCCGCCCAGCAGCAGATCGACATCCCGGGCCAGCCGGCCTCCGCCGACCAGCCGGCCGGCGAGCGTCGCCGCCGCCGGGCCACCGCGCCCGCCGGTGCTCCCGAGACCACGGCCCCGGCCGCCGCCACCACCGTCGTGGCCCCGGCCGCCGAGGCCAAGGCCGAGGCGCCCGCCGCGCAGCCCGAGGCCAAGGCCGACGCCAAGGCCGAGGCTGCCACCGCCGTCTCCGACCGGGACGGCGAGGGCCGCGGCCGCCGTGACCGCCGCGACCGCCAGCGCGACCGCCGTGACCGCGGCGCCAAGGGCGAGGAGCAGGCCCAGGCCGGCCAGGCCCAGGGCGGCGAGCGCCAGGGCGGCGAGCGCCAGGGCCGTCCGGACCGCCAGGAGCGGCAGGACCGCCAGGACCGCCAGCAGCAGGGCAGCCGCGGCCAGGGCCAGAGCCAGCCGCAGCGGGACAACGGTCCGCAGGACGACTTCGACGAGGACGGCAACCGCCGTGGCCGTCGCGGCCGCTACCGCGACCGCCGTGGCCGTCGCGGCCGCGACGAGTTCGGTGCCGGCGAGCCCACCGTGGCCGAGGACGACGTGCTGATCCCCGTCGCGGGCATCCTCGACATCCTCGACAACTACGCGTTCATCCGGACCTCCGGCTACCTGCCCGGCCCGAACGACGTCTACGTCTCCCTCGCCCAGGTCCGCAAGAGCGGTCTGCGCAAGGGTGACCACGTCACCGGTGCCGTGCGCCAGCCGAAGGAAGGCGAGCGCCGCGAGAAGTTCAACGCGCTGGTGCGCCTGGACTCGGTCAACGGCATGGCGCCGGAGTCCGGCCGGGGCCGCCCCGAGTTCAACAAGCTCACCCCGCTGTACCCGCAGGACCGGCTCCGCCTGGAGACCGACCCGGGTGTGCTGACGACCCGCATCATCGACCTCGTCTCGCCCATCGGCAAGGGCCAGCGCGGTCTGATCGTGGCCCCGCCGAAGACCGGCAAGACCATGATCATGCAGGCGATCGCCAATGCGATCACGCACAACAACCCCGAGTGCCACCTGATGGTCGTCCTGGTCGACGAGCGTCCGGAAGAGGTCACCGACATGCAGCGGTCGGTCAAGGGCGAGGTCATCTCCTCGACCTTCGACCGCCCGGCCGAGGACCACACCACCGTCGCCGAGCTGGCCATCGAGCGCGCCAAGCGCCTCGTCGAGCTGGGTCACGACGTGGTCGTCCTGCTGGACTCCATCACCCGTCTGGGCCGCGCGTACAACCTCGCGGCGCCCGCCTCCGGCCGCATCCTGTCCGGTGGTGTCGACTCGACCGCGCTGTACCCGCCGAAGCGCTTCTTCGGTGCCGCGCGCAACATCGAGGACGGCGGCTCGCTGACCATCCTGGCCACCGCGCTGGTCGAGACCGGCTCGCGCATGGACGAGGTGATCTTCGAGGAGTTCAAGGGCACCGGCAACATGGAGCTCAAGCTCGACCGGAAGCTCGCCGACAAGCGCATCTTCCCGGCCGTCGACGTCGACCCGTCGGGCACCCGCAAGGAGGAGATCCTCCTCAACAGCGAGGAGCTCAGCATCGTCTGGAAGCTGCGCCGGGTGCTGCACGCGCTCGACTCGCAGCAGGCGATCGAGCTGCTGCTGGACAAGATGAAGCAGACGAAGTCGAACGCCGAGTTCCTGATGCAGATCGCCAAGACGACCCCCTCGGCCGTCAACAACGACTGACCTCGGGACCGGCCGCACCGGCCGGACCGGCGGAGCACACCGACGCCGCCCCCACCCGCGAGGGTGGGGGCGGCGTTGCCATAGGATCACCGCACCCATCAACTGCTCCGCCAACGGAAGAAGGATGTCGCGCGTGCACATACGCACTTCGCGCCTGGCGGTCCCTGTTGCCGTGTCCGTGCTCGCCCTGGTCGGTACCGGGCTCACGGCCACCGGAGCGCAGGCCGCCTCCACGACGCCCGAGCCCACGACCAAAGAGCTCGGACAGCGCGTCGCCCGGTCGATGACGACCGATCAGCAGTCGAGGGACGTCAGCAAGCCGGTCCCGCCGCGGAAGTCCGTGCCGGAACCCCCCAAGTCGTCCCCGTACATCATCGGCGGCAAGACGGAGACCATCTCCAACGCGCCCTGGATGGCGCAGCTGCACTACTACGACGACCGCAACACCCCCGACAAGGCCGACGACGAGGCCTTCTTCTGCGGGGGCACGGTCATCGCCCCCACGAAGATCCTCACCGCCTCGCACTGCGTCGACGGTCTCAACTGGACCCTGGACAGCGTGGTCGTCGTCGGGGCCACCCAGCTCCCCACGGTCGATTCCTCCGGGGTGACCGACTGGAAGGGCGGCACCCCGGTGACCGTCCGCCGCCAGTGGAAGCACCCCTCGTACAACGCCGGCACCACGGACAACGACGTGGCCGTGCTGACCCTCGCCAAGCCCGTCAGCGTTCCGACGCTGCCGTTCGCGCGCAGCACCGACACCGGCAACTACGCGGTGGGCAACACCGCCGACGTCTACGGCTGGGGCCGCTACACCTCCACCAGCCAGGACGTCTCGCCCACCCTGAAGAAGGCCACCCTGCCGCTGGTGTCCGACGACACCTGCGCGGGCTTCTGGGGCGACTACCTGGTCCGCGGCCACATGGTGTGCGCGGGCACCCCGGCCTCCGGGTCGGACGCCGGCACCACCACCGCCTGCAACGGCGACTCCGGCGGTCCGCTGGTCCGCAACGGCCGGCTGATCGGCGTGGTCTCGTGGGGCGTCACGGACTGCGTCTACAAGGGCGCCTACGGGGTCTACTCGAAGGTCACCTCCTACGCCGGCCCGATCCGGGCCCGCGCGTACGACACCGACTGGAACAAGGACGGCCAGGCCGACCTGCTGGCCCGCCGGGCCTCCGACGGCAAGCTGTTCCCGTTCCACTCCAAGGGCACCAGCCTGTCCTGGCAGTCCTCGGTTCCGGGTGACTTCAAGACCGACAACCTGCTCGTGCAGGCCGACCTCGACCTGGACGGCTCGCAGGACATCGTCCGGCGCACCGCCGCCGGCGACCTGTACCGGACGTTCCAGTCGAACGGCACCTGGCAGAACACCAAGCTGGCCTCCGGCTGGGGTTCCCGGCGCACCT
The DNA here is from genome assembly GCF_040684755.1 of Streptomyces sp. NPDC089799. Classification (NCBI taxonomy): domain Bacteria; kingdom Bacillati; phylum Actinomycetota; class Actinomycetes; order Kitasatosporales; family Streptomycetaceae; genus Streptomyces; species Streptomyces sp. NPDC089799. The sequence goes on along the minus strand of NZ_JBFBGR010000015.1, from coordinate 85,610 downwards.
TCCTCGCGCCCGGCGACGTCAACGGCAACGACGTGCAGGACCTGATCTCGGTGGACTCGGCCGGCCGGCTGCGGATCCACCCGGGCAACGGCAAGGGCGGCTTCTACGCCGAGGTCGACGGCGGACCGGGCTGGCAGGTCTACAGCCAGGTCCTCGGCCACGGCGACCTGACCGGTGACGGCAAGACGGACCTGCTGGCCCGTACCCCCGCCGGCGACGTCTACCTGTACAAGGGCACCGGCACGATGGGCCTGAACGCCTTCGCGCCGCGCGTGAAGGTGGCCACCCTGGGCAGCTCGTACACCGCGTTCGCCACCGTCGGCGACGTGAACAACGACGGCAAGCCCGACCTGCTGGCCCGCGAGGGCGACGCCCTGTGGCTGTTCCCGGGAACGGGCAGCAGCACCGGTGCGACCTTCGCCACACGCAAGGCCTTCGGCACCGCCTGGGCCCAGTTCAACCTCTTCGGCTGAGATCGGCCGAAACCCCAGGCAGCACCGGCGGGAAAGAGCCCTCCGGGCCACTCGCCGCCACTCTGTGCCCACCGTGTCCGCACGGTGGGCACAGTGCGTTCACGGCCTGCCATGGAACCCGCGGTCCCGGGCACCCGTCTGTGAGGGCGGACGTACGGGAGGCGAGGAGAGCATGGGCGAGGACAAGGCGGTCCCGGGCCACAGGGCGGGGACGCGGGCGGGGCGGCGGGCCAGACCGGCGAAACGGCGCCGGGCGGTGGCGGTCGCCGGCTGGACCGCGGCAGGAGTGCTGGTCCTGGGCGGTTCCGGCCTGGGCTACTTCTACGTGAAGTTCAACGGCAACATCAAGAGCGTGGACCTCGACGCGGCCCTGGGCAAGGACCGCCCGGCCGACGTGGACAACGGCTCCCAGGACATCCTGGTCCTCGGCTCCGACTCGCGCGGCGGCGCGAACTCCGAGTACGGCCGGGACGACGGCGGCTCCGCCCGCTCCGACACCGCCATGATCGTCCACGTGTACGAGGGCCACCGGCGGGCGAGCGTCATATCCATACCGAGGGACACCCTGGTCACCCGGCCCTCCTGCCAGACGGCGTCCGGCAGGACCGACCCCGGCGGCCCGCGGCGGATGTTCAACGAGTCCTTCACCGTCGGCGGGGCGCCCTGCGCGGTCAAGACGGTCGAGCAGATGTCCGGCATCCGGATGGACCACTACCTCGAAGTGGACTTCACCGGCTTCAAGGAGATCATCGACAAGCTCGGCGGGGTCGAGGTCACCACCGCCAAGCCCATCAAGGACGGCGCCAGCCACCTCGACCTGCCCGCCGGGACCCACCGGCTCAACGGGGAGCAGGCCCTCGGGCTGGTCCGCACCCGCAAGAGCGTCGGCGACGGCAGCGACCTGGGCCGCATACAGCTCCAGCAGGCCTTCATCAAGGCCCTGCTCAAGCAGGTCAAGGGCATCGGGCTCTTCGACAACCCCAAGCGGCTGCTGGACCTGGCCGACACCGGCACCAAGGCGGTCACCACCGACTCCAGGCTGGGCGACGTGAAGTCGCTGATGGGATTCGCGTCCGGGCTGAGCGGCATCGACTCCAAGGACATGCAGATGATCACCCTGCCGGTCGGCGGGGACACCCGCGACCCCAACCGGGTGGTCCCGCTGCAGAAGGAGTCCGCGCTGGTCTGGGAGGCCCTGCGGGCCGACCGGCCGATCCCGCCCGAGGCCACCGAGAAGTCCGCGGGGGACAAGGGCACCGCCGGATCCGTGGTCAGCTAGGGGGACGGAACCGGGAACGGCACCGAGAACGGCGCGGAGCCGCCGGAATAACGGGACCCGGGTACCCGTTGAGGTGTGCGTCCTGGAATTTTGACAGGCGGGCCGGTCCTGGCAGACTGGTACGTCGGCCCCGGTTCACGCATGGAGCAATTCCGCCACCTGCGACCCGGTGCCCTCCCGAAACTAGGAGACACCTTGAAGCGCGAGATCCACCCCGAGTACGTCGAGACCCAGGTCAGCTGCACCTGTGGCGCGTCGTTCACCACCCGGAGCACCCTGACCGAGGGCACCATCCGTGCCGAGGTCTGCTCCGAGTGCCACCCGTTCTACACGGGCAAGCAGAAGATCCTCGACACCGGTGGCCGTGTGGCCCGCTTCGAGGCCCGCTTCGGCAAGGCTGCGGCCGCCAAGAAGTAGCGAGACCTCGGCGCCGGTCTCCGGCCGCCCCCTGTCCACGCGGGGGTGGCCGGACCGGCGCCTTTGTCGTCCCGCCGCAGCCGGCGGCCCATCCGGCTGCCCTGCCCTTTCGCAATCTTTCACCAGGAGCCCGAGATGTTCGAGGCCGTCGAGGACCTGGTCGGCGAGCACGCCGACCTCGAGAAGAAGCTCGCCGACCCGTCGGTCCACTCCGATCAGGCCAACGCGCGCAAGCTCAACAAGCGCTACGCGGAGCTGACCCCGATCATCGCCACCTTCCGGGCCTGGAAGCAGTCGGCCGAGGACATCGACACGGCCAAGGAGCTGGCCGCCGACGACCCCGACTTCGCCGCCGAGGTGAAGGAGCTGACCGCACACCGCGAGGAGCTCACCGAGAAGCTCCGGCTGCTCCTGGTGCCGCGCGACCCCAGCGACGACAAGGACGTGCTGCTGGAGATCAAGGCGGGCGCGGGCGGCGACGAGTCCGCCCTGTTCGCCGGCGACCTGCTGCGCATGTACCTGCGTTACGCCGAGCGGGTGGGCTGGAAGACCGAGATCATCGACTCCACCGAGTCCGAGCTCGGCGGCTACAAGGACGTCCAGGTCGCCGTGAAGACCAAGGGCGGCAACGGTGCCACCGAGCCCGGCCAGGGCGTCTGGGCCCGCCTGAAGTACGAGGGCGGCGTGCACCGCGTGCAGCGCGTGCCGGCCACCGAGTCCCAGGGCCGCATCCACACCTCCGCCGCCGGCGTGCTCGTCACCCCGGAGGCCGAGGAGGTCGAGGTCGAGGTCAACCCCAACGACCTGCGGATCGACGTCTACCGCTCGTCCGGCCCCGGCGGCCAGTCCGTCAACACCACCGACTCGGCCGTGCGCATCACGCACCTCCCCACCGGTGTGGTCGCCTCCTGCCAGAACGAGAAGAGCCAGCTCCAGAACAAGGAGCAGGCCATGCGCATCCTGCGCTCCCGCCTGCTGGCCGCCGCCCAGGAGGCCGCCGAGCAGGAGGCCGCCGACGCCCGCCGCAGCCAGGTGCGCACCGTGGACCGTTCCGAGAAGATCCGCACGTACAACTTCCCGGAGAACCGGATCTCGGACCACCGGGTCGGCTTCAAGGCGTACAACCTCGACCAGGTGCTCGACGGCGACCTCGACTCGGTCATCCAGGCCTGCGTCGACGCGGACTCCGCCGCCAAGCTCGCCGCCGCGCAGTAACCGCTCCCGCCCAGCGGACCGCGTACCCCGCGTACCGCCCCCGTACGACAGCAGCCCGGAGGACCAGCGCAGATGAACTTGCTGCTTGCCGAGGTGGCCCAGGCCACCCAGCGGCTGGCCGCCGCCGGTGTGCCCTCTCCGCGTTTCGACGCGGAAGAGCTCGCCGCGTGGGTGCACGGCGTCAAACGGGGGGAACTGCACCACGTCAGGGACAGTGACTTCGACGCCCGCTACTGGGAGGCCGTCGCCCGCCGCGAGGCGCGCGAACCGCTCCAGCACATCACCGGGCGCGCCTTCTTCCGCTACCTGGAGCTCCAGGTCGGACCCGGCGTGTTCGTCCCGCGCCCGGAGACCGAGTCCGTCGTGGACTGGGCCATACAGGCCGTCCGCGCCATGGACGTGGTCGAACCGCTGATCGTGGACCTGTGCACCGGGTCCGGCGCGATCGCCCTCGCCATGGCCCAGGAGGTGCCGCGCTCGCGCGTGCACGCCGTCGAGCTGTCCGAGGACGCGCTCGTCTACACCCGGAAGAACGCCGAGGGCTCCCGGGTCACCGTCCACCAGGGCGACGCGCTGAGCGCGCTCCCCGAGCTGGACGGCCGGGTGGACCTGGTCATCTCCAACCCGCCGTACATCCCGCTCACCGAGTGGGAGTACGTCGCCCCCGAGGCCCGGGACCACGATCCGCAGATGGCGCTGTTCTCCGGCGAGGACGGCCTGGACACCATCCGCGGCATCGAGCGCACCGCGCACCGGCTGCTGCGGCCCGGCGGCCTCGTCGTCGTCGAGCACGCGGACACCCAGGGCGGCCAGGTGCCGTGGATCTTCGCCGAGGAGCTGGGCTGGGCCGACGCGGCCGACCACCCGGACCTCAACAACCGCCCGCGCTTCGCCACGGCCCGGAAGGCGATGCCGTGACCCGCGCCCGCCACCCCCTGCCCGATCCTTCCCCCACGTACGAGGAGTCCCGCTGATGGCACGGCGATACGACTGCAACGACGCGACGGACCGCAAGACCGGTCTGCGTGAAGCGGCATCCGCCGTGCGACGCGGTGAACTCGTGGTCCTGCCGACGGACACCCTCTACGGCATCGGCGCGGACGCCTTCAACCCGGAGGCGGTCGGCGACCTGCTCGCCGCCAAGGGCCGCGGCCGCAACATGCCCACCCCCGTGCTGATCGGCTCCCCGAACACCCTGCACGGGCTGGTCACCGACTTCTCCGAGCAGGCCTGGGAGCTCGTCGACGCGTTCTGGCCGGGCGCGCTGACCCTGGTCGCCAAGCACCAGCCCTCGCTGGCGTGGGACCTGGGCGAGACCGGCGGCACGGTCGCCGTCCGGATGCCGCTGCACCCGGTCGCGATCGAGCTGCTGACCGAGGTCGGCCCGATGGCCGTCTCCTCGGCGAACCTGAGCGGACACCCGGCGCCGGAGGACTGCGACGCCGCCCGCGCGATGCTCGGCGACTCCGTCTCCGTCTACCTCGACGGCGGCCCCACCCCGGGCATCGAGCCCTCCTCGATCGTCGACGTCACCGGGAAGGTGCCCGTGCTGCTGCGCGCGGGGGCACTGACCGCCGACCAGCTGCGGGAGGTCGTACCCGACCTCGAGGTCGCTCCGTGAGCCCTCAGGGGCGTGGCATAGCGAGTGAATCGGGCGACACCTTCCGCATACTCCACGTCAGCACCGGCAACGTCTGCCGCTCGCCGATCACCGAGCGGCTGACCCGGCACGCCCTGGCCCACCGTCTGGGCGGGGCCGCCACCGGCGGCCTGATCGTGGAGAGCGCCGGCACCTGGGGCCACGAGGGTGCGCCGATGGAGGCGAACGCCGCGGCCGTGCTGGCCGACTTCGGGGCGGACGCGTCCGGGTTCACCGGGCGCGAGCTCCTCGACGAGCACGTCATCCGCGCCGACCTGGTCCTGACGGCCACCCGCGACCACCGGGCGCAGGTCATCTCGATGGGGCACTCGGCCGGCCTGCGCACCTTCACCCTGAAGGAGTTCACCCGGCTGGTGCGGGCGATAGACCCGGCGACGCTCCCGCCGCTGGACGACGGCATGGCCGCCCGCGCCCGCGCCCTGGTGCGGGCCGCGGCGGCGCTCCGCGGCTGGCTGCTGGCGCCGTCCGCCGACGCCGACGAGGTCTACGACCCGTACGGCGCGCCGATCACGTTCTTCCGTTCGATCGGCGACGAGATCGACCAGGCCCTCGACCCGGTCGTCACGGCCCTGACGGGCGTCACCACCCGCCGCTGACCGCGTCGGGTCCGCCCCGGCCGCACCGCGGGCCGCCGGTGCCGTTACCGGGCGGCCGGCGTGAGGGGCACCGCGTCCGGTGGGACGCGAGGGGCGTGAGGGGCGCCGCGTACGGCGGCGGGCGGGAGCGGGGGCTCGGAATTACAGTGGGCGTACCCGGTATCCCCACGGCTCGGGAGCGCGCCATGACCGTCACCAGTGAGCCCAGGGCGGACGTGCTGCGCCGGCAGGACCCCCAGATGGCCGACATCCTCTCGGGGGAGGCCCACCGCCAGGGCACCACCCTGCAGCTGATCGCCGCGGAGAACTTCACCTCGCGGGCCGTGCTCGCCGCGCTCGGGTCCGCCCTCGCCAACAAGTACGCCGAGGGGTACCCGGGGGCCCGGCACCACGGCGGGTGCGAGTACGCCGACCTCGCCGAACGGACCGCCATGGAGCGGGCCCGGGCCCTGTTCGGCGCCGAACACGCCAACGTACAGCCGCACTCCGGTTCGGCCGCCGTGCTCGCCGCCTACGCGGCCCTGCTGCGCCCGGGGGACACCGTCCTGGCGATGGGCCTGACCTACGGCGGCCACCTGACCCACGGCTCCCCGGCCAACTTCTCCGGCCGCTGGTTCGACTTCGTCGGGTACGGGGTGGACGCCGAGACCGGGATCATCGACTACCGGCAGGTGCAGGAACTGGCCCGGACCCACCGGCCGAAAGCCATCGTCTGCGGTTCCATCTGCTATCCCCGGCACCCCGAGTACTCCGCCTTCCGGGAGATCGCCGACGAGGTCGGCGCGCTGCTGATCGCCGATGCCGCGCACCCGATCGGCCTGGTGGCCGGCGGTGCCGCGCCGAGCCCGCTGCCGTATGCGGACGTGGTCTGCGCGACCACCCACAAGGTGCTCCGCGGCCCCCGCGGCGGGATGGTGCTGTGCGGTGCGGAGCTTGCCGAGCGGATCGACCGGGCGGTGTTCCCCTTCACCCAGGGCGGCGCGCAGATGCACACCATCGCCGCGAAGGCGGTCGCCTTCGGCGAGGCCGCGACTCCGGCGTTCGCGCGGTACGCGCACCGGACGGTCGCCAACGCGCGCGCGCTCGCCCAGGCCCTCGCCGGCCTCGGCTTCGCGATCACCACGGGCGGTACGGACACCCACATGATCACCGCCGACCCGGCACCCCTGGGCATGGACGGAAGGGCCGCACGCGGCCGTCTGGCGGCCGCGGGGATGGTCCTGGACACCTGCGCCCTCCCGTACGGCGACCAGCGCGGCATCCGGCTCGGTACGGCCGCGGTGACCACGCAGGGGATGGGGGAGTCGGAGATGGTGCGGATCGCCGGGCTGTTCGGGCGGGCGCTGCGCGGCGAGGAGGCCCCCCGGGTCCGCGCGGAGGTCGCCGAGCTGGTGCACGCTTTTCCCCCTTATGGGGAGTAACGGACCCGGTCGGGACGCCGCGCAACCGGGAAGCGCTCCCCTCGCGTCCTCGGTGCAGGGGACATCACGGCTAATGTGTGGGGCTGAGATGGCCGGCGATACATCTGGGGCAGCCCGTGCGTGAATACCTGCTGACGCTCTGCGTCACGGTCGCGGTGACCTACCTGCTGACCGGACCGGTGCGGAAGTTCGCGATCGCGGCCGGCGCGATGCCGGAGATCCGCGCCCGCGACGTGCACCGGGAGCCGACTCCGCGGCTGGGCGGCATCGCCATGTTCGGCGGACTCTGCGCCGGCCTGCTCGTCGCCGACCACCTGCAGAACCTCAACGGGGTCTTCGAGCTGTCGAACGAGCCCCGGGCACTGCTCTCCGGGGCGGCGCTGATCTGGCTGGTCGGCGTGCTGGACGACAAGTTCGAGATCGACGCGCTGATCAAGCTCGGCGCCCAGATGATCTCGGCGGGCGTGATGGTCATGCAGGGCCTGACCATCCTGTGGCTGCCGATCCCGTTCATCGGGACGGTCTCGCTGACCCAGTGGCAGGGCAATCTGCTCACCGTCGCCCTGGTGGTCATCACCATCAACGCGGTGAACTTCTGCGACGGCCTGGACGGCCTGGCGGCGGGCATGGTCTGCATCGCGGCCGCGGCGTTCTTCATGTACTCGTACCGCATCTGGTACGGCTACGGCATCGAGGCCGCGGCCCCCGCGACCCTGTTCGCGGCCATCCTGATGGGCATGTGCCTGGGCTTCCTGCCGCACAACATGCACCCGGCCCGGATCTTCATGGGCGACTCCGGTTCGATGCTGATCGGCCTGGTGCTGGCGGCCGGCGCCATCTCCATCACCGGCCAGGTGGACCCCGACGCGATGGCCCTGTGGGCCGGCGGTGAGCGCAACGCGACCCACGCGATGCTCCCGGTCTTCATCCCGCTGCTGATGCCGCTGACGATCATCGCGCTGCCGGCGGCGGACCTGGTGCTGGCGATCGTCCGGCGCACCTGGAACGGCCAGTCGCCGTTCGCCGCGGACCGCGGGCACCTGCACCACCGGCTGCTGGAAATCGGACATTCGCACAGCCGGGCCGTCCTGATCATGTACTTCTGGTCGGCGCTGATCGCCTTCGGCGCGGTGGCCTATTCGGTCAACTCCACCTCGATGTGGATCGTGCTGGCGATCGCCGCGCTCAGCGGGGTCGGCCTGCTCCTGCTCCTGCTGCCGCGCTTCACCCCGCGCGCCCCGCAGTGGGCCGAGGGCATGGTCCCGCCCCGCTACCGGCACGCGGAGCGGGACGCCGAGGAGGCCGCCCGCGAGGCCGTGGGGGCGGGTGCCCCCGGGGCCGGCCAGGACGCCGAGCCGGAACCGGCGGGGCTCCTCGTCGGCGGAGTGTCCGGCGTCAACGGCGCGACCGCCGTGGGCCCCCGTTCGCGCTTCCCCGACCGGCGTAAGGCCGGTTCACCGCGCTGACGCGGTCCCGGGGGACCGGGACCGAACGGCCTATATCAGACAGAACGGCTGCGTGTCGCGCACACACGTGCAGGCTCACCCTCATGTGTGACAGTGAGCACACACCCAGGTAAAGACCTCATCAAATAGTTTGTGATACCGTTCACTAGACCCGGCGACAGAGCCGAAGGACCGTAGTGCGACGGTCCGTTGGCCCGAGGTTCTCTCTCGGACCGGGATTACGCTCGTCCCGTACGAGTCCCGTGCCCCCCGAAACATGCGGAGCAACCCGCCATGCGGTCTGATGACGTCCGATCCCTGCTGCAAGCCGCCGTACCCACCGCTGCCGTCGGCGTTCTCGCCGCCGTGATCAGCGGTGTGGTCGCCGGTGGCAAGGGAGCCATAGGCGCCGTCGTCGCGACCCTGATCGTGATCCTCTTCATGGGCATGGGATTCGTCGTACTGCAGCGCACGGCACGCTCGCTGCCGCATCTCTTCCAGGCGATGGGATTGATGCTGTACACGGCGCAAATTCTTCTGCTGTTCATCTTTGTCGCCGCGTTCAAGAACACCACCCTGTTCAACCCCAAGGCCTTCGCCATCACGCTCGTCGCCACCACCCTGGTGTGGATCGGCGCGCAGACGCGTGCCCACATGAAGGCCAAGATCCTTTACGTCGAACCGGACTCGGCCAAGGCCGGGAAGCCCGAAAAATCGGGGCCGGAGTCGTGAAGGGTAGGGCCGGGATAAGTGCGCGTTCGAGATCCTGCTATCGTCCGGTGCCGAGTGCGGCACAACGGGCGCGGGCATCTGAGCTGACGCCTGTTCCATCGCGAGGCTCACTGCCTGCCCGCCGCCCCTCCATCCGTAACACCAGTCCAGTGCCGAACCGCGGCCATGCGCCGCGCCGACACAACGAGGTTGCCGTACCTATGCGCCACGCTGAAGGAGCCCGCGGTGAGTGCTGACCCGACGCAGGTTCTCGCCTTCGAGACCGACTGTCACATCTTCGACGGATGTGGCTTCCCGGCTCCGGGCCTGCACTCGTTCCTCTTCGAGCCGATCTTCGGTGACGCAGACAGCACCTTCGGCTATTTCAACAAGACGATGCTGCTGGCCCTTCTGGGCACCGTCGTGATCCTGGGCTTCTTCTGGGCCGCCTTCCGCAAGCCGAAGGTCGTTCCGGGCAAGCTGCAGATGGTCGCCGAGGCCGGCTACGACTTCGTCCGCCGCGGGATCGTCTACGAGACCCTGGGCAAGAAGGAAGGCGAGAAGTACGTCCCCTTCATGGTGGCGCTGTTCTTCTTCGTCTGGATGATGAACCTCTGGTCGATCGTCCCGCTGGCGCAGTTCCCGGTGACGGCGATCATCGCCTACCCGGCTGCGCTCGCCGCGATCGTCTACTTCATCTGGCTGCCGCTGACCTTCAAGCGTCACGGCTTCGTCGGTGGCTTCAAGAACATCACGGGCTACGACAAGTCGCTCGGCGCGGTCCTGCCGATGGTCATGGTCATCGAGTTCTTCTCGAACGTCCTGGTCCGCCCGTTCACCCACGCGGTCCGACTGTTCGCGAACATGTTCGCCGGTCACACCCTGCTGCTGCTGTTCACCATCGCCAGCTGGTACCTGCTGAACGGAATCGGCATCGCCTACGCGGGTGTCTCGTTCGTCATGGTGCTCGTGATGACCGCCTTCGAGCTCTTCATCCAGGCTGTCCAGGCGTACGTCTTCGTCCTCCTGGCCTGCAGCTTCATCCAGGGCGCGGTCGCCGAGCACCACTGATCGTCTGATCGCCCTCCCCAAGCCCCCATTCGTCCGGTGGCCAACCCCCACCGGTCCGTGAAAGAGAAGGAAGAACTGGCATGTCCCAGACCCTTGCCGCAGTCACCGGCTCCCTCGGCTCCATCGGTTACGGTCTCGCGGCCATCGGCCCGGGCGTCGGCGTCGGCATCATCTTCGGTAACGGCACCCAGGCTCTTGCCCGTCAGCCCGAGGCGGCCGGCATCATCCGCGCCAACCAGATCCTCGGCTTCGCCTTCTGTGAGGCGCTCGCCCTCATCGGTCTGGTCATGCCGTTCGTCTACGGCCCCTGATCTTCGGATCGCAACCAGCCCACTAGACGAAAGGCACTGATGTGAACCTCCTGGTTCTCGCGGCCGAGGAAGCAGAAAACCCCCTCATCCCGCCGCTCCCTGAGCTGGTCATCGGCCTTATCGCCTTCGTCATCGTCTTCGGCTTCCTCGCCAAGAAGCTCCTCCCGAACATCAACAAGGTTCTGGAAGAGCGTCGCGAGGCCATCGAAGGCGGTATCGAGAAGGCGGAAGCCGCTCAGACCGAGGCCCAGAGCGTGCTGGAGCAGTACAAGGCCCAGCTCGCCGAGGCCCGGCACGAGGCCGCTCGCCTGCGCCAGGAAGCGCTGGAGCAGGGCACTGCGCTCAAGGAAGAACTGCGCGCAGAGGGCCAGCGGCAGCGTGAGGAGATCATCGCTGCCGGTCACGCCCAGATCGAGGCCGACCGCAAGGCCGCCTCGCAGGCACTTCGCCAGGACGTGGGCAAGCTCGCCACCGACCTGGCGGGCAAGCTCGTCGGTGAGTCCCTCGAGGACCACGCCCGGCAGAGCCGCACCATCGACCGGTTCCTCGACGAGCTCGAGGCGAAGGCCGAGGCCGCCCGATGAACGGAGCGAGCCGCGAGGCGCTGGGCGCCGCGCGCGAGCGTCTCGACGCGCTGACGGACAACACGTCCGTCGACGCGGCGAAGCTCGCCGGCGAGCTGGCTGCCGTCACCGCGCTGCTCGACCGCGAGGTCTCGCTGCGTCGGGTCCTGACCGACCCGGCGCAGTCCGGCGAGGCCAAGGCCGAGCTCGCGAACCGGCTGCTCGGCACCCAGGTCGGCGGGGAGACCCTCGACCTGGTGACGGGCATGGTCCGGTCCCGCTGGTCGCAGTCGCGCGACCTGGTGGACTCGCTCGAGGAGCTGGCGAACACCGCCGACCTCACGGCCGCCCAGCGCGCCGGCACGCTCGACGACGTCGAGGACGAGCTGTTCCGGTTCGGCCGGATCCTCGCCTCGCACACCGAGCTGCGGGCCGCGCTGACCGACAAGGCCGCGACCGGCACCGCCAAGGGCGAGCTGCTCCGCAGCCTGCTCGGCGGGAAGGCCAACGCCGCCACGGAGCGCCTGGTCGTCCGTCTGGTCACCCAGCCGCGTGGACGTAGCCTGGAAGCGGGACTGGAGTCCCTTTCCAAGCTCGCCGCCGAGCGCCGCAACCGCATGGTCGCCCACGTGATCACCGCGGTTCCGCTCAGCGACGTGCAGAAGGCGCGTCTCGGCGCGGTGCTGGCCAAGCTGTACGGCCGCGAGATGCACCTCAACCTCGACGTGGACCCCGAGGTCCTCGGCGGGATCACGGTGCGCGTCGGTGACGAGGTCATCGACGGCTCCATCGCGGAGCGCCTCGCCGAGGCGTCCCGCCGTATGGCCGGCTGACCAGCCACCAACTCAAGAAGCATTTGTCGACGGCCCGGTTGGGCCGTGCAGAACTTGCAGAAGATTCCTGGGGGTCGCCCCCAGACCCCTAAGAAACTTCGGGCCCAACAAGGAGAGCAGGGAACCCAGATGGCGGAGCTCACGATCCGGCCGGAGGAGATCCGGGACGCGCTGGAGAACTTTGTCCAGTCGTACAAGCCGGACGCGGCCTCGCGCGAGGAGGTCGGTACGGTCAGCCTTGCCGGCGACGGCATCGCGAAGGTGGAGGGCCTGCCCTCGACCATGGCGAACGAGCTGCTGAAGTTCGAGGACGGCACCCTCGGTCTCGCCCTCAACCTCGAGGAGCGCGAGATCGGTGCGATCGTCCTCGGCGAGTTCAGCGGCATCGAGGAGGGCCAGCCGGTGCAGCGCACCGGTGAGGTTCTCTCCGTTGCCGTCGGTGAGGGCTACCTCGGCCGCGTTGTCGACCCGCTCGGCAACCCGATCGACGGCCTCGGCGAGATCGCGACCGAGGGCCGCCGCGCCCTCGAACTGCAGGCCCCCGGCGTCATGGTCCGCAAGTCGGTCCACGAGCCCATGCAGACCGGCTACAAGGCCGTCGACGCCATGGTGCCGATCGGCCGCGGCCAGCGTCAGCTGATCATCGGCGACCGTCAGACCGGCAAGACCGCTCTGGCCGTCGACACCATCATCAACCAGCGCGACAACTGGCGCTCGGGCGACGTGAACAAGCAGGTCCGCTGCATCTACGTCGCCATCGGCCAGAAGGGCTCCACCATCGCCTCCGTGCGCGGTGCCCTCGAGGACGCCGGCGCGCTGGAGTACACCACCATCGTCGCCGCCCCGGCGTCCGACCCGGCCGGCTTCAAGTACCTGGCGCCGTACACCGGTTCCGCCATCGGCCAGCACTGGATGTACCAGGGCAAGCACGTCCTGATCATCTTCGACGACCTGTCGAAGCAGGCCGACGCCTACCGCGCCGTGTCGCTGCTGCTGCGCCGCCCGCCGGGCCGTGAGGCGTACCCGGGTGACGTCTTCTACCTGCACTCGCGTCTGCTGGAGCGCTGCGCCAAGCTGTCCGACGAGATGGGTGCCGGTTCGATGACCGGTCTGCCGATCGTCGAGACCAAGGCCAACGACGTCTCGGCGTTCATCCCGACCAACGTCATCTCCATCACCGACGGCCAGTGCTTCCTGGAGTCCGACCTGTTCAACGCCGGCCAGCGTCCGGCCCTGAACGTCGGTATCTCGGTCTCCCGCGTCGGTGGCTCCGCCCAGCACAAGGCGATGAAGCAGGTTTCCGGCCGTCTCCGCGTGGACCTCGCCCAGTACCGCGAGCTGGAGGCGTTCGCCGCCTTCGGTTCCGACCTGGACGCCGCGTCGAAGAACTCCCTGGAGCGCGGCAAGCGCATGGTCGAGCTGCTCAAGCAGGGCCAGTACCAGCCGATGCCCGTCGAGGAGCAGGTCGTCTCCGTCTGGGCCGGCACCACCGGCAAGATGGACGACGTCCCGGTCGTCGACATCCGCCGCTTCGAGTCGGAGCTGCTGGAGAGCCTGCGCCTGAACCGCAAGGACCTCCTGACCTCCATCCGTGAGGGCGGCAAGATGTCGGACGACACCCTGCAGTCCGTCGCGGACGCGATCGCCGACTTCAAGAAGCAGTTCGAGACCTCGGACGGCAAGCTCCTGGGCGAGGACGCTCCGGCCGTCAACGTCTCCAAGTGACGACGGAAGGGACCTGACTCATGGGAGCCCAGCTCCGGGTCTACAAGCGTCGCATCCGATCCGTCACCGCGACCAAGAAGATCACCAAGGCGATGGAGATGATCGCCGCCTCGCGCATCGTCAAGGCGCAGCGCCAGGTGGCGGCCTCCACGCCGTACGCGACCGAGCTCACCCGTGCGGTGACCGCGGTGGCGACCGGTTCCACCACCAAGCACCCGCTGACGACCGAGGCTGACGCCCCGGCCCGCGCCGCGGTCCTGCTCGTCACGAGCGACCGCGGTCTGGCCGGCGGCTACTCCACCAACGCCATCAAGGCGGCGGAGCGGCTCATCGAGCGGCTGCGCGGCGAGGGCAAGGAGGTCGACAGCTACATCGTCGGCCGCAAGGGTGTCGCCTACTACGGCTTCCGTGAGCGCAAGGTCACGGACAGCTGGACCGGCTTCACCGACAGCCCGACCTACGCGGACGCCAAGAAGGTGGCGGCCCCGCTGATCGAGGCGGTCTCCCTGGAGACGGCCGACGGCGGTGTCGACGAGCTGCACATCGTCTACACGGAATTCGTGTCGATGATGACGCAGAACGCGGTGGACAAGCGGATGCTGCCGCTCAGCCTCTCGGAGACCTCCGAGGCTGACGCCGCGAAGGGCGAGATCCGTCCCCTGTTCGACTTCGAGCCGTCGGCTGAGGACGTCCTCGACGCCCTGCTGCCGCGCTACGTCGAGAGCCGGATCTACAACGCGCTGCTGCAGGCGGCCGCCTCCGAGCACGCCGCCCGCCGGCGTGCGATGAAGTCGGCCACCGACAACGCCGGTGAGCTCATCAAGAGCCTCTCCCGGCTTGCCAACGCGGCCCGCCAGGCCGAAATCACCCAGGAAATCAGCGAGATCGTCGGTGGCGCCAGCGCCCTGGCCGACGCGACCGCGGGGAGTGACAAGTAATGACGACCTCTATTGAGACGGCTGCTGCCACGGGCCGCGTCGCCCGGGTCATCGGCCCGGTCGTCGACGTGGAGTTCCCCGTCGACGCGATGCCCGAGATCTACAACGCGCTGACCGTTCAGGTCGCCGACCCGGCCGAGGAGGGCAAGCTCAAGACGCTGACCCTCGAGGTCGCGCAGCACCTCGGTGACGGCATGGTCCGCACCATCTCCATGCAGCCCACCGACGGTCTGGTCCGCCAGGCCACGGTGACCGACACGGGCGCGGGCATCACCGTCCCGGTCGGCGACTTCACCAAGGGCAAGGTGTTCAACACCCTGGGTGAGGTGCTCAACTACCCGGAGGCCAACTCCGAGGTGACCGAGCGCTGGGCGATCCACCGCAAGGCCCCGAACTTCGACGAGCTCGAGTCGAAGACCGAGATGTTCGAGACCGGCGTCAAGGTCATCGACCTCCTCACCCCGTACGTCAAGGGTGGAAAGATCGGTCTGTTCGGTGGTGCCGGTGTCGGCAAGACCGTTCTGATCCAGGAAATGATCTACCGCGTCGCCAACAACCACGACGGTGTGTCGGTGTTCGCGGGTGTCGGTGAGCGTACCCGTGAGGGCAACGACCTCATCGAGGAGATGTCGGACTCCGGCGTTCTGGACAAGACCGCGCTGGTCTTCGGCCAGATGGACGAGCCCCCGGGCACCCGTCTGCGCGTCGCCCTGGCCGGTCTGACCATGGCGGAGTACTTCCGCGATGTGCAGAAGCAGGACGTGCTCTTCTTCATCGACAACATCTTCCGGTACACCCAGGCCGGTTCCGAGGTGTCGACCCTGCTCGGCCGTATGCCCTCCGCGGTGGGTTACCAGCCGAACCTGGCCGACGAGATGGGTCTCCTCCAGGAGCGCATCACCTCGACCCGTGGTCACTCGATCACCTCCATGCAGGCGATCTACGTCCCCGCCGACGACCTCACCGACCCGGCGCCGGCGACCACCTTCGCCCACCTCGACGCGACGACGGTTCTCTCCCGTCCGATCTCCGAGAAGGGCATCTACCCGGCCGTGGACCCGCTGGACTCCACGTCCCGGATCCTGGACCCGCGGTACATCGCCGCGGACCACTACTCGGCCGCGATGCGCGTCAAGGGAATCCTTCAGAAGTACAAGGACCTCCAGGACATCATCGCGATCCTCGGTATCGACGAGCTGGGCGAGGAGGACAAGCTCGTTGTCCACCGTGCCCGTCGTGTCGAGCGCTTCCTGTCCCAGAACACGCACGTCGCCAAGCAGTTCACCGGCGTCGACGGTTCGGACGTCCCGCTCGACGAGTCCATCGCCGCGTTCAACGCGATCTGCGACGGTGACTACGACCACTTCCCCGAGCAGGCGTTCTTCATGTGCGGTGGCATCGAGGACCTGAAGGCCAACGCCAAGGAGCTGGGCGTCTCCTGATCCGGGTCGGTCCTTCCCAAAGGATCGCCAAGGATCACCGGAGAGGGGCGGGCATGTCCCGTCCCTCTCCCCACGCCCATTAGAATTTGACCCAACACCCGGCAGACCTGCCGGGTGGTGACCCGAGGAGCCACCTTGGCTGCTGAGCTGCACGTCGAGCTGGTCGCAGCGGACCGGAGTGTCTGGTCCGGCGCGGCCACCCTGGTCGTCGCCCGCACCACGTCCGGCGACATCGGCGTCATGCCCGGTCACCAGCCGCTTCTCGGCGTGCTGGAATCGGGCCCGGTGACCATCCGTACCGCAGGGGGCGACACCGTCGTCTCCGCGGTGCACGGCGGATTCATCTCGTTCGCGGACAACAAGCTGTCCCTGCTGGCCGAGATCGCCGAGCTCGCGGACGAGATCGACGTCCAGCGGGCGGAGCGGGCACTGGAGCGCGCCAAGTCGGAGGCCGATGCGGCCGCCGAACGGCGCGCCGATGTCCGGCTGCGCGCGGTCGCGGGGCACTGAGTCCCGTACCGAAGAGTGTGAAACCTCAGCCGCGGCCCGACCGGAACTTTCCGGAGCGGGTCGCGGCTGAGGCGATGCAGCTGCTTTACCGGACACTGTCCGGTGGGGCAATCGTCGAGTTCGAATGAGCGAGGAGGTCGGTGAAGATGCTCCTCGCTCTGCTTGTGAGCGGCCTGGTCGTAGCCCTGGTGGTGATCGGGCTCTTCGTTTTCGGGCTGCGCCGGAGGCTGATCCAGCGATCCGGCGGCACCTTCGACTGTTCCCTCCGCTGGGGTGTCGCGGAGGAGCCGGACGTGTCCGGCAAGGGCTGGGTGTACGGAGTCGCCCGGTACAGCGGTGACCGCATCGAGTGGTTCCGAGTGTTCAGCTATTCACCGAAGCCGCGCCGGCTGCTGGAGCGGGACTCCATCGAGGTGCTGGCCCGCCGTGCCCCGGAGGGCGAGGAGGAGCTGGCCCTGCTGTCCGACGCGGTCGTGCTCGGCTGTCGCCATCAGGGGACCCGCCTGGAGCTGGCGATGAGCGAGGACGCGCTGACCGGTTTCCTGGCCTGGCTGGAGGCGGCGCCGCCCGGACAGAGGGTGAATGTCGCCTGAGGGATCTTCCTCAGGACTTTCAGGACTTTCAGGACTTACAAGACGTGAAGAAGCCGGGATGACGGGGGCGAACCGTCATCCCGGCTTCGGTCTGTCTGCAGCGGGTCGCTGCAGTCTGGGTCTGCCTATTGCAGTCCGGTGTGGACGGCGTTGGCGAGCTCACCGCCCGCGGTGTCGCCGCTGAATTCCCAGTAGAAGGCTCCGCGCAGCCCCTGCTGCCTGGCCCAGCTCATCTTTCCGGCGATGGTGGCGGGGGTGTCGTAGCTCCACCAGTTGCCGCCGCACTTGGCGTAGGCGGTGCCGGCGACGGTGCCGGTGGCCGGGCAGCTGCTCTTGAGCACCTTGTAGTCCTCGATGCCCTGCTCGTACGTGCCGGTGGCCGGGCCGGTGGCGGTGCCTCCGGGCGCGTCCTGGGTGACGCCCGTCCAGCCGCGGCCGTAGAAGCCGACGCCGAGGTTGAGCTTGGAGCCGGGGATGCCCTTGCCCTTGAGCTTGGTGATCGCGGCCTCGGAGTTGAAGCCCTGCACGGGGATGCCGTTGTACGAGGTCAGGGGCGAGTGCGGGGCGGTCGGGCCCTTGGCGTCCCAGGCGCCGAAGAAGTCGTAGGTCATGACGTTGTAGAAGTCGGCGTACGGGGCGGCGCCGGCGTAGTCGGCCAGGTCCAGCTTGCCGCCGTTGGAGCCGTCGGCGCTGATGGCGGCGGTGACCAGGTTGTTCGTACCGAACTTGGCTCGGAGCGCGGACATCAGGTTCTTGAAGGCCGCGGCGCCGCTGGTGTCGCAGGACAGGCCGCAGGCGTTGGGATACTCCCAGTCGATGTCGATGCCGTCGAAGACGTCGGCCCAGCGCGGGTCCTCGACCAGGTTGTAGCAGGAGTTGGCGAAGGCGGCCGGGTTGGCGGCGGCCTGGCCGAAGCCGCCGGACCAGGTCCAGCCGCCGAAGGACCACAGCACCTTGAGGTTCGGGTACTGCTTCTTCAGCTTGCGGAGCTGGTTGAAGTTGCCGCGCAGGCTCTGGTCCCAGGTGTCGGCGACACCGTCGACGCTCTGGTCGGCGGTGTAGGCCTTGTCGTAGTCGGCGTAGGAGTCACCGATGGTGCACTGTCCGTTCTGGACGTTGCCGAAGGCGTAGTTGATGTGCGTGATCTTGCTCGCCGTACCCGAGGTGACCAGGTTCTTCACGTGGTAGTTGCGTCCGTAGACGCCCCAGTTGGTGAAGTAGCCGAGCTTGACCGGGCCGCCGGGGAGGGGCGGGTCGACGGTGCCGCCGGGGGTGGTGACGGACAGGGTGCCGGAGGCGGGGCCGGTCTGGCCGGCGGTGTCCCGGGCGACGACGTGGTAGCCGTACGTGGTGCCCTTGGTCAGTCCGGTCTCGGCGCGGGAGGTGCCGGTGACGGTGGCGACCTTGGTGCCGTTGCGGTAGACGTCGTAGTCCTTGACGCCCTTGTCGTCGGTGGCGGCGGCCCAGTTCAGGGTCAGCGAGGTCTCGGTGACGGCGGTCGCGGTGGGGGTGCCGGGGGCGGAGGGGGGAGCGTCACCGGGCTGGCTGCCGCCGTCGCAGGAGGCGCCGTTGATCGTGCAGCCGGCGGGGGCGCCGGGGCCGGAGCCGTTGAAGCCGAAGCTGATGCTGGCGCCGGGGGAGAGGGTGCCGTTCCAGCCGACGTTCTTGCCGGTCCAGTGGGTGCCGGAGGAGGTGACGGTGGCGTCCCAGGCCGAGGTCACCCGGGTGCCGGCGGGATAGTCCCACTCGACGGTCCAGCTGTTCAGGGTGGTGGTGCCGGTGTTCTTGATCGTCCACTTGCCCTCGAACCCGGAGCCCCAGTCGGAGACCTTGGTGTACGTGGCGGTCGCGGAGGTCGCGGCCTGGGCGGGGGAGGCCAGGGCGACGAGTCCTGCGACGGGCAGGGCGAAGGCGGCGACGGTCGCCGCCACCCGGGACAGGAGTCGGGTGCGGGTGCGTGGGGGGGATGCTGCGCTCAAGGGTGCTCCTCCGTAGGTCCGCCGCCGCCGGAGTCCGGCGGCGGCTTGGGGGTGGGACCTGCGCCGCCCGTGAGCGCGCCGGGGGGCATGTTTGTCATGGCGCGCTCACCGCAGTATGGGCGTGAGCGTAGAAAGGTCTGTACCAACCGTCAAGAGGTCTGGACCAACCTGGGGTTGGCTCAGCGGATCCCCAACTCCTGTGCCAGCACGGCCGCTTGGACCCGGCTCTTGAGTTCCAGCTTCCCCAGGAGACGGCTGACGTGGGTCTTCACCGTGGCCTCCGCCATCTCCAGCCGCACCGCGATCTCCGCGTTCGACAGGCCCTCGCCCAGACAGGAGAGGACCTCCCGCTCCCGCCGGGTCAGCCCCTCCACGGCCGCGGCCCGCCGCGGGCCGGCCGGGCCGGACACCGGGCCGGAGGCCGGGCGCCCGGCGCGCGGTGCCGCGAACTCCGCGATCAGCCGCCGGGTCACCGCCGGGGCGATCAGGCCCTCCCCGCGGGCGACCGTACGGACCGCCTCGATCAGCTCCCGGGCGTCCGCGTTCTTCAGCAGGAAGCCCGCCGCGCCCGCGCGCAGCGCCCCGAACACGTACTCGTCGAGGTCGAAGGTGGTCAGCACCAGTACGTCGGCCAGCCCCTCCGCCACCACCTGCGCCGTGGCGGCGACCCCGTCCAGCCTCGGCATCTGCACGTCCATCAGGACCAGGTCCGGCCGCAGCTCCCGGGCCAGCCGGACCGCCTCCTCGCCGTCCGCCGCCTCGCCCACGACCTCGATGTCGCCCGCGCTGCGCAGGATCAGCACCAGCCCGGCCCGTACCGCCGACTGGTCCTCGGCCACCAGCACCCTGATCGTCACGCCTCCACCGCCTTCTCCTCGGCGGGCAGGACCGCCCGCACCCGCCACACCGGGCCCCGACCGCCCGCCTCGAACTCCCCGCCCAGCAGCTCCGTCCGCTCCCGCATGCCGACCAGGCCGGCCCCCGACCCCGGTGCCCGCGGGCCCGTCCGGTCCCCGTACGGGCTGTCCACCCGTACGGTCAGCAGCCCGTCGGACCGGTCCACCCGGACCCGGACCGTGCCGGGCACCGCGTGCTTGAGGGCGTTCGTCAGGGACTCCTGCACGATCCGGTACGCGGCCAGCTCCACCGGCGCCGGCAGCGGGTTCCCGCCGGGCGGCCGGCCGTCCTCCAGTACGAAGTCCAGCCCGCTCGCCGAACCGGTCGAGGCGGCCTGTGCCAGCAGCGCCTCCAGCCCGTCCAGGGACGGCACCGCCACCGGCTCCTGCTCCGCCCCCGCCTCCCGCAGCAGCCCGATCAGCCGCCGCATCTCCGACAGCCCCTGCACGCTGTTCTCCCGGATGACGCCCAGGGCCTCCCGGCTGGTGCCGGGTTCGTCGATGGACAGGGCGGCGGTGGAGTGGATGGCGATGGCGGACAGGTGGTTGGCCACCATGTCGTGCAGCTCCCGGGCCATCCGGGCGCGCTCGGCCACGATCGCCGCCTTGCGGTCCATTTCGGCCAGCAGGGCGGTCTGCTCGGCCCGCAGCCGGGCCGCCTCCGCCGCCTCGCGGTGATTGCGGACCGAGGCCCCGGTCAGGGCCGGGCCGAAGGACACGATGCCGGTCACCACGCCGATCAGGATCGCGTCCGGGGTGCGCAGCCAGGCCACCGCGAGCAGGGTGACCGCGACGGTGACCAGCCCGGTGGACACCGGCAGCCTGCGGGCCATCGCGGGATGCCCGTAGACCACGGCCGCGTAGACGAGGTCCGTGAACATGAAGACGGAGGCCAGGTTCCCCACGGTGATCTGGTCCGCGATCACCGCGAGGGTGCCGACGAACACCGCGGTCCGCGTGGCGGTCCGCCGGACCAGTTCCAGCACGCCCAGCACCGCCATCGGCACCAGGGCCACCCACGCGGGCAGCAGGTCCCGGAACCCCGTGGTGTACAGCCCGAGCGACCACAGCGCCAGGCCGGCGACCACGCTGATCGCGGCGATCAGGACGTCATGGGGATGGGGACGGAACGGCGGAAGTCTCACGGGACCATCCAACACGGCGCGGGCGGCCAGGACGTCGGCGCGGGAGGTGAGTCCGCAGTACATCGAAGGATGCAGTCGGAGGTCGTCTCCGCAGACGACGCATCCGGCCCGCCGCGGCGAGAACCTTTCAGGAGTGCCCCACCGGGCGCCCGTCCCACCGATCCGAACGGAGACACCGCTGTGATCGTCGCGCTGATCATCGCCTGCGAGGTCGGCTTCTGGCTGCTGCTGGCCGCCGGGCTCGCCCTGCGCTACCTCGCGAAGAAGCCCCGGCTGGGCGCGGCTGTCCTGCTGGTGGAACCCCTGCTCGAACTCGTGCTGCTGGCCGTCACCGCCGTGGACCTGAAGAACGGAGCCGCACCCGACTGGAAGCACGGTCTGGCCGCCCTCTACATCGGCTACACCGTGGCCTTCGGGCACTACACGATCACCTGGCTGGATGCGCACGCCGCGCACCGCCTCGCCGGCGGGCCGAAGCCGCCCGGCGCCGGGTACGGCAAGGCCCGGGCCGTCCACGAGTGGAAGCTGTGGCTGCGCACGCTGGTCGCCGCCGCGGTCACACTCGCCCTGCTCCAGGGCGCGATCCTGTACGTCGGCGACGACGGCGACACCGGCTCGCTGGAGTCCTGGCAGTTCGTCGCCCTCCGCATCGCGGGCATCCACGCACTGATCGCCGTCGGCTACACGATCTGGCCGAAAAAGGCCCCCCGGACCGCCCCGGCCGACCCTGTGGACGCGCTGTTCACCAAGAGCCGCCGATGAGTGTCCCCGGCCGGCCCGTCAGCGGTCGCCGCCCGGGACCCAGAGGACGTCGCCGACCTCCTTGTTGGCCGTGCGGGCCAGGATGAACAGGAGGTCGGAGAGGCGGTTGAGGTAGGTCGCGGCGAGCGGGTTCATCGTCTCGCCGTGCACCTCCAGCGCCGCCCAGGTGGAGCGTTCGGCGCGGCGCACCACCGTGCACGCCTGGTGCAGCAGGGCCGCGCCCGGGGTGCCGCCGGGCAGGATGAAGCTCCGCAGCTTCTCCAGCTGTTCGTTGAAGCGGTCGCAGTCCGCCTCCAGCTTGTCGAC
This sequence comes from Streptomyces sp. NPDC089799, assembly GCF_040684755.1. NCBI lineage: Bacteria > Bacillati > Actinomycetota > Actinomycetes > Kitasatosporales > Streptomycetaceae > Streptomyces > Streptomyces sp. NPDC089799. Next base: position 63,319 of record NZ_JBFBGR010000015.1, on the reverse strand, counting down.
GTAGGACTGCTCCACCCGCAGCGGCGGGTACTCCGGGTCCTCCACCACCGGGGTGCACAGGTCCGCGCCCACGTCGAACAGGTCGTTCTGGATCCGGACCAGCACCTTCACGAGCTCCTCGGGCAGCGCACCGAGCGCGATGGCCGCACCGATCGCCGCGTTGGCCTCGTTGGCGTCGGCGTACGCGGAGATCCGCAGGTCCGTCTTGGCCGTCCGGCTCATGTCGCCGAGCGCGGTCGTGCCCTTGTCGCCGGTACGGGTGTAGATGCGCGTGAGGTTCACCATGCCGTCAGCGTATGCCCTGGCCGGGCGGGCCCGCGGAGCGAAGTCCCGGGCGCGGGCGGGGTGCTGGGCCGGACCGGTGTGATGTCCGTCATCTGAGACGTGACGCGTGTTACTTCCCGGTCACACGGCCGCCCGCGGGCGCTACTCTCCGCCGGAGACCTACGACAAACCAGGGGTGTGCAGTGGCTGGGAAGCTCGCCGTCATCGGTGCCGGCTTGATGGGTTCGGGGATCGCTCAGGTGTCCGCGCAGGCGGGCTGGGACGTCGTACTGCGCGATGTCACCGACGCCGCCCTGACCCGCGGCACCGACGGCATCAAGTCGTCGTACGACCGGTTCGTGGCCAAGGGCAAGCTCTCCGCCGAGGACGCCGCGGCGGCGCTCGGCCGGATCACCACGACCACCGAGCTGGAGGCCGTCGCCGACGCCGACATCGTCGTCGAGGCCGTCTTCGAGAAGCTTGAGGTCAAGCACGACATCTTCCGCACCCTCGACAAGCTGGTCCGCGACGACGCCGTCCTCGCCTCCAACACCTCCGCCATCCCGATCACCAAGATCGCGGCGGTGACGGAGCGCCCGGAGCGGGTCGTCGGCACGCACTTCTTCTCGCCGGTCCCGATGATGCAGCTCTGCGAGCTGGTCCGCGGCTACAAGACGAGTGACGAGACCCTCGCCACCGCCCGCTCCTTCGCCGAGTCCGTCGGCAAGACCTGCATCGTCGTCAACCGCGACGTCGCCGGCTTCGTGACGACCCGTCTGATCTCCGCCCTGGTGGTGGAGGCGGCGAAGCTGTACGAATCGGGCGTGGCGTCCGCCGAGGACATCGACATCGCGTGCAAGCTGGGCTTCGGGCACGCGATGGGTCCCCTTGCCACCGCCGACCTGACGGGCGTGGACATCCTGCTCCACGCCACCAGCAACATCTACACCGAGTCCCAGGACGAGAAGTTCGCACCGCCGGAGCTCATGCGCCGCATGGTCGACGCGGGCGACATCGGCCGCAAGAGCGGGCAGGGCTTCTACAAGCACTGAGCGCTCACCGCGCACCCGTAAACCAGTTGGAACCTGTCGATAGCGGCCGATACCTTTCTCACCCCCACGGGTGAATTAGGTATCGGTTCGCTCACGGTCGGCAACTTCCCTGCCCGTGCGGCAGTCAGTTGCAGTGAGAGTTGCACGCCTACGCAGTCCTGCCGGGGAGCACATATGCACATCAGGGGCGACCACGCCGAACTCGCTGTCGGGGGCCGCCTCGACGTGCGCAGCGCGGCGGACGCCCGTTCGGTCCTCCACACCGCCCTCGACGACGGTGCGGGTGACCTCGTCCTCGACCTCACCGCGCTCGACTCCTGGGACGCGACCGGCCTCGGCGTGATCATGGGCGCGCACCGGCGGGCCGGCCGGACCGGGCGACGGCTGGTGCTGCGCGGTGTCCCGCCGCAGATGCAGCGTCTGCTGGTGGCGACCCGGCTCCACCGGATCCTTGCGATCGAGGGCGGCCTGGAGGCGGAGTCCCTGCCCCGGGTGTGAGATCCGGTGTGAATTCCGGTGTGGTTCCGGTGGGGGATCAGCCCCTCCCGAGGGCGCGCGGCCCCTTTTCTTCCTGTTCGTGTGAGCGCAGACCGGGCGAAACGTAACGGTCCGGTGGTGATGGCCCCCCTGCGGTTCCGGCTGCCCCGGCCACCGTTTAGGTTTGGGCCCGCACAATGGGATCGGGGGACAGGGTCATGGACCGCACACAGGGACACACAGGCCCGGAACCGGGTGTTCCGGCAGGAGCCCCGGCAGGCAGCACGGCGGGATCCGCGATCGCCCCGGCCCGGGTCGTCCGGCTGACGGCCGGTGCACTCGCCCTGACCGTCAACCCCGTGGACGGCAGCGAGATCGAGCCGCTCCGCCCCGGCGTGAACGCCGCCGCGGACACCGGCCGCCCCGCCCGCCGGAGCGCCTCTGCCCGCACCTCCCTCGCCGCCGCCGCACTGCCCGCCGTACCGCCCGGACCCGGCCTGCCCGCCCTTCCGCTGCTGGAGCGCGAGGAGGAGCGGGAGCGGCTCGTACGGCTGCTCGGGCGCGGCCGTTCCGTGCGGCTGACGGGCGCCTCCGGATCCGGCCGCAGCGCCCTGCTCGACGCGGTCGCCGAGGACTGCGCCGGACTGGCCCCGGACGGGGTCGTACGGCTCTCCGGGCACCGCCACACCGCGACCGAGCTGCTGCACGTCCTCTACACCACCGTGTACGAAGCGGACCTGCGGCGGCCCGACCGGGACGAACTCCTCGCCGGAGTCCGGGAGATCGGCGCGATCGTGCTCGTCGACGACCTGGAGCCGGGCGGCCCGGCCCTCGACGAACTCCTGCGCGCCACCCCGGAATGCGCCTATCTTCTGGCCGCCACCCCCGACAGCCCCGCCCTCCCCGAGGACGCCCACCTGGACGAGGTCGCCCTCGGCGGGCTCACCCGGGACGGCTCCGCGGAACTCCTGGAGGCGGCGCTCGGACGCGCCCTGACCGAGAACGAGAGCGGCTGGGCCGGAGACCTGTGGTTCGCCTCGGAGGGGCTGCCGCTGCGCTTCGTCCAGGCGGCGGCGCTGCTGCGGCAGTGCGACGGACTCAACCGGCGGGCCGCGGGCCCGGAGGACGAGGACGGCGAGGAGCCGGGCGTCTTCGAGGAGCGTCCGCGCGATGCGGCACCGGTTCCGCTGCCGACCCTGGCGGAAGCCGCCGCGCCCGCCGCGCTGCTGGCCGCCCGGGCCGGCGAGGCCGCGAAGGCCGCCCTCCGCTTCGCCTGCGCGCTGGGCGGCGAGATGCCGCACCACGCGCACCTGCCGGCCCTGGTCGGGGACACGCACGCGGACCTCGCCGTCGGCGAACTCCTGGCCTGCGGCCTGCTGACCCCCGCCGGATCCCGGTACCGGCTGGCGGCCGGAGTGGCGCGCCAGCTGGCCGAGGAGGGCTGGGAGCCGACGGAGGAGGCGCGTACGGCGGCCCGGCACTACGCCTGGTGGACCGGGCACGCCTCGGTGACCCCGGAACGGGTGGCGGCGGAGACGGACGCGGTGCTGGCGGCACTGGGCGGCGCCGACGTGGTCGCGGGCGTGATGCTGGCGCGCAGCGCCGCACCCGCCTTCGCGGCTTCGCTGCAGTGGGGCGCCTGGGAGCGGGTGCTGCGGGCCGGTGCGGAGTCCGCGCGGACGGCCGGGGAGGTCGCGGAACAGGCTTACTTCCACCACGAGTTGGGCGTGCTCGCGCTGTGCGGGGGCCGGCTGGACCGGGCCCGGGCGGAACTGGAGGCGTCGATCGGGCTGAGGGGCGCGCTGGCGGACAAGCGCGGCACCGTGGCCGGCCGGCGGGCGCTGGCGCTGGTCGCGGACCAGGAGCGGGCCGAGGCGGCCGGACGGGCGGTGGCCTCGCCGCCGCTGCGGCTGGAGGCGCCGCAGGGTGCTGCGGGTGCGGGTGCGGGTGCGGGTGCGGGCGCGGGTGCGGGCGCGGGTGCGCCGGCGCTGCCCCGTGGCGCGGCGGGTGGCGCCGAGGGCGGCCCTGCGGGCTTGTCCGCTCCGGCGTCGTCGGCTGCTCCGCCGGCGCTGCCCGCTCCGGCTGCCCCGGCCGGTCCGCCGGTCCTGCCCGCTTCGGCGTCCTCGGCCGCTTCGGCGTTCCTGCCCGGCCGGGCGGGGTCTTCCGGGGCGGTGCCCGGAGTGCGGCCCGCGGGTGCGCCCACGGCGCCCGTACGGCCCGCTGCGGCCGCGGCCGCAGCTGCCGGAGCTCCCGCCGCTGCCGCTGCCGTCGCCGCCGCTGCGGCGGCCGGGGCCGGCGCGGGTGGTTCGGAGGCGGCCACGCAGCTCGTGACGCGGGTGGCCGGGCCGGGGGCGGGGCCGGTTGCGCCCTACGGCCCCGGAGTGGGGCTGCCGGGTGCTTCCGGGGGGCCGGGGACTCATGGTTCCGCCACGGTGCCGACCACGCAGGCCGCGGCGTTCGAGGACGACGTACACCTCGGCCCGGCGCCGAAGGGTCCGCGGCCGAAGCAGAACCGCCGGGACCCGGTGGTGCTGGCCGGCGCGGCCGTCCTGGTGGTGGCCCTGCTGGGGACGGGCATCAGCCTGGTCCTGACCTCGGGCGACGGCACCGAACCGGGCGTGCAGCCGAAGTCCGGGACGGCGACCTCGGTCGACCCCAAGAACAGCTGGAACGATCCTGCGCCGGAGCCTTCGGAGGAGGCGGAGGACAGCGGCCGGCCGTCTGCGTCGGGGAGCGCGTCCTCGTCCGCGAGCGCCACGTCGAGCCCGTCGCCGGGGGTGAGCCAGTCGGTGTCGGCGTCGCCTTCGGCGAGTGTGAGCGGGACGCGGACGCCGCCGGTGAAGCCGCCGACTTCGCCGCCGGTGTCTTCGTCGGCCACCAAGCCGCCGACGACGCCGACTTCGGAGCCGCCGGCGTCGGGGACGCCGACTTCCTCGCCGTCTTCGTCTCCGACGGGGTCGCCGTCGAGCACGTCCTCGGCGAGTGTGACCGCGGGCGCGCAGTCTTCCTCGGCGAGCGCGTCCTCCGGGAGCGGGGCGTCGTAGCGGCGTCGCTGCGGGACGCGCCGGCTCTGCGGACTCCGGGGCCCTGCGGGACGCCTGCCCACACCGGGGCGGGATGCCCGCCCACACCGGGCGGGCGCCCGTACCGGGCCGGGGGTCAGAAGAGGCGGAGCTTGTCGTCCTCGATGCCGCGGAGGGCGTCGTAGTCCAGGACGAAGCAGTCCATGCCGCGGTCGGTGGCGAGGACGCGGGCCTGGGGCTTGATCTCCTGGGCCGCGAAGATGCCGCGGACCGGGGCCAGGTGCGGGTCCCGGTTCAGCAGTTCCAGGTAGCGGGTGAGCTGCTCCACGCCGTCGATCTCGCCGCGCCGCTTGATCTCGACAGCCACGGTGGCGCCGTCGGCGTCCCGGCACAGGATGTCCACCGGGCCGATCGCCGTCATGTACTCGCGGCGGATCAGCGTGTAGCCCTCGCCCAGGGTGTCGATGCGGTCCGCGAGGAGTTCCTGGAGGTGCGCTTCCACGCCGTCCTTGATCAGGCCGGGGTCCACGCCCAGTTCGTGCGAGGAGTCGTGGAGGACTTCTTCCATCGTGATGATGAGCTTCTCGCCCGCCTTGTTGACGACCGTCCAGACGCCCGCCTCGTCTCCCGTCCCCTCCTTGAGGGTGCACGGCGGGGACATCCAGTTGAGCGGTTTGTACGCCCGGTCGTCCGCGTGGATCGAGACACTGCCGTCGGCCTTCACGAGGATCAGACGGGGTGCGGAGGGCAGATGGGCGGTGAGCCGGCCCGCGTAGTCGACGGAGCAGCGGGCAATGACGAGACGCATGGTCGGCAACGCTACTCGACGGAGCCGCCCTCACGCGATTCGCCCCCGAAAGCCCCGTTCGCGGATGGCGCGTTGTATGCGCATTCTCCTGGTGCGGTCCCCATGGGACGCCTACCGTGGTGAGCAGGAGGTTGCCGAACGCGCACACGTGGTCGCCGCGCGTCGCGGCGCCTCCTTCCCTGCCCGTAAGACTCCGGTCACCGAACCGGCCGGGGTCGCGAGAGGAGAACCCATGTCGCTCGACGTCTCACCGGCCCTACTCGAACAGGCCGAGCGAGGCGAGGTCGACGAAGCCGCTTTCGTCGACTGCGTCCGGACCTCCCTGCCCTTCGCATGGGAGATGATCAGCTCGCTGGTGGCCCAGCTGAAGGTGGACGGCGGAGAGTTCGCCGACAACCAGACGCCGCCGCCGGACGAGCAGGCGCGTGGCCAGCTGCTGCGTGCGCTCGCGAGTGACGCGATACGCGGTGCGTTGCAGCGGCACTTCGGAGTGCGGCTCGCCTTCCAGAACTGCCACCGGGTCGCGGTGTTCCCCCTGGACGCCTCGGCCGATGACCGGCTGGCGAAGTTCACGTCGATCCGCGGTCAGCTGCTGAACCAGTCGCCGGAGCTCCGGGACTGCTGAGCCGGCCGGTCCGGCCGGCCCGGCCGGGCCGGATCACCTGCCCGTCGCCGTCCGATCATCCGATCCACCCGATCCACCGGCCATCTGATCCACCGGCCCATCCGATACATCGGTCCACCTGATCCATCTGATCCATCGATCCACCGACAGACCTGATCGACAGTTCGACCCGGCTCCATCCGAACGATTCGCAGGCTCCTCGCTGCCGCTCCGCACCCGGAGCGGCAGCAACGGCCGTCACCGTCGCCGCGGCCGGTCCTCAGAGCAGGCGGGGCAGGACCTCGGCGCCCAGCAGCCGTACGTTCTCCTCCGTCGCCGCGAGGTCGCCCGAGCCCTCGGCCAGCAGCGCGAACCGGCTGATCCCGGTGCGCTCGGAGGTGGCCGCCAGCCGGTCCGCGGCGAGTTCCACCGTACCGACCGGGTGCAGGGCGCACAGCAGCTCCGTGTACGCGACCGGGTCCCGCATCGCGCGGTGCCGTCCGTCCACCGTCACATGGGCGTCCAGTCCCTGCTTCAGCCAGCCCGGCAGCGCCTTCAGCAGCGTCTCGCGCGCGTCCGCCGCACGGTCCGCCAGCTGGCAGACTCCGGCCGAGACGTGGCCCGCGGCCCGGACCGCGTCGGGGGAATGCCCCGCCGCGAGTGCCGTCTCCCGCCACAGGGCGACCATCGCCGCCTTCTCCTCGTCGCCGCAGTGCATGCCCAGCAGCATCGGCAGCCCGCGCTCGGCGGCCGCCCGTACCGAGCCGGGCGAGGTGCAGGCGAGGATCACTTCCGGTCCCGTTCCGTCACCGTCCAGGGACTCCGCCGGCCGCGGTACGACGGCCACGTCGCGGAACGAGTAGCGCCCGCCGGCCGCACCCACCCGGGAGTCGCCCAGCCAGCGCCGCAGCAGGTCCAGTGCCTCCGGGAAGTCCTGTTCGTACGCGGCCAGGCCGCCGCCGAACACCTCCAGGTCCACCCAGGGGCCGCCACGGCCCACCCCGAGCGTGAACCGGCCGCCCGAGGTCAGGTGCAGCAGCGCGGCCTGTTCGCCGAGCGCCACCGGATGGGTGTTCGGCAGCACGCTCACCGCCGTGCCGACCCGGATGCGCCGGGTCAGGCCGAGCAGCTGGGCGGCCAGGGTCACCGCCGACGGGCAGACCCCGTACGGGACGAAATGGTGCTCGGCGACCCAGACCGAGTCGAGCCCTGCCTCCTCCGCGACCTCCGCGGTCCGCACCGCCCGGTGCAGCGCCTCCCCCTGCCCCTGGCCCGGAAACTGGGCCGCCAGTACAAACGCTCCTACGCGCATCGCCTTCTGCCTCCTCGCGGCTGACGCGGCTCCCCTCCCTGGCAATAACGTCTGACACGTGCCAAAGGCACGGCCTGACAGGAAAGTTATTGAGATTTTCGGCCCAGCTCGATCCGGCTCGGCCCGGCCCGTTCCCGGTACCGGAGCCCCGGCCCCGGTACCCGGCCTCCGGCCCGGTCCGTCCCGGGCGGTCGGGAGGGATCCGCTTCGTGAACACCCTGCGGGTACCCCGGCTCGCTCCGCGTAGTCTGGTGGAAAGTCCCTTCCGTCCGCTGCTTCGTGAGGTATACGTGTCACCGCGCCACAACCGCCCCAGGGGCGGCGAGAACCCGGCCGAAGGTCCCCGGACCCCTCCCGGCCGCTTCGGCCTGGAGAACACCGAGGAGTGGATGGGCGAGGACTGGAAGGTGCGGCACGTCGCGGGCGCGAGTGCGGTGGGCAAGCGCTACCGCTGCCCCGGCTGCGACCAGGAGATCCCCTCCGGTACCCCGCACCTGGTGGCCTGGCCCGAGTACGGCGGCGTGGACGACCGCCGGCACTGGCACAAGGCCTGCTGGAACGCGAAGGACCGCCGCACCACCAAGGTGCAGCGGTCCAGGAACGCGCCGAAGCACTGAGGGGACGGACGGCCGGGGTGGGGCCTCCCGCCGTCAGACGTCGCGGCGGCCGACCACCACGTACGAGGCGGCCACCGCGGCCGCGGTGACCAGGCCGAGCACCGCAAGCTGGGCGACGTCGCCCGGCACCGCCATGTACCCCGCGTCCTCCTCGGTCGCGCCGAAGAGCTCGATCAGGGCCAGCGGCGAGCTGTAGCCGATCAGCACCCTGCCGAAGTCCGCGGTCGCCTCCCACACGCCGAGCATCGAACCCAGCACCGGCGGTATGGTCACCAGGCCCAGCATCAGGGCGATCCCGCCCGCCGAGTGCCGCACCAGCGCCCCGACCGCCAGCGCCAGCACGCCCAGCATGGTGACGTAGAGGCTGCCGGCCAGTGCGCCCGACCACTCGGAGCCGGAGTGCACCCCGGCTCCGCGGCCGGAGCGCACCAGGGCGGCGGTGATGCCGACGAGGAAGACGGAGGCGGCCACCACGGCGAAGGCGACCGCGCTGAAGACGAGGTACTTCGCGGTCAGCACCCGGCTGCGGTCCGGGGCCGCGGTGAGCGTGGTGCGGATCAGTCCGGTGCCGTACTCGGAGGTGATGGTCAGCACCCCCAGCACGATCACCGACACCTGCCCGACCATCAGGCCGAACATCGCCGGGCCGGTGTACGGCATCTGCTCGTAGTCCGACGAGGAGGTCTGCCAGACGGCGAGTCCGCCGATGCCGGTCACCACCAGCACCAGCGAGCCGAGGGTGAACAGAGTGGAACGCACCGAGACCAGCTTGGTCCATTCCGAGGCCACGGCGTGCGCGAGGGTCGGCCGCGCGTCCGGCAGCGGCGAGGTGTACGCCGGAGCCGGAGCCGGAGCCGGCACGGGGGCCGGTCCGCCCGCCGGGGCGGCCGTGATCGGGGTGGTGCTCGGGGCGTCGGCCGCGGCGGTGGCCGCACGGTTGGCGGCGCCGTTCGCGGGGCCGGTGGCCTGGCCGGTCATCGGACCTCCTCCGGGTCGTTCTCCGGGTCGTTGTGCAGGTCGTTCGACGGGCCGCCCGCCAGCTCGGCGGGGCTCCGCGGCATCAGGAAAGGCCGGCTGCCGGGGGTGCCCGGCGGCGGGGGAGCGTAGAACCCGGCGGCGGTCTCGGCCTCCAGGCCGGCTGAGCCCTGGTCCTCCCAGGGCGGCAGTGCCATCGGGTCGGTCTCGAAGAGCTCGGCCCGGGGGTCCGTGGTGGAGGTGTACTCCACGGAGCTCTGCGTCATCCGCATGTACGCCTCCTCCAGCGAGGCCTTGTGGGGGGACAGCTCCCACAGCCGTACGCCGGCCCCGTGCGCGAGGTCGGAGATCCGGGGCAGTTCCAGACCGGTCACCCGCAGGGCGCCGTCGGGCTCCTGGAGGACTCCCGCGCCCTCCTTGACGAGCAGCTCGTGCAGGGTCCGCCGGTCCGCGGGGTCGGTGTCGGCGACCCGGAGCCGAGCGAATCCGGCCGAATTGCGGGCGATGAAATCCTGCACGCCCATGTCGGCCAGCAGCCGCCCGCGGCCGATCACGATCAGGTGGTCGGCGGTGAGGGCCATCTCGCTCATCAGGTGCGAGGAGACGAAGACCGTGCGGCCCTCGGCGGCGAGCTGCTTCATCAGGTTGCGCACCCAGTAGATGCCCTCCGGGTCGAGGCCGTTGACCGGCTCGTCGAAGAGCAGCACCTCGGGGTCCCCGAGCAGGGCCGCGGCGATGCCGAGGCGCTGGCCCATGCCGAGGGAGAAGCCCTTGGTGCGCATGCCGGCCACGTCCTGCAGGCCGACCACGCCCAGCACCTCGTCCACCCGCTTCTCCGGGATGCCGGAGAGCTGGGCGAGGGCGAGCAGGTGGGTGCGGGCCCGGCGGCCGCCGTGCACGGCCTTGGCGTCGAGCAGCGCGCCGACGCTGCGCTGCGCGTTCGGCAGCTCACGGAAGGGGAACCCGTTGATCGTGACCCGGCCGGAGGTGGGCCGGTCCAGGCCGAGGATCATGCGCATGGTGGTGGACTTGCCGGAGCCGTTGGGCCCCAGGAATCCCGTCACGTGACCGGGCCTGACCTGGAAGGACAGCTGGTCGACGGCGGTCTTCGCGCCGAAGCGCTTGGTCAGGCCGACTGCCTCGATCATGCTCTCGCCTCTTGCCGGTGGGCGGCTCTCGCCCGGGTAGGACTAAAGAGGATATCGAGTGTCGTTCGGTTCCGTCGCGGGCCGATCCCTGAGGTACCCCTGAGGTATCCCTGAGACCGGCCCGGACGGGGGTGCCGCGGGTGTGGCCGCGGCGGGTGGGTCAGGCGTCGCGCTTCCTCAGGACCAGCAGGCCGCCGAGCACCGAGGCCAGCACCCACAGGACGAGGATTCCCAGACCGCCCCAGGGGCCGTAGGGGGTTTCCTCGTTGCCGAAGGCGCCCGGCACGACCTGCATCATCCGCGCTCCGGCGTTGCTCGGCAGGTACTGGCCGACCGTGCGGGTCGCGTCGAAGCCCATGAGGACGTTCGAGACGATCAGGAAGAACGGGATCAGGATGCTGATCGCGGCGACCGAGCTGCGGAGCATGGTCGCCACACCCATGGCGAACAGGCCGATGAGCGCCATGTACAGGCCGGCGCCGACCACGGCGCGCAGGACGTTCTCCTCGCCGATGCCGATGCCGAGGTCACCGAGCAGGGCCTGGGTGAGGAAGAAGGACACGAAGCTGGTCAGCAGGCCCACGACCAGGGCCAGCGTCGCGGCCACGGTCATCTTGCCGGTCAGGAAGCGGGTGCGGTGCGGTACCGCGGCCAGCGAGGTGCGGATCATGCCGGTGCTGTACTCGGTGCTCACGACCAGCACACCGAAGACGATCATCGACAGCTGTCCGAACTGCATCGAGCCGAAGCTCAGCGCCGTCGGGTCGAAGGTGGCCCGCTGGACCTCGTCCAGGTTGTCGGTGTTGAACGTGGCGCCGAACAGCGCCGCGAAGCCCACGGTGACGAGGAAGACGAGGGCGAGGGTCCAGCTGGTGGAGGCCACCGTGCGGATCTTGGTCCACTCGGAGCGGAGGACTGCGGAGAAGGCCATGCTCACTCACCGCCCTTCGGGGCGGCCGGGGCGCCGGCTCCCCAGGCGGGGACGTCGGCGGGCCGGGCCGGGTTGTCCGCGGCCATGCCGGGCGCCGGGATGCCGGGGCCTCCCGGGGCGTGCGCGTGGTATTCGACCGCGTCCGCCGTCATGCGCATGAACGCTTCCTCCAGTGAAGCCTGTTGCGGGCTGAGTTCGTGCAGCACGATCCGGTGCTGTGCGGCCAGCTCGCCGAGTTCCTCGGCCGTGGTGCCGTTGACTTCCAGGGCGCCGGTTCCGGGTACGTCGACCGCGGTGATCCCGGCTTCGTGCAGGACGTCCTTGAGGCGTTCGTGCTGCGGGGAGCGGAGTCGCACGTAGCTCCGCGAGTTCTTGTCGATGAAATCCGTCATCGACGTGTCGGCCAGGAGCTTTCCCTGTCCGATGACGATCAAATGGTCGGCCGTGAGGGCCATTTCGCTCATGAGGTGGGAAGAAACGAAGATCGTCCTCCCCTCGGCCGCAAGACCTTTCATGAGATTCCGGATCCAGAGAATTCCCTCCGGGTCCAGGCCATTGACCGGTTCGTCGAACATGAGGATCTCGGGGTTGCCGAGCAGCGCGGCGGCGATGCCGAGGCGCTGACCCATGCCCAGGGAGAATCCCTTCGACTTCTTCTTCGCCACGGCCGTCAGTCCGACCAGGTCGAGCACTTCGCCGACCCGGCTCACCGGGACGTTGTTGGACTGGGCGAGGCAGAGCAGGTTGTTGTACGCGCTGCGGCCGCCGTGCATGGCCTTGGCGTCCAGCAGTGCTCCGATGTGTTTCAGCGGCTCCTTGAGGTCCCGGTAGTGCTTGCCGTCGATCCGGACCGTGCCACTGGTCGGGTTGTCGAGGTCGAGCATCATGCGCATGGTCGTCGACTTGCCGGCCCCGTTGGGGCCGAGGAAGCCGGTCACCACCCCCGGTTTGACCTGGAAGCTCAGGCTGTCGACGGCGGTCTTGGCGCCGTATCGTTTGGTGAGGCCTTCGAGCTCGATCATGCGCCTGACACTAGAACGGTCGAAGGCCCGACGCCAATTGGAAACGGGCGTGGGCCTTCGGGCACGGGGTGTTCGCTACCGGCGGGTACAGGAGGGGGGTACCCGTCGGGCCGCGGTGGGGTGTTGCCGGTGCGTCAGCGGGTCTGCTGGGCCGGCACGCCGCGGCTGACGGGCTCGTCGTCGATCACCGGGGTGGCGGCGGCGACGGCGGCACCGGTCAGCGTCGCGAGCATTTCGCGGACGTTGGTCAGCTGCGCGTTGATGGAGTCGCGGCGGTTGGTGAGCGCAGCCAGCTCGCGCTCCGATTCGCTGCGGATGCGGTCGGCCTTGGCGTTGGCGTCGGCCACGATGTCCTCGGCCTGGCGCTGCGCGGTCTCCACGGTCTGGCGGGCCCGGCGCTCGGCGTCCGTACGGAGCTTCTCGGCCTCCAGGCGCAGCTGCTCGGCGCGGTGCTCGATCTCGGCGAGGCGCTTCTCCGCCTTGGCCTGGCGGGAGGCCAGGTCGCGCTCGGACTGCTCGCGGCGCTTGGCCAGGTTGGTCTCGAAGTCCGCGGCGGCCTGGGCGGCCTTGGCGCGGGTCTCCTCGAAGAGCGCGTCGGCCTCCTCGCGCTTGGACTGGGCGTCCTTGGTGGCCTCGGCGCGCAGCTGCTGCGCGTCGCCCTTGGCCTTCTCGACGATCCGGACGCCCTCGTCCTCGGCCTTGGCCTTGCGCTCGGAGGCGAAGGACTCGGCGTCGTTGCGGACCTGCTGGGCGGCGGACTCGGCCAGCTCGCGGTGCTGCTCGGCCGCGCGACGGGCCTCCTCGCGCAGGTCCTTCGCCTCCTCCTCGGCGAGCCGCAGGATCTTCTCGACCCGGGCGCCGAGGCCGGCGTACGACGGCTCGGCGTCGGTGACCTGGGCCTGGGCGTTCTGCGTTTCGAGGTGGAGCTCCTCGATGCGCTTTTCCAGGGAGTTGATGCGGGACAGGGCGCTGTCACGGTCGGCGACGAGCTTGGTAATGCGGTCGTCCACCTGACCGCGGTCGTAACCACGCCGCACGAGCTCGAAGCCGAAGGGGGAGGAAGTGTCGCTCATGGGGTTCCTGTCGAATGAGACCGATGAGGTGCTACGTGAGGTGTTGAGGGGAATCCTAGGCGCCGGAACGGCGTGTCATCGAGTCAATCCCAGTTTGATCTGGACAATGACACCCCTTTTGAGTGGCAAGGCGTCGGAACGCTTGTCCGCCGTTCGCCTGGAGTCCCATCAGGAGCACACCTGCGGTCAGTTCGCTACCCCTCTGACGGCTTTCCACCCGAACGAGTGGAACCCGCTGCCGCTCCCGCCTTCACTCCACCGGATCCCTGGCTGCCGACCGATGACTTTCCGCCACCCGAAGGCGCCTCGAATGATTCCAACGCCTCAAGTACATCCTGGACACGGGAGATCTCCGCCTGAATGTCCTCCCGGCGGCGGACGAGAACGTCGAGTTCCCGCCGACCTTCGTCGACCAGGCGTTCGGCCTCGGCCTTGGCCCGCTCCAGCACGTCCTCGGCCTGCCGCGAAAGGTCGGCCTTCTTCTGCTCGGCCTCCTTCAGCAGCTGCTCGGCCTTGCGGACCGCGGCGATGCGCACCTTCGACGCCTCGCTGCTGGCGTCCGAAACCAGCTCCTTGGCCTTGGCCTCGGCCTCGGTGCTCTGCTCGGTGGCGGCCTTCACCAGCTTGTCGACCCGCTCGCCGGCCGACTTCATCTGCTCCGCCGTCTCCCGGCGGGCCCGCTCGTGCAGTTCCTCCACCTCGGCCTCGACCCGGCCGCGCAGGTCTTCGGCCCGCTCCCGTATGGCGGCGGCGTCCGTACGCGCCCCGACCAGCAGCTCGTCGGCGTCCGTACGGGCCTTCTCCACCGTCAGGTTGCCCTCGACGGTGGCCTCCGAGGTGATCCGGGCGGCCTCCTTCCGGGCCGCGTCCACCATCGCGTCCGCCTGCTCCTCGGCCGCGGTGGTCGCGGCGAGCGCCTGCTTCTGCGCCTCGTTGGTGAGGTTCTCCGCCTCCGCGACGGACTCCGAGATGAGCCGGTCGACCTGCTCCGCGGCCTCCGTACGGCGCTTGTTGGCCGCGTCCCGGGCGTCGTCGAGCAGCCGCTCGGACTCCTCGCGGGCCTCCGTGCGGGTCCGCTCGGCGTCGCCGGCCGCCTCCGACTTGACCCGCTCGGCCTCCGACCGGGTGCGGGCGGCGTGCTCCTGCGCCGAGGACAGCGACTCGGACGCCTCGGCGCGCAGCCGCTCCGCCTCGGCGGCGGCCTCGCCGACCGTGCGTTCGTTGTCCTTGCGGGTCTCCTCGACCAGCCGCTCCGCCTCGGAAGCGGCCTCGGTGATGAGCCGGTCGGCCTGCTCGGCGGCCTCGCTGCGCAGCCGGTTGCCCTCGGCCCGCGCCTCGTCCATGGTCTGCTCGGACTCGCGCTCGGCGGCCTCCAGGGTCTCGGCCGCCGCGGTGGTGACCCGCTCGGCCTCGGCGGTGGCCTCGCCGATGATCCGGCCGCCCTCGGTACGGGCGTCGTCGAGGATCCGCTCGGCCACGGCCTTGAGGGCCTCGGCCCGCTCGGTCGCCTCGCCGACCGTACGGTCGTTGGCCGCGCGGGTCTCGGCGGTCATCCGCTCGGTCTCGGCGGTGGCCTCGGCGATCAGCCGGTCGCCCTCGGCGCGGGCCTCGTCCAGGGTGCGCGCGCCGTCCCGCTCGGCACCGGCCAGCGTCTCGGCCGCCTTCGCGGTGAGCGCCTCCGCCTCCGTGCGGGCGTCCGTCACCAGCGCGGCCGCCTCGGTGGTGAGCCGCTCGGCCTCCGCCGCGGCCTCGCCGACCGTGGCCTCGTTGGCGGTGCGGGTCTCCTCGATCAGCCGCTCCGCCTCGGAGGCGGCCTCGGTGATGAGCCGGTCGGCCTGCTCGGCGGCCTCGCTGCGCAGCCGGTTGGCCTCCGAGCGCGCCTCGTCCAGGGTGCCGGCGGCCTCGGCCCGGGTGGCCTCGGCGGCCTCCTCGGCCCCGGTGGTGATCCGCTCGGCCTCGGCCGTCGCCTCGCCGACCGTGGCCTCGTTGGCGGTGCGGGTCTCCTCGGTCAGCCGCTCCGCCTCCGCGGTCGCCTCGGCCGTGATCCGCAGGCCCTCCGCGCGGGACTCCTCCAGGGAGACCGCCGCGTCGCTGCGGATCCGGTTGGCGTCCTCGCGGGCGTCCGCGCGGGTCCGGGCCGCGTCCCGCTCGGCCGCGGCCAGCGCGTCCGTCGCCTCCGTACGCACGCGCTGGGCGTACTCGCCGGTGTCGATGCGCAGCTGCTCCGCCTCGGCGATGGCGTCCGCGACGGTCCGTTCGGCCAGCGCCTTCGCCGCGTCCGTCTCGGTCTTCGCCTCGGTACGGGTCCGGGCGGCGTCCTCGCCCGCCCGCTCCCGCTCCGCGTGCGCGTCGGCGCGGAGCCGGTCCGCCTCCTCCTGCGCCTCGGTCCGGGTGCGCTCCGCCGCGTGCTCGGCGGCGCTGCGCAGCCCGGTGATCTCCTCCTCGGCCTCCTCGCGGAGCCCGGAGACGGACTCCCGCACCTCGCGGGCGGTGACCTCCGCGGCCGCCACCAGCTCGGCTGCCCGCCGGTCCGCCTCCTCGACCAGCCGGGTCGCCTCGGCCTGCGCCTCCTCGGTGCGCTTGCGGGCCGCCGCGAGGAGCTCCTCGCTCTGCTCACGGGCCTGGGCGCGCTCGCTGCCGGCCTCCTCGCGGGCACCGGCCAGGGTCTCCTCCGCCTCCCGGCGGCGGCGCGCGGCCTCGTCCTGCGCGGCGGCGAGGGCCTCCGCGGCCTCCTCGGCCACCCGCTCGGCGGCCGCCTTCGCCTCGGCGCGGAGCCGGTCCGCGGTCTCCTGCGCCTCCACGCGCACCCGCTCGGCCTCGGCCTCGGCCTCACCGGTCAGCCGTACGGCGACCTGCTCGGCCTCCGCCCGGACCCGGCCGGCGTCCTCCGCGGCGTCGGTGCGCAGCTGGTCGGCCTCGGCCTCCGACAGGGCCTGCAGGGTGCGGATCCGCTCGGCCGACTCGGCGCGCAGCCGGTCGGACTCCTCGGTGGTCTCGCGGCGCAGGGTCTCGGCGGCGGCGCGGGCGTCGCGCAGCGTCTGCTCGGCCGTCGCCAGCCGGGCCTCCGCCTCCTCCTGCAGCCGGGTCAGCTCGGTGCCGGCCTCGGCCCGGCGGGCGGCCAGGGCCCGGTCGGTCTCCTCGCGCCGCTCGCGCAGCGCGGCGTCGGTCTCGGTGCGCAGCGCCTCGGCGGCCTCCTCGGCCTCGGTGCGCAGCCGCTCGGCCTCGGTCCGGGTGCGCTCCAGGGTCTCCTCGGCCTGGGTGCGCAGGGTCTGGGCCCGCTCGACGGCCTCGGTGCGGACCCGCTCGCTCTCCGCGGAGGCACCGCGGCGCAGCTCGTCGGCGTCCGCCTTGGCCTTGCCGAGCAGCTCCTCGGCGGTCTTGGCCGCCTCCTCGATCTGGGTGACGGCCTCGCGGCGGGCCTCGCCGCGGATCCGCTCGCCCTCGGCGACGGCCTCGGCGCGCAGCTGCTCGGCCTCGCCGCGCAGCCGTCGCGCCTCCTCCTGGAGCTCGACGGTCTTGGCCCGGTACTCGGCGGTGTCGTCCTTGGCCGCGCCCTTGAGCTGCTCGGCGCTGGTGGCGGCCTGCGCGTGCAGCCGCTCGGCCTCGGTCTCCGCCTCGCGGCGGATCCGCTCGGCCTCTTCGGACGCGGCCCGGGTGGTGGCCCTGGCGTCCTCGGACGCCTTGTTGAGGATGTCCTCGGCGGTCCGGGCGGCCTTGGCGAGCTGGGCGGCGGTGTCCTCGGCGGCGGCCGTACGGGCCTCCTCGCCGGCCTCGGCGCGCAGCCGCTCGGCCTCGGCGCGGGCGTCGGCGAGCGCGTGCTCCGCCTCCGCCTTGAGGGCCTCGGCCTCCTTGGTGGCCTCGGTGACCAGCCGGGCGACCTGCTCCTTGGCGGTGCGGGTGCGCTGCTCGTTGACGGACTCGGCGGTGGCCACCTGCTTGGTGGCGGCCTCCTTGGCGTCGGCGAGCAGCTTCTCGGCCTCGGAGCGGGCCTCGCGGAGCGTGCCCTCGGCCTCCTGGACCCGCTGGTCGGCGACCCGGCCCAGGTCGAGGGTCTGCTGCCGGGTCTGCTCGGACTCGGCGCTGGCGGCCGAGCGAAGCCGCTCGGCGTGCTCGGTGGCCTCCTGGGCCTGCGAGGAGGCGGCGGACAGCAGCCGCTCGGCCTCCTTGCGGGCGCGCAGCAGGGCGGCCTCGGCCTCGGCGCGGCCGGTCTCGGACGCCTCGGCGAGCCGGCGCCGGGTCTCCTCGGCGACCCGGGCGGCCTCGGCACGGGCGGCGGCCAGGGCCTGCTCGGCCTCGGCGCGGGACTCCTCCATGAGCCGGCGCGCCTGGGACTCCGTACGGGCCCGCAGCTGCTCGGCCCAGGCCACGTTCTCGTTGACGTGCGCCTCGACGGTCTGCCGGCGCTCGTTGAGCTCCTGGTCCAGCCGCTGGCGGCGGCTGACCGCCTCGGCGTGCAGTTCGGCCTGCAGGCGCGCCTGGTGCTCGGCGTGCTCCTGCAGGATCCGCTGGGTCTGGGACCGGGCCTCGCGCAGTTCGCGCTCGGCGTCGGAACGCATCTGGTCGGCCTGGAGCTGCGCCTCGCGCAGCATCTGCTCGGCCTGGTAGCCGATGTCCTGGCCGTTGTAGGCGGGACGGGACGCGAGGGCGCGACGCACCTCGTGGAGCTTGGCCCGCAGCACCTCGACCTGGTATCCCAGGTCCTCGGCGTGCTGGACGACCTTCTCGCGCTCCTTCTTCAGCCGCTCCATCTCGGCCTCGAAGCGCGAGAGATGGTCGGCCTCAGCCTGATGGCTCTCCTGGCGTTCGTAGCCCCGCACGGCGCGGTCCCATCCGTCCCCTGGTCGCAAGCTCACTCCCAATTGAGCACCGTCCGCCCGCTGAACGGCACCCCCGGGGAAACATGGTGTCAGATGCCGGGGCAGGGGTCACAGCACCCGACCCCCTCCGCACCGAACCCCGGCCGAGCCAAACGCCACTCTACCGGCCGGGGATACGGCCGAGGTCAGTGCTCCGGGTGCTCGGTCGGCTGGGGGTGGGAAGTGACCAGCTCGGTGAGGACTCCGTGGCAGTCCTTGGGGTGCAGGAACGTGATCTTCGAACCCATGGAACCGGTGCGGGGCTCGTCGTAGAGGACCCGGACGCCCTTGCCGCGGATGGCCTCGGAGTCGGCGGTGACGTCCTCGGTGCCGAAGGCGATGTGGTGGACGCCCTCGCCGTTCTTCGCCAGCCACTTCGCGACGGTGGAGTCCTCCCGGACGGGCTCCAGGAGCTGGATGTAGGAGGCGCCGCCGTCCGAGGTGCCGTTGATCTTCAGCATGGCCTCGCGGACGCCCTGCTCCTCGTTGATCTCGGAGTGGAACACCTCGAATCCGTACGTGGCACGGTAGAACTCGACAGTCTTGTCGAGGTCGAAGCAGGCGATCCCGATGTGGTCGATTCTTGTCAGCATGGGTCCAGTGCACTGCCACCGGGCCCGGTTACGCAACGTGCGCGCGATCACACCGACGGCCCGGTGACGGCCACCGGTACCGCTCAGTACATTCGTGTGAACCCTCGTTCACTCCTCATTCAAGGGGCTGTGCCTCATGTCCGGAACGAACCACACCACTTCAGTGATCGTCGCAGGGGCCCGCACGCCCATGGGACGCCTGCTGGGCTCCCTCAAGTCCTTCTCGGGCGCCGACCTCGGCGGCTTCGCGATCAAGGCCGCGCTGGACCGGGCCGGGATCTCCGGCGACCAGGTGCAGTACGTGATCATGGGCCAGGTGCTGCAGGCCGGCGCGGGCCAGATCCCCGCCCGCCAGGCCGCGGTCAAGGCCGGGATCCCCATGAACGTGCCGGCGCTGACCATCAACAAGGTGTGCCTCTCCGGCCTGGACGCGATCGCGCTGGCCGACCAGCTGATCCGCGCCGGCGAGTTCGACATCGTGGTCGCGGGCGGCCAGGAGTCCATGACGAACGCCCCGCACCTGCTGCCCAAGACCCGTGAGGGCTACAAGTACGGCGCCGTCGAGATGCTCGACGCCATGGCCTACGACGGCCTGACCGACTCCTTCGAGGGCATCGCCATGGGCGAGTCCACGGAGAAGCACAACACCCGCCTCGGCATCGAGCGCGCCCCGCAGGACGAGTTCGCGGCGCTCTCCCACCAGCGGGCCGCGGCCGCGCAGAAGAACGGGATCTTCGAGGCCGAGATCGCCCCGGTCGAGATCCCGCAGCGCAAGGGCGACCCGGTGCTCTTCGCCTCCGACGAGGGCATCCGCCCGGAGACCACGGCGGAGTCCCTGGGCAAGCTGCGCCCCGCCTTCGCCAAGGACGGCACGATCACCGCGGGCACCTCCTCGCAGATCTCCGACGGCGCCGCCGCGGTGGTCGTGATGAGCAAGGCCAAGGCCGAGGAGCTGGGCCTGGAGTGGATCGCCGAGATCGGCGCCCACGGCAACGTGGCCGGCCCGGACAACTCGCTCCAGTCCCAGCCGTCCAACGCGATCGCCCACGCCCTGAAGAAGGAGGGCCTGGAGGTCTCCGACCTGGACCTGATCGAGATCAACGAGGCGTTCGCGGCGGTCGCGGTCCAGTCAATGAAGGACCTGGGCGTGACCCCGGAAAAGGTGAACGTCAACGGTGGCGCGATCGCCCTGGGACACCCCATCGGCATGTCCGGCGCCCGGGTGGTCCTGCACCTGGCGCTGGAGCTGAAGCGGCGCGGCGGCGGGATCGGCGCGGCCGCCCTGTGCGGCGGCGGCGGCCAGGGCGACGCGCTGATCGTGCGCGTGCCGGCGTCCTGACCCCCTTGCGGTACCCGAAAGCGGAAGCGAACCGAGGAGCGCAGCACGTATGACGGTGGACGTCCCCCAGCTGGTGGAACAGGCCCGTGAGGGGAGGCCGAGGGCGGTCGCCCGGCTGATCTCACTGGTGGAGGGGGCGTCCCCGCAGCTCCGCGAGGTGATGGCGGCCCTGGCCCCGCTCACCGGAGGGGCGTACGTGGTGGGCCTCACGGGCTCGCCCGGCGTCGGCAAGTCGACGTCGACCTCGGCGCTGGTGGCGGCGTACCGCCGGGCCGGGAAGCGGGTCGGGGTGCTGGCGGTGGACCCGTCCTCGCCGTTCTCGGGCGGGGCGCTGCTCGGCGACCGGGTCCGGATGTCCGACCACGCCTCGGACCCGGGCGTCTACATCCGCTCCATGGCCACCCGCGGCCACCTGGGCGGACTCTCCTGGGCGGCGCCGCAGGCGATCCGGGTGCTGGACGCGGCGGGCTGCGACGTGGTCCTGGTCGAGACGGTGGGCGTGGGCCAGTCCGAGGTGGAGATCGCCGCCCAGGCGGACACCTGCGTGGTGCTGCTCGCGCCGGGCATGGGCGACGGCATCCAGGCCGCCAAGGCGGGCATCCTGGAGATCGGCGACGTCTACGTGGTGAACAAGGCCGACCGGGACGGTGCGGACGCCACGGCCCGGGAGCTGAACCACATGCTGGGGCTGGGCGAGGCGCGCGGGGCGGGGGACTGGCGGCCGCCGATCATCAAGACGGTCGCGGCCCGGGCGGAGGGCGTCGACGAGGTCGTGGAGGCCCTGGAGAAGCACCGCGCGTGGATGGACGAGCGGGGCGTGCTGGCCGAGCGGCGGGCCGCCCGTGCGGCGCGGGAGATCGAGACGATCGCGATCACGGCGCTGCGGTCGCGGCTGGCGGACGTGCACGGCGACGCGCACCTGGCCGGGCTGGCGGGGAGGGTCGCGGCGGGCGAGCTCGACCCGTACGCGGCGTCCGATGTGCTGCTGGCCACGCTGACCGAGGGCTGAGCGCAGCCCTGCGGGGCGGGAGGGGCCGCTGCCGGTGCCCTTTCCCGCCCTGTCCCTCGCCCGAGCGGGGAGAGCGGGCCGCACCTAGACTGGCGTACGCCCGAATTACCCCGATACGGGAGGCGCACACCATGTCCAAGCGCGGCAACAAGCGGCGGGCCCGCAAGAAGAAGGGCGCCAACCACGGCAAGCGCCCCAACACCTGAAACCCGGTGCGGGGCCGGATCGCACCGCGATCCGGCCCCGCACCGGTCCTCCGGCCCCCGGCGGGAGCGCTACGGCTTGCCGCGGTGGCCGCGCAGGTGTTCCGCGACCGGCGCCAGCGAGGCGTGCAGCGCGGACAGCGCCTCCGGGCTGAGCAGGTCGATGAAGTGCTCGCGGACCGACGCCACGTGGTGCGGCGCGACCTTCCGCATCGTCTCCATGCCCTCGTCCGTCAGCACCGCGTACAGGCCCCGCCGGTCGGACTCGCAGTTCACCCGCCGCACCAGGCCCGCCGTCTCCATGCGGGTGATCTGGTGGGACAGCCGGCTCTTGGACTGCAGCGTCGCGGTCGCGAGGTCGCTCATCCGCATCCGGTGCTCCGCGGCCTCCGAGAGGTTCACGAGGATCTCGTAGTCGTTGTTGGTGAGTCCGAAGGGCTGGAGGTCCTTTTCCAGCTGGTGCATCAGCAGCCGGCTGACGTCCAGATGGGTGCGCCAGGCGCACTGCTCGGCATCGCTCAGCCAGCGGGTGGCCGTCTCGGTCTCCATCGTCTCCATGACAGAACTCTACCTAAGAAGTTGAATTACGTACAAAAATAGGACGGTCCGAGCAGGATCGATCAGAGCCCGAAGCGGCGCTGGAGGTCCCCCAGCTGCCCCGGCATCCTGGGGATCCCGAGCTGCCCCTGCTGACCGTGCCCGCCCTGCGCGTACGGCCCGTGCCCGGGCACACCCGGCTCCGCGCCGACCACACCCACCGGCTGCTCCGCCATGAGCATCTCCGAGGACTGCAGCAGCACCGTGCCGGCTCCCACGAACTCGAACTGGTGCTCCTCGCCGGAGGCGCCGCCGATCCCGGCCAGCTGCCGCAGGCCCCCCATCACGCCCGACATGTAGCCGTGGTCGTAGTGGTGGCAGGGGGAGGGGCAGTCGGCCCAGCCCACCAGCGCCTGCGGGTCGACCCGCAGCGGCGGCTCCATGAAGACCACCGGACCGTTGGACGCGGCCACGAACTTCCCGGTTCCGATCAGGGTCAGGAAACCCGGCACGATCGACTGCTTGAGCGCGAGGGTGGGCTGGTAGGCCAGCAGGTTCCCGGAGCGGATCGTGAGGTTGCCGTCCTCCAGGTCGTAGGAGTTCACGTCGAACGCCCGGTCGGCGAGCAGCATCTTGCCCTGGCCCTCGGCCACCACCCAGTCGCTCGCGTGCAGCGGGGAGTGGAAGCTGGTGCGCAGCAGCCGGTCGAAGCGGCCGTTGCCGATGCCGTTGAACTCGATCTGCCCGTAATAGGCGATCATCTTGCCCTTCTGCAGGAACCACTGGCTCCCCTTGAGCTCCACGCAGAAGGTGTACGCGTTGACGTTGTCGTCCGACGGCAGCGCGTAGGGGTCGAGGACCTTCGGGCCCGCGGCCGGAGCGGCGGGCGCCGGGGCGCCCGGCAGCGTCGCGCCCGGTCCGTAGCCGCCGGCGCCGTAGCCGCCGGGTGCGGGGGCACCGGGTCCGGGAGCGCCCGCTCCGTACCCGCCGGCCCCGTAGCCGTCCATGGGGGGTCCGAACGTCACAGCTTCTCCTCCGATGCCTGTACGTACACCGCGCCCTGGCCGGACAGCTCCAGCTGGAACGCCTCGCCCGAGCCGCGGCCCACCATGTCCCGCCAGCCCAGCGCCGAGGACAGCTTGTTGCGTACGTCGCCGTGGTGGGCGACGTACGCCTGCGGGTCGACGTGCACCGGGCGCTGCGGGGTGATCGGGAGCTCGATGACCCCGCCGTGGGCCATCACGGCGACCGAGCCGTGGCCCTGGAGGGTGGTGGTGAACAGGCCCTGGCCGGTGACCTGGCCGCGGACCATGCCCATGACCCCGCCCTGCGAGCCCATGAACATGGTGCCCTGCTGGAGCGTGCCGTCGAAGGCGAGCAGCCGGTCGGCCTCGACGTAGAGGGTCTCGCCCTGGAGGTTGATCACCTGGATGTGGTGGCCGCCGTGGCCGAACATCACGGTGCCGTTGCCCTCGACGGTCATCAGCGGGGTCTGCTCGTTGGCGATGCGGCGCCCGATCATGCCCATCACCCCGCCCTGACCACCGGTCAGGTTCGGGGTGAAGGCGACGTCGCCGCGGTAGGCGAGCATGGCGCCGCGCTGGCTGTAGAGCCGCTGGCCCGGGATCACCTGGGCCTCGATCATCTTCGAGTTGATCTCGCGGAACGGCATCAGACGTCACCGCCGATGGTGTTGCGCTCGCTCGGCTGGACGTACACGAGCCCCTCGCCCTCGAAACGGATCTGGAACGCCTCGCCGCCGCCCTCGCCCATCAGCGTGCGGAAGGTCACACCGGACTGGAGGTGCTGCTGGAGGTTGCCGGTGTGCGCGATGTACGCGCCGGGGTCGACGGAGAGCGGGTACTGGGCGCTCACCCGCAGGACCACCGCGGGCCCGTCGGACATGATCGCCGCCTGGCCGGTGCCCTCGACGGTGGTCGTGAACAGGCCGTTGCCCGTCGCCCCGCCGCGCAGGCCGGTGAAGGTGGTGCCGGTACGGAGTCCGGCGTCGGTGCACAGCAGGTTGCTGGACTCGACGTAGAGCTTCTCCCCGCGGAGATTGACCAGATTGATCTCACTCGCGCGGTCCGCGAAGAAGCAGGTGCCGTGCCCCTGCACTTCCATCACGGTCATCTGTTCGCCGGTCAGCCTGCGGGTCACCATGCCGCGCAGGCCCTCACCGCCGCCGGACATCTTCTTGAAGGCCATCTGGCCGTCGTACGCAACCATGGAGCCGTTCTTCGCTTTGACGGCATCCCCGGTCAGGTCGACGGCGAGCACCTTGCTGCCTTGGAGTCGGAACTGAGCCACGGGGAGAAGGTATCGGCAGCGGGCGACACCGAACAGGGTCCCCTGGCCGATATACGCCCGGACCGGTACCGACGCCCCGGTCGCGGGGCGCGGCCGAACGGCCGGGCGGGGGCGCGCGGACGGGCCCCCGGGTCAAGATCGTGCAAAGCGGATGGGACACTGATACGGACACCGGCCGCCATCCCGAAGGTTCTCCGTGGACATAAAGACCGCCTCCGCCCTGCACCGGCTGCGCCTCATCTCCGTCCCGGAGGCGCTCTCCTTCCCGGCCCTGCTGATCTTCGGCTCGCTGCTGAGCCGGATCTCGGACGTCGACTACCTGATGATGCCGCTCGGCATCCTCCACGGCGTGCTGTTCGTCATCTACGCGATCTTCCTGCTGGACGTGTGGAACAAGGCCAAGTGGCCGGTGAAGAAGGTCGCGCTGTTCTTCGTCCTGGCGCTGCTGCCGTTCGGCGGCCTCTACGGCGACAAGCTCCTCAAGCGCGACGAGGCCGACAGCGTGGTGGCCGCCCGGGCGCGTCGGGAAGTCGGCAAGGAAGGCGCGGCCGCGTGATCGTCGCGTTCTCGGTGACCCCGCTCGGGGTCGGTGAAGAGGTCGGGGAGTACGTCGCCGACGCGGTCCGCGTGGTGCGCGAGTCCGGCCTGCCGAACCGTACCGACGCCATGTTCACCACCGTGGAAGGTGAGTGGGACGAGGTCATGGACGTCGTGCGGCGCGCGGTGGCGGCCGTGGAGGAGCGGGCGCCGCGGGTGTCCTTCATCCTGAAGGCCGACATCCGGCCCGGCGTCACCGACGGCATCACCTCGAAGGTGGAGACGGTCGAGCGGCACCTCGCCGACGGCTGACCCCTCGTACGCGCGAGCCCCCGGTCCCCTTTCGGGCCGGGGGCTTTCGCGTACGCCGGTTGCCCGCGGGCGGGTTCCTCACGGCCGGTTCCGCGGGCGGCTCCCCGCGGGTCAGTCCTTCGCGCGGCGGGCCAGGCCCAGGGCGTAGTCCGGCCACCAGCGGCCGGCCTCCGGGCCGCCGCGGCAGGTGCCGTCGGACTCGCCCGGCGGCTTGACCCACAGGTACGCGTCGGCCAGCGGGTCGCCCGTACGGTCGGTGGGCGGGGTGCCCAGCGCGCGGCCGGGCGGGTTGCAGGAGGACGCGTCCGGGTCGCCGGGCAGGGGGCCTTCGCCGTTCCGGCCGGTGTCGACGACGAAGTGCCGGCCGTCGGTGAGCCCGGAGAGCCGGGCGCCGTAGGCGAGGGCGGTGGCGTCGGACGCGAAGCCGCCGGTGTTCAGGGCGAAGCCGTCGGCGTGCTCCAGGCCGGCCTTGCGGAGCAGCCCGGCCACGGCCTCCGCGGCCGGGGGCCGGGCCGGGTCCCCGGCGTCCAGGTAGACCCGGGTGCCGGGGTTCTGCTTGAGCCGCTGCACCGCCCCGGAGAGCAGACCGAGTTGCTCCTCGTGGCGGTCGGCCGGGGCGCAGCCCGCGGCGATCCGCGCGACGGCGCCCGGCTCCAGCACGACGAGGGTGCGGGTGCGGCCGATGGCGGTGGCGAGGGCGGTGATCCACGCCCGGTAGGCGCGGGCGTCACGGGCGCCGCCCCCGGCGGAGCGCCCGCCGCAGTCGCGGTGCGGGAGGTTGTGGGCGGTGACCAGCAGGGTCTGCCCGGCCGCGGTGGCGCCGCGGGCGGCCCGGCGGACCTCCGGCCCGGGGTCCCCGGCGGCGGCCCAGAGCGCGGCGGGCCGGTCGGAGATGCGGCGGAGGACCTGGGCGTCGCCGTTGCGGCCCTGCGCCTCCCAGTCGGCGACCTGGTGGGCGGCGTCGGTGTCGGGATCGACCCAGAAGGGCGGTCCGGCGTCTTCGCCGGCCGGCCCCGCGCCGGACGCGGCGGACGGGCCCGCCCGGCCGGAGCCGGCCGGGCTGCACCCGGCGGCCGCCAGCAGGACGGCGAGGAGCGGGACGAGGAACGCGCGGTGTCGGTGACGGCCAGGCATCAGCTTCCTCGGGGCTGGCCGGCCGACCGGCCGGGACCGGGGCATGACCGGGACCGGGACATGACCGGAACATCCTGACATGTGGCAAAGGTGACGGCTGGTCACGACACCGCCCGGCCGCTCCCGGTGGGGGCCCGGGCGGCCCGGGCGGCGGGGGGCGCCGGAAAACCGGGTGGCGGAGCCGTGCGGCGCACCTACAGTGACGCGCATGACGCGACGACACGTGGACTTCGGGAACCTGCACAACTTCCGTGATCTGGGCGGCTATCGGACGCGCGACGGCCGGACCGTGCGCTGGGGGCGGCTCTACCGCGCGGACTCCCTCGGCAAACTCGCCGGCCCGGGGGCGGAGGCCGACCGCGAGCGCTTCGCGGCGCTGGGCGTCCGGACCGTCATCGACCTGCGCTACCCCTGGGAGATCGAGGCCAAGGGCCGGGTCCCCGAGGCGGAGGGCCTGGCGTACCACAACTGCAGCATCGAGCACCGGCCCTACGACCAGGCGGAGATCGACCCCGGGCTGGACCCCTGGCGGTACCTCGCGGACCGGTTCGCCGAGGTCGCCGAGGACGGCACCGCCGAGCTGCGGGAAGCGCTGGAGGTGATCGCCGACGGGGACGCCCCGCAGGTCTTCCACTGCGCCTCCGGGAAGGACCGCACCGGACTGCTCGCGGCCCTCGTCCTGGCCCTGCTCGGGGTGGACGAGGACACCATCGCCGCCGACTTCGCCCTCACCGAACTCGCCACCGCGCGCCTGGTGGCCGACTGGCACGCGGCCCACCCCGGCCGGGAGCTGCGCTGGCCCTCGTACGGACGGGCACCGGAGGAGGTCATCCGGCTGTTCCTGGCCGACCTCACCGCCGTCCACGGGTCCGTGCACGGGTACGCCACCGCCCGGCTGGGCGTGGACGAGCAGCTCCTCGACCGCCTGCGCAAGCGGCTGCTGGCCGACTGATGAGACGGGCGTGTCCACCAAATGACCGGCCGGTAAGGTCTGCTGCGTGCCCAAGCCGCTCAGCCTCCCCTTCGATCCCATCGCCCGCGCCGACGAGCTCTGGCAGCAGCGCTGGGGCCCGGTGCCCTCGATGGCCGCGATCACCTCGATCATGCGGGCCCACCAGATCCTGCTCGGCGAGGTCGACGCGGTGGTGAAGCCCTACGGGCTGACCTTCGCGCGGTACGAGGCGCTGGTGCTGCTGACCTTCTCCAAGGCCGGCGAGCTGCCGATGTCGAAGATCGGCGAGCGGCTGATGGTCCACCCGACCTCCGTGACCAACACCGTGGACCGCCTGGTGAAGTCCGGTCTGGTCGCCAAGCGGCCCAACCCGAACGACGGCCGCGGGACCCTGGCCTCGATCACCGACAAGGGCCGGGAGGTCGTGGAGGACGCGACCCGGGACCTGATGGCCGTCGACTTCGGGCTCGGCGTGTACGACGCGGAGGAGTGCGGAGAGATCTTCGCCCTGCTCCGCCCCCTCCGGGTCGCCGCCACGGACTTCGAGGAGAACTAGGGCCCGTCCGGCGGATCGGGGCCGGGGCCGGGGAGTGGGCAGGGTCACGCGCGGGGAAGCGCCGCCCGGGTCAAGATCCGGCAAACCGGACCGATACGCTCGACGCCATGAAACGAAGCGTGCTGACCCGCTACCGCGTCATGGCCTACGTCACCGCCGTGATGCTGCTGATCCTCTGTGCCTGCATGGTGGCGAAGTACGGCTTCGACACCGGCGCCGACCTGACCCTCGCGGTCTCGCAGGCGCACGGCGTGCTCTTCATGATCTACCTCGTGTTCGCCTTCGACCTGGGCTCCAAGGCGAAGTGGCCGTTCGGGAAGCTGCTGTGGGTGCTGGTCTCCGGCACCATCCCGCTGGTCGCGTTCTTCGTCGAGCGCAAGGTCCGGGCCGAGGTCGAACCGCTGGTCTCCGGCACCCCCGTCGCCGCCCGGGCGTAGCCCGCGCCTCACCGCCTCACCGCGCCCCCGTGCGCCGCGGCCCCCGTGCCGCGGCCCGGGGGCGCGTGTGGTTGGCCGGCCGTGTGGTTGGCCGGCCGTGTGGTTGGGCGGTCCGGGGGACCCCGGAAGGACTTCCCGGGGTTTGCCATCGACATTTACTAGGACGTCCTAGTAAATTCGCAGCATGGACGCTGACGCCATCGAGGAGGGCCGCCGCCGCTGGCAGGCCCGTTATGACAAGGCCCGCAAGCGCGACGCCGACTTCACCACGCTCTCCGGCGACGCCGTCGACCCGGTCTACGGACCCCGGCCCGGCGACACCTACGAGGGCTTCGAGCGCATCGGCTGGCCGGGCGAGTACCCGTACACCCGGGGTCTGCACCCCACCGGCTACCGGGGCCGCACCTGGACGATCCGGCAGTTCGCCGGGTTCGGCAACGCCGAGCAGACCAACGAGCGCTACAAGATGATCCTGGCCGCCGGCGGCGGCGGGCTCTCGGTGGCCTTCGACATGCCCACCCTGATGGGCCGCGACTCCGACGACCCGCGCTCGCTGGGCGAGGTCGGCCACTGCGGCGTGGCCATCGACTCCGCCGCCGACATGGAGGTCCTCTTCAAGGACATCCCGCTCGGCGACGTCACCACGTCGATGACCATC
Organism: Streptomyces sp. NPDC089799; assembly: GCF_040684755.1. NCBI lineage: Bacteria > Bacillati > Actinomycetota > Actinomycetes > Kitasatosporales > Streptomycetaceae > Streptomyces > Streptomyces sp. NPDC089799. Next base: position 34,580 of record NZ_JBFBGR010000015.1, on the reverse strand, counting down.
TCCGGCCCCGCCGTCCCGGCCTTCTGCATGTACCTGGTCGCCGCCGAGCGGCAGGGCGTCGACCCCGCGGTGCTCAACGGCACCCTGCAGACCGACATCTTCAAGGAGTACATCGCCCAGAAGGAGTGGATCTTCGCTCCGGAGCCGCACCTGCGGCTCATCGGCGACCTCATGGAGTACTGCGCCACCGGCATCCCCGCCTACAAGCCGCTCTCGGTCTCCGGCTACCACATCCGCGAGGCCGGTTCGACGGCCGCGCAGGAGCTGGCGTACACCCTCGCCGACGGCTTCGGCTACGTGGAGCTCGGCCTGTCCCGCGGGCTCGACGTGGACGTCTTCGCCCCCGGCCTGTCCTTCTTCTTCGACGCCCACCTCGACTTCTTCGAGGAGATCGCCAAGTTCCGCGCCGCCCGCCGGATCTGGGCGCGCTGGATGAAGGAGGTCTACGGCGCCAAGACCGACAAGGCGATGTGGCTGCGCTTCCACACCCAGACGGCGGGCGTCTCGCTCACCGCCCAGCAGCCGTACAACAACGTGGTGCGGACCGCCGTGGAGGCCCTGGCGGCCGTGCTCGGCGGCACCAACTCCCTCCACACCAACGCCCTCGACGAGACCCTCGCGCTGCCCAGCGAGCAGGCCGCCGAGATCGCCCTGCGCACCCAGCAGGTGCTGATGGAGGAGACCGGGGTGGCCAACGTGGCCGACCCGCTGGGCGGCTCCTGGTACGTCGAGCAGCTCACCGACCGCATCGAGGCCGACGCCGAGAAGATCTTCGACCAGATCAAGGAGCGCGGCCTGCGGGCCCACCCGGACGGCCGGCACCCCATCGGTCCGATCACCTCCGGCATCCTGCGCGGCATCGAGGACGGCTGGTTCACCGGCGAGATCGCCGAATCCGCCTTCCAGTACCAGCGTTCGCTGGAGAAGGGCGACAAGCGGGTCGTCGGCGTCAACTGCCACGACGGCTCGGTCACCGGCGACCTGGAGATCCTCCGGGTCAGCCACGAGGTCGAGTGGGAGCAGGTCCGGGTCCTGGGCGAGCGCAAGGACCGCCGCGACGAGGCGAAGGTGACCGGCGCGCTCCAGGCCATGCTCACCGCCGCCCGGGACGGCTCGAACATGATCCCGGCCATGCTGGACGCCGTACGGGCCGAGGCCACGCTCGGCGAGATCTGCAACGCGCTCCGCGAGGAGTGGGGCGTCTACGTCGAGCCGCCCGGCTTCTAGAACCCGGCCGGCGCGGTCGGCGGACAGCCTCGCGCCGCGCCCGTCACCGGTCCTGAAACCGGTCCCGTACCCGGCCCCGCCGCGACTCCCCCCGAGCGGCGGGGCCGTTCTCGCGCCCTCAGGCGACGGGCCCGCGGAGACCGTGCATCAGCAGGGCCGTGAAGGTGGCCACCCACTCCTCGTCCACCGGCTCCGAACTGACCAGCGCGCGGTGCACCACCGTCCCGGCGATCACGTCGAAGATCAGGTCGGTGGTGCGGCCTGCGAGGGACTCGTCCTCCTCGTAGGGGAGTTCGCCCCTGGCCTGCGCGCGCTCCCGGCCCAGCACGACCAGGTGCTTCTGCCGGTCCACGATCGCCGACCGGATCCGGTCCCGCAGGGCCTCGTCCCGGGTGGACTCGGCGACCACCGCCATCAGTGCCGTACGGGCCTCCGGGCGCCGCAGCAGCTCCGCGAACCGGAGCACCACGTACTCGACGTCCGCCTCCAGCGAGCCGCGGTCCGGCAGCTCCAGGGAGTCGAACAGCTCCGCGACCGCGTCCACGACCAGCTCGTTCTTGCCGGCCCAGCGCCGGTAGAGGGTGGTCTTGGCGACGCCCGCGCGGGCCGAGACGTCGCTCATCGTCAGCTTGGACCAGCCCAGCTCGCACAGCGCGTCCCTCGTCGCCGCGAGGATCGCGGCGTCCGCCGCGGCGCTGCGCGGACGGCCGGTACGGCCGGAAGTGGAGCCAAGCGTGTGCATGGCAGAGGACCATACCCGCCAGTAGCGAAACCGCCGTGACCCCCGTCACCGTCTTGGTCACCGGTACCGCCACTGTGGCTGACATCACCGCCGCGAACGTCCCCGGGGGAGTTACGCTACGACTCGTAGCGTAAGAGCGAGACCGAAGCGACAACCACGCACCGCTACCGGCGCCAGGTGGGGACCCGGCGCCAAACAACCGGATTTCCGGCTTTCCGGCGAACTTTTTCGCAGGCGCGCGCACACGGGGGAGGATGTACGCATGCAGCCCAGAAACATGTCCATGAGCGGCGTCGTCGACCTCGCCGCGGTGAAGGCGGCCGGCGAGGCCAAGGCCAAGGCGGAGCAGGCGCGAGCGGAGGCCGCCCGGCAGGGCGGTTCCGCGGCGGTGCCGCCCTCCGCGCTCGTCATCGACGTCGACGAGGCCGGCTTCGAGCGTGATGTGATCCAGCTGTCCACCGAGGTCCCGGTCGTCATCGACTTCTGGGCCGAGTGGTGCGAGCCGTGCAAGCAGCTCGGCCCGCTGCTGGAGCGCATGGCCGTGGAGGCCAACGGCCGTTTCGTACTGGCCAAGGTGGACGTCGACGCCAACCAGATGCTGATGCAGCAGTTCGGCATCCAGGGCATCCCGGCGGTCTTCGCCGTGGTGGCCGGCCAGGCGCTGCCGCTGTTCCAGGGCGCGGCCCCCGAGCAGCAGATCCGCGAGACCCTCGCCCAGCTGATCCAGGTCGCCGAGGAGCGCTTCGGCCTGACCGGGATCACCGTGGACCCGGACGCCGAGGGGGCCCCCGCCGCCGCTGCGGCCGCCGGTGCCGCCGTGCCCGCGGGCCCGTACGACGCGCTGCTGGAAGCGGCCATGCGCGCGCTGGACGCGGGCGACCTGGGCGGTGCCGTCCAGGCGTACAAGAACGTGCTGGCCGAGGACCCGGCGCACCCGGAGGCCAGGCTGGGACTGGCCCAGGCCGAACTCCTCTCCCGGGTGCAGGACATGGACCCGCAGGCGGTGCGCACCGCTGCGGCGGACAACCCGCGGGACCCGGCGGCGCAGATCGCGGCGGCGGACCTGGACCTGGTGGGCGGGCATGTCGCGGACGCCTTCGGGCGGCTGGTCGACACCGTGCGGGTGACGGCCGGCGAGGACCGCGACGCGGTGCGGCTGCGGCTGCTGGAGCTGTTCGAGGTCATCGGTGCGGATGACCCGCGGGTGACGTCGGCCCGTACCGCGCTCGCCCGGGTGCTCTTCTGACGTTCCCCTCGAAGCCCCCTCGCGGGGCACCGGCGATTTATTGACACACAGCCGAACAGTGTCGTCGCTTTACCAAAACTTGGTAATGAGAAGAGCTGTTACTGGGAGTAAGTCGAACCCCCGGTTCTGTCCGCTTGCGGATGGAATCGGGGGTTCTGTCGTGGCCCCGGGTGACACCCTGTGTGGCGAGTCGGAAGCCGCGCGTCGTGCCCTGGTTATCCAGCCGTTACCCGCGAGTAACGAACCCCCTTGTGCCACGGCCGGGAATGGACCACGATCGGCCACGCTCGGTCCATCCCGCAGAGCCCTCATCCGGAGCTGAGGAGATGGGTCCCCACCGAGTGGACCGGCGGCCATGCCGCCGGCCCGGGACAGGGGGGTCTCTGCCGAACCGGCAGGGCCTGTCCTCCAGGTTGCGCGGACGCGTGGCCCAGTGGTTGTCGCTCGGGGGTGATCGCCGGTGTACCTGTCGCGGATCCGCGCCTCGGTCGCCTGCGCTCCTTCCCGAGGACGTAGCACTTCTCCCATCCCAGGACGGGCAGGGCCCGGACCGGAGATGTACGTCCGAGAAGGAGGAACAACATGAATTCCCAGGTTCGTGGCGGGACCAGATGGAAGCGCTTCGCGCTCGTCATGGTGCCGAGCATCGCGGCGACCGCCGCGGTGGGCGTCGGTCTGGCGCAGGGTGCCCTCGCGGCGTCCTTCAGCGTCTCCGGCCAGGACTTCAAGGTCCGCGCCGACAAGCTTGAGGGCAAGGACCTGATCCAGTACGGCGGTGTCGCCGAGGGTCACGACCTCAAGGGCAACCCGGCCGCCCACCCGGTGACCATCTCCGGGTTCAGCGAAGCCAAGATCACCAACATGTGCCAGTCGCTGGTGACCCCGATCCCCGGCATCGGCAACATCACGCTGAAGCTGCAGACCGGTCACAAGGGCCGCCCGGCAGTGGCGAAGAACATCTACCTGGATGTCGCCGAGCTGGACGCCGACGCCGAGTTCAAGAACCTCGACATCGGCGTGGCCGTGGGCGACCCCAGCCACAAGATGAAGGCTCAGCCCGGCACGGTGAAGAGCCCGTACGCGTTCTCGCAGCGTGCCGAGGAGGCGACGCTGTCCAACGTGCGGCAGAAGGCGTGGGCGACGACGGCGGGCACCTTCAGCCTGCCCGACCTCAAGCTGCGCCTGCTCGGCGGCGACCAGCCGTGCTACGAGGACGAGAAGTAGTCCGTCCGCGTTGCAGGACCGGACGGGCGGGCCGTGGTGGCCCGTGCCCCGCGGTGCGCTCCGCCCGTCCGGGCTCCACGTAGTTCTCCAGTACCACCGTTTCCAGGGAGCTGTTGTCCATGAACCCCCAGGCCCCGGTCAACGCCGCCCGCGACCACTGGCTCACCGTGGTGTACTACGGCTTCCATTCCTGGAGCGGCAAGCGGCCGTTCTGGGCCGGGCTGTTCACCCTGCTCGCCGGTGTGCCGATCGCCTACTTCCCCTACGCGGACCTCCGGCTCGGCAGTGTCACCATCGCCATGGCGACGACCGGCGGTGCCGGCGCCCTGATCATCGGCGTCCTGCTGATCACCCTGGGCCTCGCCCTCTGGTTCCAGCAGTCGATCCGGATCTTCGCGGGCGTCGCCACGCTCCTCCTCGGCCTCGTGTCGCTGCCGGTGTCCAACCTCGGCGGCTTCTTCATGGGCTTCCTCTGCGCACTGGTGGGCGGCTGCCTCGCCCTGTCGTGGGCACCGGGCACCCCGGTCGAGGAGCCGGCCGGAGCGCCCGTCGGGGCGATGGCCGCAGTGGCCGTCCCCGGCCCCCGCGGTATGGAAACGGACCACGCGACCGAGACGACCGGCCACGCCGATGGCGGGAGGAACAGTGCGGGGTGACGAGACGCAGCGGGCCGTGGCCCCAGACGCAGAGTCCCGTGAGAGGAAGGGCCCGCGGCACGCGGCCCCCAGGAAGTCGCTGCTGACGAAGCTCCAGATACCCGTCGGCAAGACCATGGCGCTCGCCGCGATGCCCACGGCCGTGTTCGTCGGCATGGGCATGGGCCCGAGGCTGGCCCTGGCCGACGAGAAGGAGATCCCGTTCGCGCCGGGGCCGTGCGTGACGCGGTCGGACGAGCCGAAGGACGAGGAGAGCAAGTCCCCGTCCCCCACCCCGTCCACCTCGGCCTCGAAGAGCCCCTCCAAGACGCCCTCGCCGGGTGCCTCGCCCGGTGCGAGCCCCTCGGCCCGCCCGACGGGCAAGGCGCCGGCCCCCACGCCGTCCGCGTCCTCGTCCGCCGGGGCCCGGACGAAGCCCGGGCAGGACCCGCCCGCATCGGCCGCCACCCCGGCCCCGACCGCCACTCGGAAGGCCGACCCGCTCGACCCGCTGGGCCTGAGCGACAAGGTCGGTGACCTCCTCGACGGGCTGGCCGGCAAGCAGCCCGCCACGCCCGCCCCGCCCGCGGGGCCGGTCACCCCGCAGCCCCCGGCCGCTCCCCACCCGCAGGAGCAGGCCATCCGGGACGCCGCCAAGGACGCCGGCGTACAGGTCGGCGAGCTCTCCGACGAGGTCAAGGGCACCAAGGGCAAGCCCAAGGACGAGACCGGACGGACCGGCACCGGCGACGGCCGGACCGCCGTCGAGGACGCCAAGGACGCCAAGGACGACAAGGCGGCCGACGACGACAAGGCGGCCGACGCGAAGAAGGACGAGGAGGGAGAGGACGGCAAGGACAAGGACGGCAAGGAGCCGTTCCCCTGCCCGACCTACGACGCGAAGGCGCTGGCCGACGCCGAGCTCGAACCCGGCATCCCGCTCCTGCCGGACGAGCCCTGGTACCTGGACAGCTCCCTGCTGACCCTCTACGGGCTGAAGTACCACGGCATCGTCGAGGTGAAGACGGCCGGCGGCAAGGTCAAGAAGGTCCTCAAGTTCACCGCGGACTCGCTGGACATCAAGGACCTCTACCAGACCGTCGGCAAGACCGGGAACGTCGCGCACCTCAAGTCGCGGCCCGGCTCCACCTCGAAGATCCGAGGGGGCACGGTGACCATGTACACCGAGTCCCTCAAGGGCAACCTGTTCGGGATCATCCCGATCGAGTTCACCCCCAACAGCCCGCCCCCGCTGGACGTCCCGTTCGCCTTCTTCACCAAGGTCAAGGTCGTCCAGGCCGGCCAGTTCGGCGGCACCCTGACCGTCCCGGGCCTGAAGAACTACATAGGCCCGCCCGAGTAGCCGCCGCCCGCGTCCGGCACCGCACCGGCGCGGCATCGCGGTACGCAACGGCCGAGGCCCGCACTCCCAGGGGGAGTGCGGGCCTCGGCCGGCTGTGCGGGCGTACTGCGGGGGGACGGCCTCAGTCGAGGTCGCCGCCGCCCAGGTGGTGGACCCGGACCATGTTGGTGGTGCCGGGCACGCCGGGGGGAGAACCGGCCGTGATGATCATGGTGTCGCCCGCGTTGAACCGCTTGAGCTTGAGCATCTCGCCGTCCACCAGGTCGACCATCGCGTCCGTGTTGTCCACGAACGGGACGATGTGGGACTCGACGCCCCAGCTCAGGGTGAGCTGGTTGCGGGTGTTCGCATCGGTGGTGAAGGCCACGATCGGCTGGGTCACGCGGTAGCGGGACAGGCGCCGGGCGGTGTCGCCGGACTGGGTGAAGGCGACCAGCGCCTTGCCGTCCAGGAAGTCGGCGATCTCGCAGGCCGCGCGGGCCACGGAGCCGCCCTGGGTGCGCGGCTTCTTGCCCTGGACCAGCGGCTGCAGGCCCTTGGAGAGGAGCTCCTCCTCGGCCGCCGTGACGATCTTCGACATCGTCTTGACGGTCTCGATCGGGTACTGGCCGACCGAGGACTCGGCGGACAGCATGACCGCGTCCGCGCCGTCCAGGATCGCGTTGGCCACGTCGGAGGCCTCGGCGCGGGTCGGCCGGGAGTTGGTGATCATCGACTCCATCATCTGGGTCGCGACGATCACCGGCTTGGCGTTGCGGCGGCACATCTCGATGAGCCGCTTCTGGACCATCGGGACCTTCTCGAGCGGGTACTCGACGGCCAGGTCACCGCGCGCCACCATGACGGCGTCGAAGGCGGCGACCACGGCCTCCATGTTCTCCACCGCCTGCGGCTTCTCGACCTTGGCGATGACGGGGACCTGGCGGCCCTCCTCGTCCATGACCTGGTGGACGTCGCGGACGTCGTTGGCGTCACGGACGAAGGACAGCGCGACCATGTCGCAGCCCATGCGGAGGGCGAAGCGGAGGTCCTCCTTGTCCTTCTCCGACAGGGCCGGCACGTTGACGGCCGCACCGGGCAGGTTGATGCCCTTGTGGTCGGAGATGACGCCGCCCTCGATGACGACGGTCTTGACCCGGGGGCCCTCGACCGCGATCACCTGGAGCTCGACGTTGCCGTCGTTGATCAGGACCTGGTCGCCCTTGGTGACGTCCCCCGGCAGACCCTTGTAGGTGGTGCCGCAGATGGACTTGTCGCCCGGGACGTCCTCGGTGGTGATGGTGAACTCGTCACCGCGCACCAGCTCGACCGGACCCTCGGCGAAGGTCTCGAGGCGGATCTTGGGTCCCTGCAGGTCGGCGAGGACGCCGATCGCGCGCCCGGTGTCCTCGGCGGCCTTCCGGACGCGGTCGTACCGCTCCTGGTGTTCTGCCTGGGAGCCGTGGCTGAAGTTGAATCGGGCCACGTTCATGCCTGCCTCGATGAGCGCTTTCAGCTGCTCATACGAGTCGACGGCGGGGCCCAGCGTGCAGACGATTTTGGAACGGCGCATAAGCGGATCCTATCCCGTTTGTTTCGCAGCGGAATATTCCGTCTGGCGGAAACTCCAACTGACTATTCAGTAACAAGCGCGTAGCACTGCTCTGCGATCTCCAGCTCCTCGTCGGTCGGGACCACCGCCACGGCGACCCGCGCCGAGGCCGCCGAGATCAGCCGCGGTTCGCCCGAGCGCACCGCGTTGGCCTGCGGATCCAGCACCAGGCCGAGCCCCTCCAGGCCGTCCACGGCAGCTTCCCGCACTGCGGCCGCGTTCTCCCCGACCCCCGCCGTGAAGACCACCGCGTCCACCCGGCCGAGCGCCGCCGTGTAGGCGCCGATGTACTTCTTCAGCCGGTACGCGTACGTCGCGAAGGCGGACCGCGCCGCCTCGTCGCCCTCGCCGGCCCGGCGCAGCACCTCCCGCATGTCGTTGTCCCCGCACATGCCCAGCAGACCGCTCCGCTTGTTGAGCAGCGAGTCGATCTCGTCGACCGACAGGCCGCCGACCCGGGCCAGGTGGAAGACCACCGCCGGGTCCAGGTCGCCCGAGCGGGTGCCCATGACCAGGCCCTCCAGCGGGGTCAGCCCCATCGAGGTGTCCACGCACACCCCGCCCCGGACCGCCGACGCCGAGGCGCCGTTGCCCAGGTGCAGCACGATGACGTTCACGTCCTCGGGGGCCTTGCCCAGCAGGGCCGCGGCGGCCCGCGACACGTAGGCGTGCGAGGTGCCGTGGAAGCCGTACCGGCGGACGGAGTACTTCGCCGCGGTCTCCGCGTCGATCGCGTACCGGGCGGCGTGGTCCGGGATCGTCGCGTGGAAGGCGGTGTCGAACACCGCCACCTGGGGGATGTCGGGGCGCAGGGAGCGCGCCACCTCGATGCCGGTGAGGTTCGCCGGATTGTGCAGCGGGGCCAGCGGCACCAGCTGCCCGATCTCGGCGAGCACCTCGTCGTCGATGACGGTGGGCGCGGTGAAGCGGGTGCCGCCGTGCACCACCCGGTGTCCGACCGCGGCGAGCTCGGGGGAGTCCAGGCCCAGCCCGTCCGAGGCCAGCTCCGCCGCCACCGCCTCCAGCGCCGCGGCGTGGTCGGCGATCGGGCCGAGCCGTTCGCGCTTCCCGCCGCCGGCGCTCAGGGGCTCGTGGACCAGCCGGGAGGTCTCCTCGCCGATCCGCTCCACCAGGCCGACGGCCAGCCGCGACCGGTCGGCCATGTCGAGCAGCTGGTACTTGACCGACGAGGAGCCGGAGTTGAGGACGAGGACGCGCGACGCGTTCGCGTTCACTGGGTACGTGTTCCTTGCTTCGACGACTGGGGCCGGGACTGGCTTTGCGACTCGCTCTGGGACTGGATCGCCGTGATCGCGATCGTGGTGACGATGTCCTGGACCAGGGCGCCGCGCGAGAGGTCGTTGACCGGCTTGCGCAGACCCTGGAGCACCGGGCCCACCGCGACGGCGCCGGCCGAACGCTGCACGGCCTTGTAGGTGTTGTTGCCGGTGTTGAGGTCCGGGAAGATCAGTACGGTCGCCCGCCCGGCCACCTCGGAGTCCGGCAGCTTGGTCGCGGCCACGTCGGCGTCCACGGCCGCGTCGTACTGGATCGGGCCCTCGATCATCAGGTCCGGCCGCTGCGAGCGGACCAGCTCGGTGGCCTTGCGGACCTTGTCCACGTCCGCACCGGAACCGGAGGTCCCGGTGGAGTACGAGAGCATCGCGATCCGCGGCTCGACCCCGAACGCGGCCGCCGTGGCGGCGGACTGGACGGCGATGTCGGCGAGCTGCTCGGCATTCGGGTCCGGGTTGACCGCGCAGTCGCCGTAGACGAGCACCTTGTCCGCCAGGCACATGAAGAACACGGACGAGACGATCGAGGCGTCGGCCTTGGTCTTGATGATCTCGAAGGCGGGCCGGATGGTCGCCGCGGTGGAGTGCACCGAGCCGGAGACCATGCCGTCGGCGAGCCCCTCCTGCACCATCAGGGTGCCGAAGTAATTCACGTCGGTGACCACGTCGTTGGCCAGCTCGACGGTCATCCCCTTGTGGGCGCGGACCTGCGCGTAGTGCTCGGCGAACCGTTCCCTCAGCGGGGAGACGGCCGGATCGACGATGTCCGCCCGGCTGATGTCCACGCCGAGGTCCGCGGCCTTCTTCAGCACCGCCTGGGTCTCGCCCAGCAGGGTCAGGTCGCAGACCCCGCGCCGCAGCACCACGTCGGCGGCCCGCAGCACCCGCTCCTCGGTCCCCTCGGGCAGCACCACCCGACGGCGCTCGGAACGGGCCTGCTCCAGCAGCGCGTTCTCGAACATCATCGGGGTGACCCGCTCGGAGCGGGCCACCGACAGCAGCCCGCGCAGCTCCGCGGTGTCCACGTGCCGCTCGAACAGACCGAGCGCGGTCTCCAGCTTGCGGGGCGTCGCGGAGGTCAGCCGGCTCTGCAGGGAGAAGAGTTCGGTGGCGGTCGGGAAGCTGTTGCCGGCCACCGACACCACCGGCGTGCCCGGCGCCAGCTTCGAGGCCAGGGCCAGCACGTCCTCTCCGGGGCGCTCGTTCAGGGTCAGCAGCACGCCGGCGATCGGCGGGGTTCCGGCGGTGTGCGCGGCCAGCGCGCCGACCACCAGGTCGGAGCGGTCGCCGGGGGTGACCACCAGGCAGCCGGGGGTCAGGGCGTTCAGGAAGTTCGGCAGGTGGGCGCCGCCGAAGACGAAGTCCAGGGCGTCCCGGGACAGCCCGGCGTCGTCGCCGAGCAGCACCTCGCCGTCGAGCGCCCGGGTGATCTGGGCGACGGTCGGCGCGGCCAGGGACTTGTCGTCCGGCAGGACGTAGCAGGGGACCGGCAGGCGGGCGGCCAGCCGGTCGGCTATCGCCGCGCGGTCCTCGGCGGCCACCCGGTTGACCACCATGGCGACCACCTGGCAGCCCAGGCCCTCGTACGCGCGATGGGCGTTGCGGGCCTCGGCGCGCACCGATTCGGCGGGCTGCCGGGTGCCGCCGACCACGGGGATGACGACGGCGCCCAGCTCGTTGGCGAGCCGGGCGTTGAGCGCCAGCTCGTCGGGCAGGTTGGTCTCGGCGTAGTCGGTGCCGAGGACCAGCATGACGTCGAAGTCGCGGGCGGCCCGCTGGTAGCGGTCGACCAGCCGGGAGACCAGCTCGTCGGTGCCCTTCTCGGCCAGGACGACGGATGCCTCGTGGTACTCCATGCCGAACGCGGTCGCCGGGTCCTGCTCCAGCCGGTACCGGCCCCGCAGTACGTCGAACAGGCGGTCCGGGGCGTCGTGCAGCAGGGGCCGGTACACACCGACCCGGCCCGTCTGGCGGGTCAGCAGCTCCATGATTCCCAGCTCGACGACCTGCCGGCCGTCCCCCCGGTCGATGCCGGTCAGGTACACGCTGCGCGTCACGCCTGCTCTCCGTCCTTGTCGGTGACTGCCATGTCCGGGGACGTGCCGGGCCCCGTGCCGGGTTCCGTGCCCCGTGCCCTGTCCCGCGTCATGCCCGTGTGTGAAATTTTCCCCGCCAGAGCGGACTCGCCCCCTTGACAATACCCCCGGCAGTGGTTAAAGCGCTTGCCGGGAGCAGTACGGGGCGCGCCCGGTCACCGGGGCGTGAAAGAATCGGACAAGCTTCGCGAAAGACCCAGGAATGGACGAGCAGGAGCAGGAGACACAGCGCGATGCGTATCGGAGTTCTCACCGCAGGCGGCGACTGCCCGGGCCTGAACGCCGTCATCCGGTCGGTCGTCCACCGTGCCGTCGTCGGGCACGGGGACGAAGTCATCGGCTTCGAGGACGGCTTCAAGGGACTCCTCGACGGCCACCTCCGTCCGCTGGACATCAACGCGGTCAGCGGCATCCTGGCCCGCGGCGGAACCATCCTGGGCTCGGCCCGTCTGGAGCGGTCCCGGCTGCGCGAAGCCGCCGAGAACTGCGAGGCCCTGTCCCGGAAGTACGGCCTGGACGTGCTGATCCCGATCGGCGGCGAGGGCACCCTGACCGCCGCCCGGATGCTGGCCGACGCGGGCATGCCGGTGGTCGGCGTACCGAAGACCATCGACAACGACATCTCCGCCACCGACCGCACCTTCGGCTTCGACACCGCGGTCACCGTCGCCACCGAGGCCATGGACCGCCTCAAGACCACCGCCGAGTCGCACCAGCGGGTGATGGTCGTCGAGGTGATGGGCCGGCACGCCGGCTGGATCGCCCTGGAGTCCGGCATGGCGGGCGGCGCCCACGGCATCTGCCTGCCCGAGCGTCCGTTCGAGGTGGGCGACCTGGTCAAGATGGTCGAGGAGCGGTTCGCCCGGGGCAAGAAGTTCGCCGTCATCTGCGTGGCCGAGGGGGCCCACCCGGCCGAGGGCTCGATGCCGTACGAGAAGGGCGCGATCGACCAGTACGGGCACGAGCGCTTCGCCGGCATCGGCAACCGGCTGGCCGTCGAACTGGAGCACCGGCTCGGCAAGGAGGCCCGTCCGGTCATCCTCGGCCACGTCCAGCGAGGCGGAGTGCCCACCGCCTACGACCGGGTCCTGGCGACCCGCTTCGGCTGGCACGCGGTCGAGGCCGCCCACCGGGGGGACTACGGCAACATGACCGCCCTGCGCGGCACCGACATCGTGATGGCGCCGCTGGCGTCCGCGGTCACCGAGCTCAAGAGGGTGCCGGAGTACCGCATGTACGAAGCGGAGTCGGTCTTCTGACCGGCGGCCGGTCCGGTGGCCGGTCCGGTGGTCGGTCCGCCGGGGCCGGTCTACTCCGCGCCCCGGGCCAGGGCCCAGAACCGGTCCACGATGTCCGCGAGGTACTCCCGGCCCGAGTCCCCGCTGGCGGCGCCGCCCAGGTCGCCGCCCCAGCTGAGCGTGGCGACCATGCGTGACTGGTACTCGGAGTGCAGGCGTTCGAGCACGAGCTCCAGGTGCTCCTTGGGCACCGGCAGCAGCTTCGCCAGCGGCTTGGTGTACCCCTGCCAGCGGGTGGTGGCCGCGCTGCGCAGCAGTCCGGCGAGTTCCTCCTGCTTTCCGGTGGCGGCGACGTACTGCGGCAGGGAGAGGGCCAGTACGGCGGCCAGGGCGGCGGACTGCCGCTCGTTGCCCTTCCAGCGGCCGGAGTCCTCCATCCGCTGGTAGGAGTTCGTGTCCAGTCCGACCCGCCGGGCGAGGTCGTCCACGGAGTACCCGCGGGCGATCCGGTGCTCCCGCAGGGTGACCGGCTCGGCCAGCAGGTCGCCGGGGGAACACCACAGCACGCCCGCGAGGGCGGTGAGTTCGGTGGAGTCGGGCGATTTCTCGCCGAGTTCCCAGGACATGACCGTCTCCGGGTCCACGGCGATTCCGTACTGGGCGCGCAGGCCGTAGGCGACGTGGCCTGGCGCCATGCCCAGCGCCACGCGCAGACGGCGGGCGGCGGGGGCATTGAAAGGTGGGCTCTGGTGCACGAGGCACACGGTAGAAGTGGCCGGGGGGTGCCGACTACGGGCTGTTCACCCAAGGTCACAACTCGTAGGAAAGTCCTAGGATGGTCGGCGCTTTGGTCCGTTTTTCCCGTGACTGCGAGGTAATCGATTAGTGGAAGATCCACTTCCGTGACTCGGTGTAGCCGAGGTTTGCTCACGTTTTCGGCCAAGCGTACGCGATACGTATCACGTGATGCGCGCCACACCCCCCGGAAGGGCGAGGGGGGCCCGGGCGGCCGGCGCAAGCCGCCCGCCGGGCCCGGACCCCACCCCCGGCGGCCGCTACGGCCTGAGCCAGACCGTGGCCAGCGGCGGCAGCGTCAGCCGGAGGCTCGCCGCCCGGCCGTGGGACGGCTCCGGCAGCGCGGGCAGCGGCCGGGCGTGGCGAATGCCGCTGCCCCCGTACCGCTCGTCATCGGTGTTCAGCACCTCCCGCCACGCCCGCGGCCCGTCCGGCACGCCGATCCGGTAGTCGTGCCGGACCACCGGGGAGAAGTTGCTGACCGCCAGCAGCGGCGAGCCGTCCGCCGCGTACCGGAGGAAGGCGAAGACGTTGTCGTCGGACGCGTCCGACGCCACCCATGCGAACCCGTCCGGCACGCTGTCCCGCTCCCACAGGGAGGGTGCGTCCAGGTAGGTGCGGTTCAGATCGGCCACCAGCTCCTGCACCCCCCGGTGGTCGCCCGCCGCCGAGTACGCCGGGTCCACCAGCCACCAGTCCGGCCCGTGCGCCTCCGACCACTCGGCCCCCTGTGCGAACTCCTGCCCCATGAACAGCAGTTGCTTGCCGGGGTGGGCCCACATGAAGCCCAGGTAGGCCCGGTGGCAGGCCCGCTGCTGCCACCAGTCCCCGGGCATCTTCGAGACCAGCGCGCCCTTCCCGTGCACCACCTCGTCGTGCGAGATGGGCAGCACGTAGTTCTCGCTGTACGCGTAGACCATCCCGAAGGTCATGTCGTGGTGGTGGTACTTCCGGTGCACCGGCTCCTTCCCCACGTAGCGGAGGGTGTCGTGCATCCAGCCCATGTTCCACTTCAGGCCGAAGCCCAGGCCCCCGCTGTCGGTCGGCCGGGTCACCCCGTCCCAGGCGGTGGACTCCTCGGCGATGGTCACCACTCCCGGGCAGCGCCGGTACACGGTGGCGTTCATCTCCTGCAGGAAGCGGACCGCGTCCCAGTTCTCCCGGCCGCCCTGCTCGTTGGGCGCCCACTCGCCCTCGTTCCGCGAGTAGTCCAGGTAGAGCATCGAGGCGACCGCGTCCACCCGGATGCCGTCCACGTGGAACTCCTGTGCCCAGTACACCGCGTTGGCCACCAGGAAGTTGCGGACCTCGGTGCGCCCGTAGTCGAACTCCAGCGTCCCCCAGTCCGGGTGCGCCGACCGCCGCGGGTCCGGGTGCTCGTAGAGCGGGCGCCCGTCGAACTCCGCCAGCGCCCACTCGTCCCGAGGGAAGTGCGCCGGTACCCAGTCGACGATCACCCCGATGCCGGCCCGGTGCAGCGAGTCCACCAGGAAGCGGAAGTCGTCCGGGCTGCCCATCCGGGAGGTCGGCGCGTAGAACCCCGTCACCTGGTAGCCCCAGGAGCCGCCGAAGGGGTGCTCGGCCACCGGCATGAGCTCCACATGGGTGAAGCCGAGCCCCTTCACATAGGCCGGCAGCTGCTCGGCGAGCTCCCGGTAGCCCAGCCCCGGCCGCCACGAGGCCAGGTGGACCTCGTACACGGAGAACGGCGCCTGGTGCGGCGGAAGCTTCCCCCGGCCCGCCATCCACTCCGCGTCCTGCCAGGCGTACGTGCTGGAGGTGACCACCGAGGCGGTGGCCGGCGGCACCTCGGTGCGCCGCGCCATCGGGTCGGCGCGCACGGTGTGGGAGCCGTCCGGCCGGGTGATGTCGAACTTGTAGAGCGCGCCCTCGCCGATGCCCGGCAGGAACAGCTCCCACACCCCGCTGGACCCCAGCGACCGCATCGGGTGCGCCGCCGGGTCCCAGTACGAGAAGTCGCCGGTGACGCGCACCCCCTGCGCGTTGGGCGCCCACACGGTGAACCGGGTGCCGGCCACCCCCTGGTGCTCCATGGGCCGGGCGCCGAGCGCGGTCCACAGCTCCTCGTGCCGGCCCTCGGTGATCAGGTGCAGGTCCAGGTCGCCCAGGGCGGGCAGGAACCGGTACGGGTCGTGCACCTCGCTCTCGTGGCCGTCGTACGCCACCAGGAGCCGGTAGTCCGGCACCTCGGTGAGCGGCAGCAGCCCCGAGAACAGCCCGTCCCCTTCGTGGTGCAGCCCGGTCCGCAGGCCCTTGGCGATCACGGTCACCGAGGTCGCGTGCGGGCGCAGGGTCCGGACCGCCACCCCGCCCCGCAGGACCCGGGCGCCCAGGACCGCGTGCGGGTCGTGGTGCCGGCCCTCCAGCAGCCGGGCCCGCTCGTCCGCGTGCAGCGGGGGAGCGGGCCGCACCCGGTGCGCGGGGGCCGCGGCGGACGCGGGCGCGGCGGACGCCGCCTTGCGGGCGCGTGGTGTGCGGGGCTTCTTGGCGGGGGCGTCGCCCTTGGCGACGGGGGACGGCGGCGACGGCTGACGGGCGGCGCTCACGTGTGCGGCCTCCTCGGGGGCTGCGGGCGGGGGTGGGGGGAAGGTGCGGTTGCCCGTTTGGCGGGCGGGCGGTCGCGCTCGGAGAGGCGGCGGATGGCCGCCATCGGGACGTGCAGCCAGTCCGGGCGGTGCCGGGACTCGTAACGGGCCTCGTAGACCGCCTTGTCCGTCTCGTACGCGCGCAGCAGCACCGGGTCCTCGCGGGGGTCGCGGCCGGTGGTGCGGGCGTAGCCCTCGCAGAAGGCGGCGCGGGCGGCGTCCGCCCAGGCCGGGGCGAACGGCTGGTGGGAGCGGGCGGCGTAGTCGAAGCTGCGGAGCATGCCGGCGATGTCCCGGACGGCCGGCTCGGGGCGGCGGCGCTCGGCCAGCGGCCGGGCCGGCTCGCCCTCGAAGTCGATCAGTGCCCAGGTGCCGTCGGCGGCCCGCAGGGTCTGGCCCAGGTGCAGGTCGCCGTGGATCCGCTGGGCCGGAACGGCCAGCCCGCGGGAGGCGGCCAGTGCGTCGAAGGCGCCGCGCAGCCCGGCCTCGTACGGCCGCAGGGCGGGCACCTCGCGGACCGTCGCGGCCAGCCGGGCGGTCATCCCGGCGGCCAGCCGGGCGGTGCGCTCCGGGTCGAGGGCCACGGTCGGCAGCGCGGTCGCCAGGGCGCTGTGCACCTCGGCGGTGGCCCGGCCCAGGGCGTGCGCCTCCGTGGTGAAGTCGGCCCCGGCGCCCAGCTTGCGCAGGGCGAGCTGCCAGCCGTCGTGCGAACCGCGCAGGTAGGGCTGGAGCACGCCCAGGGTCAGCGGCTCCGGGCGGCCCCGGCCGTCGGTGACGCCGGGCAGGTCCGCCTCGTACCAGGCGACCGGCGCCGGTACGCGAGCGCAGCCGGCGGCGGCCAGCGCCCGGGGCAGCTCCAGGTCCGGGTTGACCCCGGGGCCGACCCGGCGGAACACCTTGAGGATGTACGAATCCCCGTAGATCAGCGAGGAGTTGGTCTGTTCGCCGGAGAGCGGCCGGGGGGCCAGCGCGGCCGGGATCAGGGCCATCGGGTCGCGGTCGAAGCGGAGCGGGCCGAGCACCCCGGGGGCGCGCAGCCGTTCCAGCAGCAGTGCGGCGAGCCGGGGGTCGCCGAGCCCCTCGTAGACGAACTGGCCGGCGTAGGGTCCGGTCTCGGCGCGCCCGATCAGGGCGGGTGCGAGGGCGGGCGGCAGGGCCGGCCGGACGCCGAGCAGCAGCTGGTAGCAGTCGCCGTCGACGTCCACCAGCAGGTGGAGCAGGCCGGGAACCACCCGGGGCGGCAGCAGGTCGGCCGCCGAGACGAGCTGGACCCGGCCGATCTCGCGTCCCTTGCCGGCGAACCAGCGCTGGTGGGGGAGCCAGGCGCGGAGCATGGGCTCCAGCGGGCCGAGCCGGTCTGCGGCGAGGCGGCCGTGGCCGCCGCGCGGGCGGCTCCGGGCGGATGCAGCCTCTGACATGGCGTTGCGTCCTTTCCCCGGGGCCGTCATGGAATGCGAAGAGTGTCCCGGATTGCGGTGATTGCTGTCCGGCGATGGGCGAGTGTCGGGCCAGGATGATCCGTCCAGGGACGGCGATTGACCCGTTCGCCGCCGGTGGCCGTGCACGTGGTGCGGGGTGGGGCGGGGTGGGACGGGGCCGGCGCGGGTGGCGCCGGCCGCCGTCCGGCCGTCACTCCCCGTGCAGGCGGAACCAGTAGAAGCCGTGGCCCGCCAGGGTCAGCAGGTACGGCCACTCGCCGATCGGCGGGAAGCGCACGTCGCCCGTGAGCTCCAGCGGAACCCGCCCGTTGAACGACCGCAGGTCCAGCTCGGTCGGCTGCGCGAAGCGGGAGAAATTGTGCACGCAGAGCACGAGGTCGTCGCCGTACTCCCGCAGGAACGCCAGCACCGCCGGGTTGGACGACGGCAGTTCCGTGTACGAGCCGAGGCCGAAGGCGGGGTTCGCCTTGCGGACCTCGATCAGCCGGCGGGTCCAGTGCAGCAGCGAGGACGGCGAGGACATCGCCGCCTCGACATTGGTGACCTGGTACCCGTAGACCGGGTCCATGATGACCGGCAGATTGAGCCTGCCCGGATCGCAGGAGGAGAAACCGGCATTGCGGTCGGGGGTCCACTGCATCGGGGTGCGGACCCCGTCCCGGTCGCCCAGCCAGATGTTGTCGCCCATGCCGATCTCGTCCCCGTAGTAGAGGATCGGCGAGCCCGGCAGAGACAGCAGCAGGGCGGTGAACAGCTCGATCTGGTGCCGGTCGTTGTCCAGCAGCGGGGCGAGCCGGCGCCGGATGCCCACGTTGGCCCGCATCCGCGGGTCCTTGGCGTACTCGGCGTACATGTAGTCGCGTTCCTCGTCCGTGACCATTTCGAGGGTCAGCTCGTCGTGGTTGCGGAGGAAGATGCCCCACTGGCAGCGTGCCGGGATCGCCGGCGTCTTGGCGAGGATCTCGGAGACGGGGTACCGGCTCTCCCGGCGCACCGCCATGAAGATGCGCGGCATCACGGGGAAGTGGAACGCCATGTGGCACTCGTCCCCGCCCGAGCGGAAGTCGCCCAGGTAGTCGACCACGTCCTCCGGCCACTGGTTGGCCTCGGCCAGCAGGACGGTGTCCGGGTAGTGCGCGTCGATCTCCGCCCGCACCCGCTTGAGGAAGGTGTGGGTGCGGGGGAGGTTCTCGCAGTTGGTGCCCTCCTCGGCGAACAGGTACGGGACCGCGTCGAGGCGGAACCCGTCGATGCCCAGGTCCAGCCAGAACCGCAGGGCCGAGATGATCTCGTCCTGCACCTTGGGGTTCTCGTAGTTGAGGTCCGGCTGGTGCGAGAAGAACCGGTGCCAGTAGTACTGCTTGCGGACCGGGTCGTAGGTCCAGTTCGACGTCTCGGTGTCGATGAAGATGATCCGGGCGTCCTGGTACTGCTTGTCGTTGTCGGCCCACATGTAGTAGTCGCCGTACGGGCCGTCCGGGTCCTTGCGGGACTGCTGGAACCACTCGTGCTGGTCGCTCGTGTGGTTCATCACGAAGTCGATGATCACCCGCATGCCCCGCTGGTGGGCGGCGTCCACGAACTCCACGAAGTCGGCGAGGTCGCCGAACTCGGGGAGGACGGAGGTGTAGTCGGAGACGTCGTAGCCGCCGTCCCGCAGGGGTGAGGCGAAGAACGGGGGGAGCCAGAGGCAGTCGACGCCGAGCCACTGGAGGTAGTCCAGTTTGGCGGTCAGCCCCTTGAGGTCGCCCACCCCGTCCCCGTTGCTGTCGTGGAAGGAGCGGACGAGCACCTCGTAGAAGACCGCCCGCTTGAACCAGTCGGGATCGCGGTCCTTGGCGGGGGTGTCCTCGAAGGTGTCGTGGACGGGATCGTTGATCATCATGTGGTGGGTGACCCTCCGGTGGGCGGGGACGGTCGCAGGACGGCCAGTACGTGCGCGGGGGTTCGCCCCGGCTCCAGACGCACGTAGTTCGCCCTGCCCCAGTGGTAGGTCTCGCCGGTGAGCTCGTCGCGCACCGCGAGGGACCCGTGCCAGTCGAGGCCGAGTACCGGCATGTCCAACGAGACGGTCGCCTCCTGGGTGTGGTGCGGATCGAGGTTGACGACCACCAGTACGGAATTGGCGCCCGAATGCTTGGAGTAGGCGATCACCTGTTCGTTGTCGGTCGAGTGGAAGTGGAGGTCGCGCAGCTGCTGGAGCGCCGGGTGCCTCCGGCGCAGCCGGTTCAGCTGGGTGATCAGCGGGGCGATGGTCCGCCCCTCCCGCTCGGCCGCCGCCCAGTCCCGTGGCCGGAACTGGTATTTCTCCGAGTCGAGGTACTCCTCCGAGCCCTCCCGCACCGGGGTGTTCTCGCACAGCTCGTAGCCCGCGTAGATCCCCCAGGTGGGGGACAGGGTCGCGGCGAGCACCGCCCGCGCCTCGAACGCGGACCGCCCGCCGTGCTGCAGGTACTCGTGCAGGATGTCGGGCGTGTTCACGAAGAAGTTCGGCCGCATCACGGAGGCGGACTCGCCCGACAGCTCCCCGAGGTACTCGGTCAGCTCGGCCTTGGTGTTCCGCCAGGTGAAGTAGGTGTACGACTGCTGGAAGCCGACGGCCGCCAGCGCGCGCATCATCGCCGGCCGGGTGAACGCCTCGGCCAGGAAGATCACGTCGGGGTCGGTTTTCCCGATCTCCCCGATCACCTTCTCCCAGAACACCACCGGCTTGGTGTGCGGGTTGTCGACCCGGAAGATCCGCACCCCGTGCGCCATCCAGTGGCGCAGCACCCGGAGGGTCTCGGCCACGATCCCGGCCATGTCCGTGTCGAAGTGCACCGGGAAGATGTCCTGGTACTTCTTCGGCGGGTTCTCGGCGTACGCGATCGTCCCGTCGGCCCGGTGCCGGAACCACTCGGGGTGCTTCTCCACCCACGGGTGGTCGGGCGAGCACTGCAGGGCGAAGTCCAGCGCCACCTCGATCCGCAGCTCCCGGGCCCGCTCCACGAAGTGGTCGAAGTCCTCCAGGGTGCCCAGGTCCGGGTGGAGCGCGTCGTGGCCGCCCTCCGGGGAACCGATGGCCCACGGCACGCCCGGGTCCCAACGGTCGGCCGACAGCGAGTTGTTGGCCCCCTTGCGGAAGGTGGTGCCGATGGGGTGGACCGGTGGCAGGTACACCACGTCGAAGCCCATGGCGGCGATGGCGGGCAGCCGTTCGGCGGCGGTCCTGAAGGTGCCGCTCACCGGCGGCAGGCCCTCCTCGACGACCGCGCCCTCCGACCGCGGGAACATCTCGTACCAGGAACCGAACAGTGCCCGCTTGCGCTCCACCAGCACCGCGACGGGCTTCGCCGAGGTCACCAGCTCCCGGTAGGGCCGCCGGGCGAACGCCTCGTCCACCTCGGCGGTCAGCGCCGCCGCCAGCCGGACCCGCGGATCGCCCTCGGCCCGCATCAGCTCGGCGGCCCGCAGCACCGCCTCGCGCCCGTCCTTCTTCGGGATCCGGGCGGCCGCCCGCTCGTACAGCTCGGCGCCCTCCAGCAGCATCAGCTCGCCGTCGATGCCCGCCGGGACCTTGATCAGGGCCGCCGACCGCCAGGTGGCGACGGGATCGCTCCACGCCTCGACGGTGTACGTCCACCTTCCTTCCAGCTCGGCGGAGATCCGCGCACCCCAGCGGTCGGTGCCGGGGGCCAGCTCGCGCAACGGCACGGGCGCCCGCAGCCGCCCCTTGGGGTCCCGCATCACCACATGGGCGGCAACGGCGTCGTGTCCCTCGCGGAACACGGTGGCGGAGACTTCGAATACCTCGTCCACCACCGCCTTGGCGGCTCTGGCACCGCAATCGACGGCGGGTCGGACGTCCAGCACGGGAATGCGACCGATCATGATGTGATCACCTGGGGGAGGTTCGCAGGGCTCGGTGACACCAGCTCCGCCGGGCCGGGGTGTCCGGCCGGCGGATCAGCGGGTAGTGCACGCTCTGTTCGCTCTGTTTCTAGCCGCTCCGTCGACGGCTGGGCTGCGGGCATGGCCGCTCCTGTCCGCGTTCACTCGGGTGGCGGGGAGAGGGGTGCTTGCGGATGTGCCGTGCGCGTACGCGCAGAGCCCTTCCCACTCCCGCCCCGGGCAACCGTCGGGCTCGGTCAACTACTCGTACGTAGTCGCACGGCGGATGGGAACCCGCGGCCCGGCATTGACCCCGGCTTCGTCAAGTCACCCCTGCGGAGAGCCCCGTTCGCTGCTCTCCCGGCCGTCGCTCCGCCGTTCCCGCGCTGTTCCCCCGCCGTTCGAAGGGATCCGGCCGTAGTGGGGGGATCCGCGCGAGTGCGCGGCGCGGGGCGGGCCGCGGCACTAGCCTTCAGGGGGTGATGACCGGAAGCACAGCGTGGTGCTCCGCTTCGATCCGCAAACGCCTGCGAAGGTGGAACGTGTGAAGGCTATCCGTCGATTCACCGTGCGCCCCGTCCTGCCGGAACCGCTGCTGCCGCTCGCCGGCCTCGCTCGTAACCTGCGCTGGTCGTGGCATGCCGAGACCCGAGAACTGTTCCACAGCGTCGATCCGGAGGGCTGGCAGGCCGCCGGCGGGGACCCCGTCCGGCTGCTGGGTTCCGTATCCGATGACCGTTTGCAAACGCTGGCCCGCGATCGGAGGTTCCTGCGGAGGCTCGCCGCGGCGGCCGCCGATCTCGACGACTACCTGACCGGGGAGAGGTGGTACCAGTCCCATCCGTCGGGCGCGGAGCTGCCCGCCGCCGTCGCCTATTTCTCACCCGAGTTCGGGATCACCGCCGCCCTGCCGCAGTACTCCGGCGGCCTCGGCATCCTGGCCGGGGACCACCTCAAGGCCGCCAGCGACCTCGGCGTCCCGCTCGTCGGGGTGGGGCTGCTGTACCGCCACGGGTACTTCCGCCAGTCCCTCTCCCGGGACGGCTGGCAGCAGGAGCACTATCCGGTGCTCGACCCCGACGAACTGCCCGTCGCCCTGCTCCGGGACGAGGACGGCGTTCCCGCCCGGGTCACCCTGACCCTGCCCGGCGGCCGGGCGCTGCACGCCCACGTCTGGCAGGCCCGGGTCGGTCGGGTGCCGCTGCTGCTGCTCGACTCCGACGTCGAGGACAACGACTCCGTCGCCCGCGAGGTGACCGACCGGCTCTACGGCGGCGGCAGCGACCACCGGCTGCTCCAGGAGATGCTGCTGGGCATCGGCGGGGTCCGGGCGGTGCGCGCGTACTGCCGGATCAGCGGTCACCCCGAGCCCGAGGTGTTCCACACCAACGAGGGACACGCCGGGTTCCTCGGACTGGAACGCATAAGGGAACTCGCCGGGGACCGGGGCCTCGACTTCGACGCCGCCGTGGAGGCGGTGCGCGCCGGGACGGTGTTCACCACCCACACCCCGGTGCCCGCCGGCATCGACCGGTTCGACCGGGCCCTGCTCGCCCGGCACTTCGGCGAGGGCGGCGAACTGGCCGGCGTACCCGTCGACCGGATCCTCCAGCTCGGCGCCGAGAGCTACCCCGGCGGTGATCCCGGGGTGTTCAACATGGCGGTGATGGGACTCCGGTTGGCCCAGCGGGCCAACGGGGTGTCCACCCTGCACGGCGCCGTCTCCCGGGAGATGTTCGCCGGCCTGTGGCCCGGCTTCGATCCCGCCGACGTGCCCATCACCTCGGTGACCAACGGCGTGCACGCACCGACCTGGGTGGCACCCGAGGTGATGCGGCTGGGCGCCCGGCAGATCGGGGCCGGGCGGACCGAGGACGCGCTGTCCGTGGGCGGTTCGCAGCGCTGGGACGCGGTGGCCGACATCCCCGACCAGGACGTCTGGGACCTGCGGCGGGGCCTGCGCGAGCAGCTGGTGCAGGAGGTGCGCGAACGGCTGCGCGTCTCCTGGCGGCAGCGCGGCGCCGGGGCCGCCGAGCTCGGCTGGGTGGACTCGGTGCTCGACCCGGACGTGCTCACCATCGGCTTCGCCCGCCGGGTGCCCTCGTACAAGCGGCTCACCCTGATGCTGCGCGACCCGGAGCGGCTGCGCCGGCTGCTGCTCGACCCCGAGCGGCCGGTGCAGATCGTGGTCGCCGGCAAGGCGCACCCCGCCGACGACGGCGGGAAGCGGCTCGTCCAGGAGCTCGTCCGGTTCACCGACGACCCGCGGGTCCGGCACCGGATCGTCTTCCTGCCCGACTACGGCATGGCCATGGCGCAGAAGCTCTACCCGGGCTGCGACGTCTGGCTGAACAACCCCCTCCGCCCGCTGGAGGCGTGCGGCACCAGCGGGATGAAGGCGGCGCTCAACGGCTGCCTCAACCTGTCGGTGCTGGACGGCTGGTGGGACGAATGGTTCGAGCCGGACTTCGGCTGGGCCATTCCCACCGCCGACGGCGACACCGACGAGGAACGGCGGGACGATCTGGAGGCCGCCGCCCTCTACGAGCTGATCGAGCGGCGGGTGGCCCCCCGCTTCTACGACCGCTCCGGCCCGGGCAGGCTGCCGGCGCGCTGGATCGAGATGGTCCGCCGCACCCTGGTCTCCCTGGGGCCGAAGGTGCTCGCGGGCCGGATGGTGCGGGAGTACGTCGAACGGCTCTACGGGCCCGCCGCCCTGGCCCATCGCGCCCTGACCCCGGAAGCGGCCCGGGACCTGGCCGCCTGGAAGACCCGGGTCCGGGACGCCTGGCCGCGGGTGTCGGTCGGCCATGTGGAGGCCGTGGCCGCCGCGCCGGTCAACGGCACCGCCGAGCTCGGCGCCACCCTCACCCTCCGGGTGCGGGCCGCCCTGGAGACCCTGGGCCCCGAGGAGGTGGAGGTGCAGGCCGTCGCGGGCCGGGTGGACGCGCAGGACGTGATCCGGGACGCGCGGGTGTTCCCGCTCAAGCCGGCCGCCGGGCCCGATCTGGAGGGCCGCTGGGTGTACGAGGGGCCGCTCCCCCTGGACCGCACCGGGCCGTTCGGCTACACCGTACGGATCCTGCCGGCGCACCCGCTGCTGGCGACCCCGGCCGAACTCGGGCTGGTCGCCGCCCCGCCCGAGTCCGCGGGGGGTTCGGCGAGCGGGGGAGGGGTGCCGCTGCGCTGAGGCGGGAGGCCCGGCCGCACGCTCCGCCGGCCGGGCCCCTCCGGGTGAACCTGCGGGAACACCGCCGGAGCGCACCCGCCCGGCGGGCGACCCCCTCCTACGCTGCCGCGCATGCGCATCCCTTCCCGTACCGCCGCGACGCTGCCCGTCGCCGCCGCTGCCACCGCTGCCGCCGCCCTCACCGTGCTGCTGCCCGCCGCCGGGACGTCCACCGCCGCGTCCGGCGGTGTGGAATACACCTACGTCGACGACTGGGGCCGGGAGACCACCGCGGTGCTCGTCGACCCGGAGGACGGCGCGTGCATCGCGCTCCCCGAGCTGGGCGCCACCCCGGCCTTCCGCACCGCCAACGAGTCCAGCGCCCCGGTCCTGCTCTACGGGGACCGGGGGTGCAGCGGCCAGCCGCTCGACAAGGTGGTGCCGGGCCGCGACTCGGAGGTCCGCGCCTACGCCGTCCGGCTGATCCCTGACGACGAGGAGTGAGTCCGGGCCCGAGGCACCCGAGGGCCTTGCCCGGGGGAGCCCCGGAGCACCGGGCCCCCGGAACGCGGAACGGCCCGGGGACCTGGGGTCCCCGGGCCGTCCCCGGTTCAGGTGGTCAGGTGGTGCGCTGTGGTGCGGCGGGACCGGCGGAAGCCGGTCAGTGGATCAGAAGGTCAGCTTCCAGCTGTTGATGTAGCCGGTGTCCAGGCTGGCGAGGTCCGCCACCCGGAGCTTCCAGACACCGCCGGCGACCTCGGAGGAGGCGTTCACGGTGAAGCTCTGGACGATGTTGTCCGCGCTGCCGCCGCTGCGGTTGCGCAGGTTGTAGACGGTGCCGTCGGGGGCGACCAGGTCGACCCGGAGGTCACCGACGTAGGTGTGGACGATGTTGACGTCCACCTTCAGGGCGCTCGGCGCGTTGCCCGAGCGGGTGACGGTGATCGGGGACTCGACGGTGGAGTTGTCCGCGATCTGGTAGTCGTTCGTGTTCTCGAAGACGTTCTGCTGGGCGGTGCCCACGGTCCAGGTGAAGGCCGCGGTGCCGCTCTTGTTCGCCGAGTCGGTCACCGTGACGGTCACGTTGGAGGTGGCGGCCGTGGTGGCCGTACCCGAGATCAGACCGGTGGAGGAGTTGATCGACAGGCCGGCCGGCAGGCCGGTCGCCGAGTAGGTCAGCGCGCCCGGGTTGGTGCTGGTGGCCTGGACCTGGAGGCTCACCGCGGTGTTGATCATGGTGGTCTGGTTGGCGATCGGCTGGACCGTCACGCCGTCGTTGATGCGCGGGCCGACGTTGATGGCGGCCCAGGCGTTGGCGACGTTGTTGTAGGTCGCCGAGCCCTGGCCGTAGAGGTCGGCGGCGGCCTTCAGGGTCTGGACGCGGGCGTCGGCGTAGTTGGTGTTGGACTTGAAGTAGCCCACCGTCAGCGCGCGGAACCAGATCTTCGAGGCGGCGTCCCGGCCGATGGCCGTGACCGGCAGGCCGTCGGAGGTCGGCGAGTTGTAGCTCACGCCGTTGATGACCTTGGCGCCGGAGCCCTCGGAGGCCAGGTAGTACCAGTGGTTGGCCGGGCCCGAGGAGTAGTGGACGTCGATGCCGCCGAGGCCGGAGTACCAGGCGTCCTTGGAGGACCCGTCCTTGCTCGGCTTGTCCATGTAGCGCAGCGGGGTGCCGTCGCCGTTGATGTCGATCTTCTCGCCGACCAGGTAGTCGCCGACGTCGGTCGGGTTGTTGGCGTAGAACTCGACGGCGGCGGCCATGATGTCGGAGGTCGCCTCGTTCAGACCGCCGGGCTCGCCGCTGTAGGTCATGTTGCCGGTGACCGAGGTCAGGCCGTGGGTCATCTCGTGCGCGGCGACGTCGGTCGAGGTGAGCGGCTTGGTGTTGCCCGAGCCGTCGCCGTACGTCATGCAGAAGCAGGAGTCGTCCCAGAACGCGTTCACGTAGGCGTTGCCGTAGTGGACGCGGCTGTAGGGGGCGACGCCGTCGTTGCGCAGACCGTTGCGGCCGTGGACGTTCTTGTAGTAGTCCCAGGTGACCGCCGCGCCGTAGTGGGCGTCCGCGCCGGCCGTCTCCAGGTTGGAGGCGGTGCCGTTGCCCCAGACGTCGTCCGGGCCGCTGAAGAGCGTGCCGGTGCCGGAGCTGCCGCGGTTGAGGTTGTAGGTCTTGTGGCTGCCGCGTCCGGTGTCGGTCAGCGTGTAGTTGCTGCCGGACTGGGCGGTGCCGAGGGTGACCTGGCCGCTGTACATGGTGTTGCCGGTGCCGGTCTCGATGGCCTGCCACTCGGTGATCTTCGCGCCGGTCCTGGCGTCGGTGATCACGTGCAGCTCGTTGGGGGTGCCGTCGTGCTGGAGGCCGCCGACGACGGTCTCGTAGGCGAGCACCGGGGTGCCGGTGGCGGCCCAGATCACCTTGCGGGCGTTCTTCGACGCCTTGGTGTCCTTGGCGCCCGCGGACTTGGAAGCGGAGAGCGCCTGGCCCTCGGCGGCGGCCGGGGTGACCGCGGCCTCGGTGGTGGCGACCTTGATCTCGTGCTGGGTCGCCTTGGTCACGCTCTTGGTGACGCCGCCCTTGGCGTGGACCGTGAGGTCGCCGCCGTGGACCGGGAGGCCGGCGTAGGTGCGCTCGTACGTGGTGTGCGTGGTGCCGTCCGCGTCCTTGACGACGTCACGGACGATCAGCTTCTCCTGCCCGCCGAGGCCGAGGGCCTTGGCCGCCTGGGCGGTGGAGGAGTTCACCTCTGCCAGGAGCGTCGCACGCTCCGAGGGGCTGAGCTTCATGGGCGCGGCGCCGGGGTTGGCCTGGACGGCCCGGTTGGCCTGCGACGCGGTGGCGTCGGCGGAAGCGGCCGTGGTCTGCATGCCTACGGCCAGCAGTGCGGCCGCGGCTACGAGGGCGCCGGCCGCGGTGGCACGCCGGTGGGGGGTGGGACTCAACGCAGACTCCTTCTGCAAGGGGGGTTCCGGATGGCTGGGTGGGGCCTCCGGGCAGAGCAGGGTTGAGCGAATGGCCGTGCTGTGGCTGTGCGAACGCTGTGCGAAGAACGGATCGAAGCGTGCCAGCTCACGGCCGAACTGTCAGGGCCGCGTCAAAAGGTTGGCCGGAAATGGTCCGTTGTCCGAAGTGAAGGGTTCGATATCCGAACCGTTCACCTGCATTTGGCAGGCATCCGCGTAGAGTCGTCCAGCATGCGGAATCTGCTGCGCCGGATGCTAACGAACGGGCAACAAGAGACTGCGTTGAAGCAAACGGCATCTACCGTACGGACGTTTGTCGTACTGTTCTCCGGTGCGATAGTTGTCTGCCGTTTGGGGAAGCCGCGGACGCTCGCCTCCGTCATATCCACGTGCCAGGGGGGCTCATGAGGCATGTCCGATTTCCTGCGCAAAGGGTGGCCGGAACGGCGCATGAGTCGCATGCGCCCGTGCGACGCCTGGGTGACAAGGCCCGCTGGTACCTGCCCGCAGCGCTGACTGCCGATCTGCTCGGCGCCGGCGTGCCGGTGTTCCTGGTGTTCGAGGCCGCCCGGCAGGTCCGTCCGCTGTACTGCGCGGCCGGCGCGGCCCTCGCCTGGATCAGCGTCCAGGCCCTCCGCCGGCGGTACGCGAACCGGGCGCTCGGGGAGTCCCGCGGAGTGCTCCCGGTGGTCCACGACTGGCTGATTCTGATCGGCGTACTGGCCGTGGCCCGGGCCGCGACCGACGAGAGCACCCCGCGGCTGGCCGCCCTGTGCGCGCTCGTGCCGGCCCTCCTCGTCACGGTCGCCTGCCGCAAACTGACCTACCGCCACCTCTTCGCCGCCCGCCGCGAGGCCCAGGCCGTCAGCCGCGTGCTGGTGGTCGGCGAGCCCGCCGCGGCCGAGGGCGTCATCGCCCACCTCTCCGCCCGGACCGACCACCCCTACGTGGTGGTGGGCGTGCTCCCGGTCGGCGACGGCAGGCTGAGCGCGGGCGTCCCGGTCGCCGGACGCCTGGGCGCGGACATGCCGGAAGCCCCCTCCGGGGACGCCGACACGGTCCTCGGCGCGGTCCGCGGCCAGCACGCCGACCTCGTCCTCGTCGCCCCCGGGGTGCGGTTCGCCGGCGAGCGGCTGCGCCGGGTGGCCTGGGCCCTGCACGACGCGGGCCTGGAACTCGCGGTCTTCCCCGGCCTGGTGGAGGTCTCGGTCAAGCGCCTGGAGACCCTCTCGGCCGGCGGACTCGCCGTGCTGCGGGTGGCGCCGCCGGTGCGGCGCGGCCTGCAGCCGCTGCTGAAGTCGGTGCTGGACCGGGCCGGTGCGGGCCTGGGCCTGCTGCTGCTCTCCCCGGTCTTCCTGGGGATCGTCGCGGCGATACGGCTGGGCAGCCGCGGCCCGGCGTTCTACCGGCAGCACCGGATCGGCCGGGACGGCGAGCCGTTCGTGATGTGGAAGTTCCGCACCATGGTGGTGGACGCGGACCGGCTCAAGGCCGAGCTGTCCGCGGCCAACGAGAACGACGGCCTGATGTTCAAGATGCGCCGCGATCCCCGGGTGACCCGGGTGGGCCGGCTGCTGCGCCGCACCTCGCTGGACGAGCTGCCGCAGCTGTTCAACGT
Organism: Streptomyces sp. NPDC089799; assembly: GCF_040684755.1. Taxonomy (NCBI): domain Bacteria; kingdom Bacillati; phylum Actinomycetota; class Actinomycetes; order Kitasatosporales; family Streptomycetaceae; genus Streptomyces; species Streptomyces sp. NPDC089799. Next base: position 5,468 of record NZ_JBFBGR010000015.1, on the reverse strand, counting down.
GCTGAGCGGGCACATGTCGCTGGTCGGCCCCCGGCCGCCGCTGCCCGAGGAAGTGGCCCGGTACGACGAGGTCGAGCTGCGCCGGCTGGTGGTGCGGCCCGGGATGACCGGGCTGTGGCAGATCAGCGGACGGTCCGACCTGTCCTGGGACGAAACGATTCAGCTTGACCTGCAGTACGTCGACAACTGGTCCTTCACCAGCGATGTCGACGTGATGGGCCGTACGTTCCGGGCCGTCGTGGACGGCCGCGGAGCGTACTGAGCCATGCGGTCAGCGCGTTCGGCTGTCGTCCAGCCACCACCGGTAGGTGTCGGCGATCCCGTCCCTGAGCGGGATCCGGGGCTTCCAGCCCAGCGAACCCAGCCGGGTCACGTCCAGCAGCTTGCGGGGGGTCCCGTCCGGCTTGGAGGTGTCCCAGGCGAGCCGGCCGGTGAAGCCGGTCACCTCGGCGACGGTCTCGGCGAGCTCCTTGATGGTGAGGTCCTCGCCGCAGCCGATGTTCACCGGCTCGTCCCCGTCGTACCGCTCCAGCAGCACGGCGCAGGCCGCCGCGAGGTCGTCCACGTGCAGGAACTCCCGGCGGGGCGTGCCCGAACCCCAGAGCGCGACCTCCTCGCGCCCCTCGGCCGCGGCCTCGTGGAAGCGGCGGATCAGGGCCGGCAGGACGTGCGAGGTCTCCAGGTCGAAGTTGTCGCCCGGGCCGTAGAGGTTCGTGGGCATCGCGGAGATGTACGGGGCGCCGTACTGCTTCCGGTACGACTGCACCTGCACGATGCCGGCGATCTTGGCGAGCGCGTACGCCTCGTTGGTCGGCTCCAGCGGGCCCGTCAGCAGCGCGTCCTCGTTGATGGGCTGCGGGGCGAGCTTGGGGTAGATGCAGGAGGAGCCCAGGAACAGCAGCCGTCCCACGCCGGCCGCGTGCGCGCCGGCGATGACGCTGAGCTGGATCTGCAGGTTCTCCTCCAGGAACTGCACCGGATAGGTGCTGTTCGCCATGATCCCGCCCACCTTGGCCGCGGCGAGCACCACCGCGTCGGGGCGGGCGTCGCGCAGGAAGGCGCCGGTCGCGGCCGCGTCCCGCAGGTCCAGGTCCTCGCGGCCTCGGGTGATCACCTCGTGCCCGTCGGCGGTCAGCCGCCGTACGACGGCGGATCCCACGAGGCCGCGGTGGCCGGCGACGAAGATGCGGGCGCGCGAAGGCAGAAAGCTTGTCATACCGCCGATGATGCCAGGGCCTTCCGGTGGGACGGGTGCCGGTCGGCACACGCGTACCATGCGGGGACCCGCAAGAGCCGCAGCGCGGGCGGAAGCCAACGCTCCGGATGCCGGGGCACCGCCCCGGGACCGCTGAACCAGAACCACGACGACCCCCGGGGGGAACCCGTATGAGCAAGACCGCGCTGATCACCGGTGTCACCGGCCAGGACGGCTCCTACCTCGCCGAGCTGCTGCTCTCCAAGGGCTACACGGTGCACGGCCTGGTCCGGCGCTCGTCCAGCTTCAACACGGAGCGGATCGACCACATCTACCAGGACCCGCACACGGCCGACCGGTCCCTCGTGCTCCACCACGCGGACCTGTCCGACGGCGTCGCCCTGGTGAACCTGCTCCGCGACATACGCCCCGACGAGGTCTACAACCTGGGCGCCCAGTCCCACGTGCGCGTCTCCTTCGACGCCCCGCTGTACACCGGTGACGTCACCGGCCTCGGCGCGCTGCGGCTGCTGGAGGCGATCCGCGCCTCGGGCGTGGACACCCGCATCTACCAGGCCTCGTCCTCGGAGATGTTCGGCGCCACCCCGCCGCCGCAGAACGAGCTGACCCCGTTCCACCCGCGCAGCCCGTACGGCGCGGCGAAGGTCTTCGCGTACTGGACCACCGTGAACTACCGCGAGGCGTACGACATGTTCGCGGTCAACGGGATCCTCTTCAACCACGAGTCCCCGCGCCGCGGCGAGACCTTCGTGACCCGCAAGATCACCCGTGCGGTCGCCCGGATCAAGGCCGGCCTGCAGGACAAGCTGTACCTGGGCAACCTCGACGCCGTCCGCGACTGGGGCTACGCCCCCGAGTACGTGGACGCCATGTGGCGGATGCTGCAGCAGGACGAGCCCACCGACTACGTGGTCGCCACCGGTGTGGCCGCCACCGTCCGCGAGTTCGTCCAGGCGTCCTTCGCGCACGCCGGCCTGGACTGGGAGGAGTACGTGGCCTACGACGCCAAGTACGAGCGCCCCAGCGAGGTCGACGCGCTCATCGGCGACGCGAGCAAGGCGCGGGAGCTGCTCGGCTGGAAGCCGACGGTCCTGGTCGAGGAACTGGCCCGGATCATGGTGGACGCGGACATCCGCCAGGTCGAGGACCAGCTTGCCGGAATCACCGTCCGGATCGACCGCTGAGGGCCTGCGAGTTACCCGCAGTACCCTCGAAGTACCCTAGGATTTGCATGTTCCGGTCATCCTCCACCGGGGGTGACCGGGGCAAACCTGCCGTATGTCCGATGTGCGCCCGCCGTGCTGACCCCTGCTCACACCAACTTGGTATGCAATGGGTCAAGTGAGGTGACCAGGTCCTCACCCAAGCCCTAGTCTGCGCCGGTACATATGGCTGAACGAATGTTTCCAGCCACACAACCGGGCGTTGCCCTGGGGGGCTCATGCGTAGATCGAGAGGGCTGACGACTGCCCTCGTCCTGTCCTTGGCCGGGGCCGGCGCCGGCATCGGCGTGGTGCTGATGCCGGAGGCGTCGGCCATCACCCAGCCGGTGGCCTTCACCGCCGACGACCTGCCGACCTGGCAGCCCAACGGCATCGTGTTCGCCATGGCGCAGGCCAACGGCACGGTGTTCGCCGGCGGCACCTTCTCCGCCGTACGCCCGCCCGAGGGCGCGGCCGGCACCGAGCAGGAGGCCGTCAACTTCGTCGCCCTCGACGCCGCGACCGGCGCTCCCACGCCCTGCAAGCTGTCCTTCACCGTGGGGGACGGCAGCGCCACGGTCCGGGCCCTGGTGGTCTCCAAGGACAACAAGACCCTCTATGCGGGCGGGTACTTCGGCGCGGTCAACGGCACTCCGGTGAGCAGCCTCGCCGCGATCGACATCGCGAGCTGCAAGCCGAAGGCCGACTTCCACCCGGGCTTCGCCGCCACCGTGCGCGCGCTCGCCGTCACGGACGACACCCTGTACGCGGGCGGCGACTTCTTCACCGTCGAGGGGCAGGGCCGCGAGCGGTTCGCCGCCGTCGACGCCTCGACCGGCGCGCTGAAGCCGTGGACCGCGAACGCGGACGAGCCGGGCCGTGCCGTCGAGGTCACCCCGGACGGCAAGAACGTCCTGCTCGGCGGTGACTTCTTCACCGTCAACGGAAAGAACACCCACGCGCTCGCCGTGGCGGACGCCACCACCGGCGCCGTGGTCAAGACGTACGGCAACATCCCCAGCAACTCGGTCGTCAAGGACATCGCCACCGACGACAACGGCGGCTGGTACACCGGCAACGAGGGCTCCGGCGGCGGTGTCTTCGACGGCCGCATCGGCCTCAACCTGAGCGACTTCAGCGAGAAGTGGCGGGACCGCTGCCTCGGCGCCACCCAGGCGGTGCTGCCCTACGACGGCGTCCTCTACAGCTCCTCGCACGCGCACGACTGCTCCACCGAGCAGGAGTTCCCCGACGGCAAGCGCAACTTCCTGCTCGCCCAGAACACCAACTGGTCCGGCCCCGCTCCGGCGCCGGTGGACGGCTTCGTGCGCAGCCCCGGCAAGCTCGGCTGGCACCCCACCGCCAACGACGGCATCGGCGAGGGCATCGGCCCGCGCGTGATGGCCGTGGCGGAGAAGAACGACGTCAAGTACATGTGGGTCGGCGGTGAGTTCACCCTCATCAACGGCAAGGACCAGCAGGGCCTGACCCGCTTCGCCTCCACCGGCGACGTCGGCGCCCCGACCACCCCGGTGGCCAGCGCCTCCAGCGTCAAGCCCGGTGAGGTCCAGGTCCGCTGGCGCACCAGCTACGACCAGGACGACAGCAAGCTGACCTACCGCATCTACCGCAACGGTGCGGCCACCCCGATCGCCACGGTCACCGCCAACTCCCTGGAGTGGGAGCGCCCGCAGGCGTCCTGGACGGACAGCACCGTCAAGGCCGGCCAGTCCTACACCTACCGGGTGACCGCGACCGACGCGGCGGGCAACACCAGCGCCCTGTCGGCCACCGCGAGCGTGGCCGTCCCGTCGACCGTCCAGGCGTACCCGAACCAGGTCCGCTCCGACGGCGCCGAGCTGTACTGGCGCTACGACGACACGGTCAGCCCGTACACGGCCGACTCCTCGGTCTCCGGCAACCGCAGCGGCATCCAGGTCAACGCCCCGGCGCTGCGCCAGTCGCCCGGCGCGATCAGCGGTTCCAGCACGGCGGTGGGCCTCAACGGCACCGACGAGCAGATCCACAGCGACCGCCGCCAGACGGTGGGTGCCTCGTACTCGCTGGAGACGTGGTTCAAGACGAACACCACGCGCGGCGGCAAGCTGATCGGGTTCGGCAACAACACCACCCGTAACAGCGGCACGTACGACAAGCACGTCTACATGACGAACACCGGCCGACTGGTCTTCGGTACCTACAACGGAACCGCGAACACCGTCTCCACCGGTCTGTTCGACACGTACAACGACAACAAGTGGCACCACGTCGTCGCGACCCAGGGTCCGGGCGGCATGGCGCTGTACGTCGACGGTGCGAAGAAGGCCTCCTCGAACGTCTCCACGCACCAGGCCTACGCGGGCTACTGGCACGTGGGCGGCGACAACCTCGGCAGCTGGCCGAACCGTCCGACCAGCAGCTTCTTCGCCGGTCAGATCGACGAGACGGCCGTCTACCCGTCGGTGCTGAGCCAGACCCAGATCAAGAACCACTTCGACCTGGCGACGGCCGCGGCCGAGACGGTCAAGGAGGTCTCGGCGACCGAGGACACGTACGTCAACCAGGGCGCCCCGAGCACGGCCTACGGCACGTCCACCTCGCTCGCGGTGCGCGGCTCCTCGGCCTACGAGTCGTACCTGCGCTTCACCCTGCCGGCGGCCCCCGCCGGGCAGGTGCTGAAGTCGGCCACGCTGCAGATCAAGACCAGCACCCAGGCGGGTGCCGGTACGGCCGACACGGTCAAGGTGGTTCCGGTCACCGGCACCTGGAGCGGTGCGACCACCACCTTCAACACCAAGCCGGCGCTGGGCTCCCAGGTGCTGGGCTCGATCTCGGGCATCGCCGACGGCTCGGCGATCCACAACGTGGACCTGGACAAGGACGCGATCTCGGCGGTGCTCGGCACCGGCTACGACATGGCCCTGACCGCACCGGGCACCGACCCGCTGTGGATCTGGTCCCGCGAGGCCTCGGCGGCGGAGGGCACTCCGCAGCTGATCCTCACCTTCGGCGCGCCGTAACGGCCGCGCCGGCGGGCCCCGGCCTCCGGG